>JBDHGH010000005.1:0-67545 GCA_039589995.1 Gemmatimonadota bacterium | reverse complement strand
GATCACTGCCGTCATCTAAGAGGAGGGTACTATGAAAGCCGTTCGCCTGGCACTCAGCCTGTTGGTGCTGCTCGTCACTCCTGCCGCCGTTTTCGCCCAAGCGGGTGAGACGCCGCTCGCCCTGAGTCCGATGGGGTTAGCCAACAAGGACTACGAGTTTCGCGGCTACCTGACCATCGAAGACGATATGGACTTTTTCGGCGTCTACCGGCGCGGTGTAAGCAGTATCGACTTCGGGCTTCGGGCAGGCTATACCAGTTTTGCCGACGGTGGCTTTCATATCGGCGGTGATTTGCGGTACCAGATGCCGTGGGGCGCGAGCTCGCCGCTGAAATACGCAATCGTCGGCGGCCTGCAGGTTTCTTTTGCCGATGTCGATCTTCTTTCGGTGCCGTTTGGCGTGACGCTGGGTGCCGATGTGGGCAGTGACGAACGACCCGTCGTTGTCTACGGAACTCCGCTACTCGTCATCGATCGCTACAGCGGCTTCGGGTCCAGCCAGACTGAACTGGAGTTCAACCTCGAGCTGGGCGGCGAAGTCAACATAACAAGCCAGTGGATTTTTTCCGGGGTGCTGACCATCGCGACGAATTCCAACGACAGCGTCGAGCTCGGTCTGGGTGTCATCTACCGGCGATAGGTCACTGTCAAAGGGAGGTTGGGTGTGAACGGCATTCCACCTCCGAGCAGACGTTGGAGCGCGGTGGCCTCGTATGGATCGCGGCCCGAGTCGCGCGACCGGGAGCGAGAGGTTCGAATGCCGTTCACACCATAAGCGAGGGGCCACCAACCGCGTGGCCCCTCTGGGCCGGGGGAGCCCTAGCCCAATCCTAGCCAGTCACACCAACCCGCTAGAAGGCCTCTCTCATCGCCGTCCGGATCACGTTGCCGACGTTGGGCGTGCCTGGCGGTAACAGCCGTGGGTCGCGGAAGTCGGTATCGAACGCCCAATCACGTCGCGGCGGCACGTAGTACGATCCGTTCCATGTACCCGTCGTCTTCTGGCTTGTGAACGGACTGATCAGAGCGCCCAGGTAGTGGAAGACGACCGGGTTGCCGAAGCCGTCCCTCCATCGTTCCAGAAATCGTGGGAAATTCTCGATGCCGCCGCCGTACCAGTCGGCGTAGAACGAATTGCTGCCGTCCGCCGCACACGCCGTATCGTGGTGGTCGCACGGCGTGGGCCAGTGGCCTGCCAGGACCGCCGCATTCACCCACGTCTCGGCGGAGTTCCTGCGAGACCAGGTAGCGCTCCACGCCAGGTAGTCCGCGCACGGGACCCCTGGATTGACCTGGCCCTGACAATCGGAGTACACGCTGGCCGGTGGACGGTTCTGTGCATCGGACCAGACCGACGATTGGATAGTAATCCCGTCGCCGGCGAGCGCCGCCGGCTGCTTGTTGATCCGATTGTAGTGGCCGCGGACGTAAACAGGATACTCGGAGGCCACGGTCATGCGGTTCGGCAGAACGCTGGCGTTGATCATGCGGATGGCCGGGTCGAGGCTGGCATCCGGCATCAGATCGCGAACCTCGCTGACGTAGCTGCCGAGGCCGACCGGAGTCTCGAAGTCCACGAAGATCAGCTCGACGCGCCGCCCGTCATCACCGCTGACCCAGGTGTCCAGCTGGGCGACGTCGATGTTCAGAATGTCTTTGAGCTCGATTTCGCGTCCGTCGTAAAACGACGACCACTCCCAGGCGAAGATCCGGCACAGGTCGTCGGGGCCGGGGACTAGTTTGCCGCCCGTTCGCTCGACGCTGATGCTGGGCCAGGGTATATCGCTGTCGTCGGAAAGGCTCTGCAGGCCGTACCACGTTGACGTGCCTGTGGCACCCGTTGCATCGTCCACGACCGTGATCGCCAGCTCGTCGGTCGTGCTCGGCAATGTGTACGTGAAGTAGCACGTATCGTCGAGGTGTGTCGTCATTATCGTCACCCCGTCGACTGTCACGGCGATACTGCCATCGAAGGTTCCGCAGTCCACCCCCAAAACCTGGAACTGCACGATGTCGCCGGGCACGACAGGATCGATGCCTGTGACTTGAATCGCGCCGACCACGTCGTCCGGGTCGGTCTTGGCCAGCGTCGTACCGCACACGTCGCCTTTCGTGCGGATATTGCTGAGGTCGACGGTGACATACGCGTCGGCGTTCCAAGCGAACTTCACCTCACGCTCGCCGTCGGTATCGGTGTCCTCGCGCGGCCTCACCAACTCGTACGGCGGTACGCCGGTCGGAAGAGGCAGGCGCAGAGAGTCGACATCGAACGCGTCGGTCTGCAACCGACAATCGAAGTAGCTGCAACTTTGAGCTTTGAACGCGTCGGGCCCGGGATGCGAGCGGCTGTCGAAATCCAACTGGACTTCGATTCCGGATGCATCGTTGATGAACACGCCCGGTAGCGAGCTGTGAAAGTCCTTTCGATCGTAGAAGACTTTGTTCGGCGTGGTGAGCATCTCGCGGTACCACGCGTTGTTCGAACTGAGGTAGATGTTCCCGTTCGAATGTACGCGGCCGATGAATTCCAGCGGCGGCCCGTTGGTCGCCTCGAGATCCTCTTCGAAGAACACGCCGAACTGGAAGATCGGGATGGCCTGCGCCTTCGCTCGCAACACCACGCCCGACACCGTTCCGTTGGTGTTTTCGGCTAGCGAATACACGTCCACGTTCTGCGTCAGCGCGTACAGCCCTGTGTAGGGGCCGTCGGTGATGTGCTCGATTACCGCGTCGCCCTGGCGGGACACCGAGAAGCTGTCGTAGTTGAAACCCGCGAGAGTCGGCGCGCTGATGTCGGCCAGTTCCTGGTCCGACAGATACCCGTCCTGCAAGGACAGCTTCAACTGGGCCAGCGCAGCTTCGCCGCCCGCTTCCGCGGCGTAGAAGACCCGGGCCTCGTGGTACTCGAGGCCCGCCGTACGAGTGGTCGTTAGCACGGCTCGGACTCCGGCGGCGACGATGACGCCCATGACCGCCAGCACCAGAAGCGTGGCCACCAGTGCCAAGCCCGAATCATCCGGGTGCCGCCGGTCGCACATCCGGCTATCGGCCTCCGTAACTCGTTCTCGTTTCATCAATCCATCGCCTCTCGCCCACGTGAATTGCGTGGGCTTCTTCAAGTTTACCGCGGGGGTGTCCTTTACAGGCGCTGTTTCTCGTATCGCAGGTTCCGCGGCGATATCAACCACTCGTAAGTCTTCTTGAGCAGTTGGCCCTCGTTCACTCGCGGATCCACGCGATTCGCTTTCAGTGTTACGCGAAGCTTCAGCGCGACGATATCGTCGAAATCGTTGGAATCATCCGTATCGGTCGGGTCAGCTCGATCCAACTCGTCATCGTCGGCGAACACCACCTTGATGTCGAACTCCTCGACGCCGTAGGCGAGGATGTCGCCGTCTGGTGACCCGTCGAGGTTGAGTCGAAAGGCGCGGTGCAGCTGTTCCTGGTCGTCGAGGTAGTAGAGGATCGGCGACAGTTCCTGTATATACGTCGCAAAGCGATCCAGCAGCACACCACCCGAGAGTCCCGCAGGCTGTCGGAGTATCTCGGATGCATCGGTGAAACTTACCTCGAACGAAGTGTCGCTGGTCTCGGTCAGATCATCGATCAGGATCAGGCGTCGCGTCTCGAGGATTTGCATGCGTGCCAAGTCGCCCGGGGCGAGCTCCAACGGGGTCGTGTCCTTCACAACCTCGATGCAGCGGGCTCCGCACGTGCCACCGGCCGGCAACGGGTTTCCGCCACCCAATGGCGGCTGAATGGGATGCGGCGGCGCCATCTCGGGGATGTAGGGAACGTGCAGGATGACGAGGGTATCGCCGATCACGCCTGCCCAGACGTTCACCGTGCCGAAGTCGGTGGTGCTCTCGATCTCGATGCCGGCCTTCTGGAGATCGTGGCGCAGCGAAACGCCGACGTAGCGGCCATTGCGAGCCAGGCTATGTCGAAGCTCGTTGCCTGTCAGCGTCCTCATCTCGCGAATCATGTAGCCGATCGCGCCCGCGAGAACGACAGCGCCCAGCGACAGTGCGACGAGCAACTCCACGAAGGTGAATCCGCGGGGCCGTCGCTCGATTCCAGTTTTCGCCACGGTACGCACACTCACTGTTCGTTACCTCGATAGATGATCGTCACCATCTCGACTCTACCGGTTCGGCCGAAACCCGCGGGGAACTCCACATCGACCATTGCTTTCACAACATCCGGGGCGCTGGGATCCTCGGTCACCGTCAACGAGCGCACGAAATGGCCGTCGGGATTGTCGAGGCCGATCTCGTCGATCGTGGCCGGGCCCTCGGATGCCAGCGTTCGGGCGGGTCGACGCTTGACCTCCTCCATATAGGCGATCGCAAGCGACGTCGCCGTCGAGCGAACCGATGTGTCGGTCTGCATGGACATCAGCAAGGCGCTCGAGCTGGATAGCGCTACCACGCCTACCGCCAGGAGAACCATCGCCACCAATACGGAGACTAGGCCAAAGCCGTCTCTCGAAACGAGTTGGTTTCGCGTGTGTGTCATTTGATCCACTTACCCCCACGGTAGCGCCAGGCTTGAAACGCGCTGGCACCCGAAATCGTGACCGCCGCGATGGCGGAGGGCTCGTCGGAATGAACGAGGAAGATCACTCCCTCCGAACCCGCGGGATTGACCAGTCCACGAGCGTCGAACTCGACCCAGTCGTTGTTGACGCCGACGGCATCGGATGCCCCATAGCTCTGCGGACCTAGAGACACCGATCCGGTACCGAACTCGACGCGCTTGGGCAATGGCACACCCGGCACGCCTCCGCTGGACCCCTTGGTCAGCAAGCCGCTTCTCTCGACCTCGTCCGTACTCAGGGAAAACACCGCCGTTCGCAGTGGCGTCACGTCCATGTAGGCCGTGTAGAAGTTCTTGGACTCATCGAACACGATTCGCACGCTGCGCTTGGCTGCGATGGCTCGCATGCGCATCTGCTCCAGGTCGCGCGTCAGCGCTCGTGCCGCGAGGTCGACCTGCAACTCGGGGCTCGACTTGATGGCGCGCGGCAAAGCGATGGTGGCCACTACGCCCAGCATCAGCATGACGACCACGATTTCAACGAGAGTGAATCCCCGCGTGGTTCTTAGCATCGCCTCCTGCTCCGGTCGACACGGATATGGCGACACAGTCTGGCGGCAAAACTAGACTCATCGCCGATAGAGAATGTCACGGCCAGACGACGTGTTGCGATCACCGTCCGCGCGGTCAAACTGACCGATCAGCGGGGGATAAATGGACTAGCGGCCCCTTGAGGCCAATAGCGATGCGAATAGTGCCGGGTAGTTACTGCGGGGGAAAATTCGTGCTTAAAGATGCCAATCTCTGACACCCAGGTCAATGCTGGAACCGCTGTCATCTTGGCCATTGCAACCATAATTGCGTTGTGCAAGATCCGATCCCGCATGTAGGCGATTTTACAAGCCTGTATCGCGCTACACTTTGCGCTTTTACCGACTTTTCGGGATCCGGTCCCGCACTTGCATTTCTTTCATAGGTACGCCCCAGCTTGGGCGTACACTGGCCTCCAATGGCCCCGGCCAGGCGAATCCCCCGCTGGCAGACTGGCAAGGAGATACGGAGCCGTGCCGTCCATCGAATTCAGACAGCAGCTATATCCACTCCGCAGCGGCGAGAACCTGATCGGCCCCAGCGAGCAGTCGACCGTTCGTCTACCCGATTTGCCCCCAGGCTGCGTTTTGGGGATCAGCATCGAGACCCTCGGCGCATTCGCCTGGTCGGCGGGTGATAACTGCGAAATCGTCATCAACGGTCAACGGCTGAGCAAGGAGCCGGTTCCGTTGTTCAGCAGCGACCAAATCTCGATTCAGGATTCGACGTTGGTGTTTCCACTGACGTTCATCGACGACGCCAGCGAGCCCACAGAACGAGTGCTGGCTCGGGCGGGTAGACGCCAAGCTCCTGCCGCGGTCGCCGGCGGCCACGTGGAGTCGGCCGCGGGGACCGGCGCGGTGTCGCCTGAGATGTTGACGCGGATGACGCCACCGGTCGTGCAAAGGAAGATCGTTGCCGTGCTGCGCAGAATGGACGACGGTCAGGCCTACGCCATCGACGGGGCGGGTTTTCGGATCGGCCGCGAGAAGCACTGCGACCTGATCATCCCCGATCAGTCCGTCTCGCGCCTGCACGCCGAAATTACCTACACCGCCGGCAAGTACGTGCTCCGCGAGGTCGGCCGCGCGGATACCAAGGTGAACGGCAAGAAGGTGCACGGAAACCACACGCTGGGTGTGGGCGACGTCATACAGATCGGGAAAGTCGAGTTGGCGTTCTTGCGGAGGCCTGAGACGGCTGAGGAGATCATCGAACCCGGCGACGTGATGCCGGTTCGTGGTACGGTTCCCGACGCACCGACCGTGATGCCCGGTCGGCCCAAGGTCGCGGCTCGAGGCAGTCGCGGGTTCAACTACGTGTTGCTGACGCTACTCGTCATCATGCTGAGCGTCATAGTATTCGGTTAGCGCACAGCGTCTAGTCGTTGCCTTCGCCTTTGATCGACTCTACGGCAGCTTTCGTGCTGTCTACCGCCGCCTCGGCGCCCGACTTCAGGCTCTCACCCGCAGCGCGGCCCCGCTCGATCATCTCTTCGGTGTTCTCTTTGAACTGCTGAAACTCGGCGACCGTCTGTTCGTAAACCTCCTCCAGCCGGTCCAACTCGTTGGTGCGAGCGTAGTATCCCACCGCCACGCCGGCGGCGAATATCAGCAGCCGCGGCAGTAGCCACCAAATGAGTCGCTTACGTTTCTCCGCCATGTGCACCCCCTCCAAACGTCGCTCAAGTCTAGGAGTCGTCCTGCGCTAGTTCTTCATCGTCGAGCTCGACGTGTTCCTCGTGCCAAAGATGCTCCCAACCTTCCTCTTCGCCGCCCACCAGCAGCGCGTCCACTTCTTCCTTGAGTTCGCGCCACACTTCTTCACCCAACAGCCCACGCCGCAGGGCCTGGTCTAGTGCTACCCGCTCCGCGGCGAACAGTTGCGTGCTGACTCGAGCCAGGTGCCGACGCCGAACGGCGCCATCATCCTCGGTCATTCGGGCCAGCTCTCCGGTCGTCCGGGTTCGAATGCCGCCGAAGTAGTCCACCAGCTTTCTATAGAGGACATCGGGTATCTCGCCGCTTCGATGCAGACCCTCCAACTCGTTCAGCGCCGCGTTGGCCGCGATCGCTTCGCCTTGGGCCCGCTCGAAGGCTTTCTGCTCCTCGGAGCGCCGGACCAAACCCAGCTTCTCCAGTAGCGGCTTGATGGTCATCCCCTGGACGACCAGCGACAGGAACACGGCACCCAGAGTGATCGCCCTAAGGCGGCCGACCTCGGGGACAGTTGCCGGCAGTCCCAACGCCAGGGCGACGGGGATGCTGCCGCGAACACCGGCCCAATTGACGACATGCACCCAGCCGGCGGGCAGCGACCTGCGCGATGCGCCCTGGTGCGCGCCCAGCGTTCCGTAGACGACGACCGACCGCACGACGATCATCGCGACGAAGACGAGGCTGATCTGGCCGGCGTAGCCGAACAGCTCGCCGCGCTCGACCGTGAGCCCGATCAACAGGAACAGCAGCCCATTGATGAGGAACGCGCCGACCTCCCAGAAGTGAGTCAGGCTCAATCGCGTGCTGGGGCTCATGGAGAAGATGCGGCCGTAGTTCCCGATGATGAGCCCGGCCACCACCACCGCGATCACACCCGAGACTTCCAAACGCTCGGCGACCAGGTAAGATCCGTAGGCCAGGGCCAGCGAAAGCCCGACTTCGATGAGGTGATCGTCGATCTGGGAGTAGAGCCGATGGGTCAGATAGCCGAGGATCGCGCCGACCAGCGCGCCGCCGGCCACGACCTTGAAGAACTCGACGATCCCCTCCACCACCGTCACTGACTCGCCGCCGATCACGTGCAGCACGATGATGTACAGCACGACGGCCACGCCATCGTTGAAGACCGACTCGCCTTCGACGATGGTCTGGAGGCCGCGCGCTACTCCGTACTCCTTGAACAGCGCCAGCACCGAGACTGGGTCGGTGGGGCTGAGCATGACGCCCAACCGAGTGGCCAGGACGACGGGAAGCCCAAGCAGGTAGTGGAAGATTGTCGCCAGTAGTACGACCGAGACCAAAGTGCCCAAGAAGGCGAGCAGACCGACTGGCGTCGCATAACGCTTGAGCAGCTCGAGATCCATGTTGATCGTGCCCTCGAAAAGCAGCGGCGGCAGGAATAGCAGCAGCCACAACGAGGGAGCGACGGGGAAGGCGGGGACCACCGGCAGGAACCCGACCCCAACTCCGGCGAAGACGAGGGCGATCGTGTAGGGCAGGCGGACGTACTTCACTACGATCGCAACGAGTATCGCGACAACAAGCAACTCCACTATCAGAGCCGTCTCGTGCATGGGCGCAAGCTAGTGCAGTGAGCCCCGGATTGGTATCCTGTGCTTCCTACTCCTAATCGTAATCGTAATCGTAATCGTAATCCTAATCCTAATCGTACTCCTACTCGCAATCCCAATCCTTCCAGACCTTTGGAGTCGAGTACGAGTACGAGTACGAGTACGATTAGGAGTAGGAGTAAGAGAAGAGGGGGTTGCAGGGAGGTTACAGGAGAGGTAGCATCGCACCGCAGTGGACAGAAACAACCCAGCCATCAGGCTCGACGGCATCTACAAAGCCTACGGCGAGAAAGTCGCGGTGGAGGATCTCGACCTTCAGGTATCGCGCGCGACGATCTGCGGGCTACTCGGGCCAAACGGGGCCGGCAAGACCACCACGATAAGAATTATCCTCGACATCATTGGAGCCGATCGCGGAGCGGTCGCGGTACTGGGAGGAACGCTGACCCCCGAGACCCGCGACCGCGTGGGGTATTTGCCCGAAGAACGCGGACTCTATCCCAAGATGAAGGTGTTGGAACTGCTCGTGTTTCTAGGCGAGCTGAAGGGGATGCGGCGAAAGGTGGCGAGCGAGCGAGCCACCGAATGGCTCGAACGCCTGGACCTGGGAGAATGGGCCGACAAGAAGGTCCAAGAGCTGTCCCGGGGAATGCAGCAGAAGGCCCAGTTCATCGGCACCGTGCTGCACGAACCCGATCTCCTCATCCTCGATGAACCGTTCTCGGGGCTCGACCCACTGAACGTCGACGTCCTAAAGAAGATCGTCCTCGAGCAAAGGAACCGCGGCGCCACCATACTGCTCTCGACCCACAACATGGACCAGGCCGAGCGTCTCTGCGAGCGCGTCGTGATGATCAAGGACGCTCACAAGGTGCTCGATGGAACGCTGTCCGAGATCAAGAGGGAAGCCTGGCTGGAGGGACACCGCCAAATCCTCCTCTCCCTGGACGCCGAGGACGGACTGCTCAAAGACAAATCGCTGGTCGCGAGCGTCGAGGATCGAGGCACCCACGTGGCCGTCTCTCTGAGAGACGGCGTGGAACCACAACAGTTGTTGGAGGCGGCCGTCCGGGCCGGCGCGACCGTCAGCCGCTTCGAGGTTAGCGAGCCGTCACTCCACGAGATCTTCGTGTCGAGGGCCCGTGAATAAGCTTATCGCGGTCCTCCGTCGCGAGTACCTCGCCCGGGTCCGGAGCAAGTGGTTCATCGTCACCACCATCCTGGCACCGGTCCTGCTCGTCGCCGCCATGGCGCTTCCTATCTTGCTGGCCGTGCGCGGCGCCGAACGGGTCATCGAGATCAGCGTAGTCGACGAAACCGGAGAGTTCACCGCCGAGCTGCTGAGAACCGAGGCGTTCGTGGAGGAGCGGGTTCATTACAGACCGCCCCCCAGCGGCGGCAGCGAGGCTGCAAAGGAAGCACTTCAGGCGCAGACCCTCTCAGAGGAGATCTCCGGCTACATGTTCGTCCCCTCGAACCTGTTGGACGGCGGGAAGATCGAGTTCTGGGGCCGTGACATCGGGCCGTCACTGGTGAACGGGACGCTGGAGCCCGCCGCCACTCAGGCCGCGCAACGGGTCCAGGCGCGAGCGCTTGGGCTCGAGCCCGAGGCCGCCGACCTGCTCACGCGGTCCGTCGATCTCGAGACGTATCGGGTCACCGAAGAGGGCGCGGCTCGCGAAGAGGGGCAGTCGGTCATCGCTGCCCACATTCTGGCACTCACTATCTACATGGTGGTGTTGCTTTACGGAGCGATGATGTTGCGCGCCGCCGTCGCGGAGAAATCGAGCAAGACGGTAGAGATCATTCTCTCGAGCCTACGCCCGTGGCAGTTGATGCTCGGGAAGATCCTCGGGGTCGGCGCCGTTGGACTCACCCAGATGGCCGTCTGGTTGTCCTTCATCGCGCTCGCCCTGGTCTACATCGCCAGCGCTGAAGCGCTCGCGGGCGTCGAGTTCCTGCAGAACATCCCGGTGGGGCCCGACACACTGGTGCTGTTCCTCGGTCTCTTCATCACCGGCTACTTCCTGTACGGCGGCATGTACGCTTCGGTGGGAGCCATCGCTAGCACCGAGCAGGAAGCATCGCAGCTCCAATTCCCCGTGACGATGCTGGTGATCGTACCGATTCTGGTCATTCCCGTCGTATTGGAATCACCGGCCAGCACGGCTTCGGCCGTGCTATCGTGGATCCCCTTCTTCACCCCGGTGCTTTTCATCGCCCGGTATGTGCTCGGCTCGGTGGAGCTGTGGGAAATCCCGCTGATTTTCGCGCTGCAGTTCGCCACGATCCTGCTGGTCGCCTGGATCGGCGGACGCATTTACCGGGTCGGCCTGTTGATGACCGGTAAGCGGCCAACTCTGCCCGAGCTGGTGCGCTGGATCCGACACGGCTGATCGATGTCTACTAGAAAGCCCACGACGTTCGAGTCGTTCCTCCCGTTCATCTCGATGGCCATCCTGCTCGGGGTGGGCTACGGCATCTATCGCCTGCGCATCGAGATCCTGCTCATAGTGGCCGCCGCCATTGCGGGCCTGGTCGCCTATCGACTCGGGTACACGTGGGGGGAACTGCAGGCCGGGATCATTGAAGGCATCGCCAAGGCTCTGCCGGCGGTTCTGATCCTGGTATGCGTGGGCGCGCTCATCGCATCGTGGATCGCGGCGGGAACGATCCCGTACCTGGTGCGCCTCGGCATGCACACCATCTCGCCGCAGTTCTTTCTGGTCACCGCCTGCATACTCTGTTCGCTCATCTCGCTCTTCACCGGTACGTCGTGGGGGACGGTGGGAACGATGGGCATCGCGCTCATGGGCGTGGCCGCAGGCCTCGGCGTGCCTTTGGGTGCTGCCGCAGGCGCGGTTGTTGCCGGCGCCTACTTCGGTGACAAGCTGTCGCCTTTCTCGGACACGACGAACCTGGCGCCGGTGGCCGCTCAATCGAATCTGTTCGATCACATCCGTCACATGCTATGGACGACGCTGCCGGCATGGACGCTAGGCCTTCTCGTCTACCTGATCGTCGGATTGAACAGCCGCAGTGCCGCATCGCCCGAGAGGGTCGCGGCGATCCTCGAGACGCTGGACGGTGCCTTCGTCATGAATCCCTGGGTGCTCTTGCCTCTCCCCGTGGTGCTGTACTTCGCCGTACGACAGAAGCCCACGGTACCAGGCATCCTGCTGGCAGCGGCGGTGGCGGCCGCGATCGCCGTGATCGTTCAAGGCGAGGCTCTTTCGGATGTGCTAGACGCGATGGTGACGGGCTACGCCGCGAACACCGGAGACTCGGCGGTGGACAACCTGCTATCTCGGGGCGGAATGGGCCCGATGATGGAGGTCACCCTCATCGTCTTCGCGGCGTTCTCGTTCGCCGGAATCGCCAACCGCGCCGGACTGCTGGACCTCGCCCTCAGCCACCTGCTCCGAGCCACGCGTACCACCGGCCAACTAGTGGCGGCGACCGTCGGATCGACGGTGTTCACGGCGATCATCACGGGCTCTAGCTACCTGACGATTCTCCTACCCGGCGAACTGTTCGCGCCGGCCTACCGGCAACGCGAGCTTGCTGCGAAAAACCTCTCACGCACGCTCGAGGATAGCGGCACCGTCGTCGTCCCTCTTATCCCGTGGTCGGCCGCCGGCGTGTTCATGGCAGCCACACTGGGCGTCGCCACGCTGTCCTACCTGCCCTGGGCGGTGTTCAACTACACGGGCCTCTTGTTTGCCGTAGCCTATGGGTTTACTGGCGTTGGGATCGCCTCTCGGGTCAGGGAAGATGAAACGCTGCCCGGTAGTTAACTTGGGGTCGGGGCGGTTTGGGAGTAGGTGAGTAAACGAGTGACAGAGAAGCAGAGACTGCGAGTTGGGAATGGCCTCCCAGCAAGGCCCAAACTCAAAACTCGCAGTCTCAATTGCTCTATTACTCGTTTACTCACCTACTCCCGGAAAACCAAAACCTACCCATGCTCCACTTCCGCCGGCGTTTCTTTCCCCGCTGTGATGACTACTACGCCAAGAACGATGACCGCGCACGCCACGATGATTCGAGCATTCAGCGCTTCGTCGGCGAGCGTCCAGCCGAGGAAGACCGCGACGATCGGGTTCACGTAGGCATGAGTGGTGACGCGGGCGGGAGAGACGTGCCGCATCAGCCACAGATAGGCGCCGAGGGCTATGACCGAGCCGAACAGAGACAGGTAACCAACCGACAGGATCGATCGCGTCGTGACCGCGTTCCAATCCAATACGTTCCATTCGCCGAGGAGGGTGCCCGCCACTAGGAGAACGACTCCGCCGGCCAGCATCTCCATTCCTATCGCCTGAACGGGAGACTTGGGCAGGTGCGGGCCGCGGGAGTAGAGCGAACCGAACGACCAGGTGATCGTTCCAAAGAGGATGACCCCGGTGCCCACCAGGTTGATGCGACCGGCACCCGCCAGCTGCTCGGGCCCGATGAGTAGGGCTACGCCCACGAAACCCAGCATGATGCCCGTGATCATCTTGCCGTCGGGTCGAGGACCTCTAAAGAACAACCAGTCGACCAGTACCATGGAGAGGGGGCCCACACCAACTATCAACGCCGCAGCGCCGGAGGGAATCCGCTGTTGGGCCCACGAGACCATGCCGACGCCGAACAGCAGCATCAACGTGCCCACGAGTGTGGCCGCGGCCCACTGAGATCGAGTCGGTCGCGCCGTCCCGGCGAATCGAGCCCACAGGTACATGGCCAACCCGGCTGCGACGAAGCGCACACCGGTCATCAGAAACGGCGGCAGCGTCTCGACGGCGAAACGAATCGCCAGGTAGGTCGATCCCCAAATCAGATAGATGGCGGCGAAGGCCGCCAGTATGCTGATGCGACTGGGTCGTGAAGTACGCTCGTCACCCATTCTTCGATGCGCTAGGTTCTGCGGGAACTCGCGCGTCGCGCCTGTAGCGCGTTCCACGCAAGCAAGCCCATATTGGCAATACCATGAACGTCCTCGGCATACAAACACCACCCGCACGGGCGGCGCAAGAGAGCGCATCCCAAGTCGGTGCCTTCGCGGACTGGCTGTGGGATTCCGTCACGGCCGGTGGCTCGCTCGAGAAGCTGGTGATCTTCCTGCTCCTCGGGCTCGCGCTCTACGGGCTCTCGCGCATCATCCGTCGCGCCATCGAGGGGCACATCGAGGACGTCAACCAGCGGCACCAGTTACGCAAGGTCGTCACCTACACTCTCTGGATCGCGCTGGTCGTCTCGGGCGTCACACTGTTCGCGGAGAACCTGGCGCTGGCAGACATCGGGACGGTCCTGGGGCTCATCGCGGCCGCTGTGACCATCGCCCTCGCCGATGTCGTGCGCAGTCTGGCCGGATGGATCTACGTCAATTCGCGCCGGGGCGTCGAGATCGGCAGCCGGGTCGCGGTGGACGGCGTCATCGGCGATGTCATCGACATCGGCCTGCTCAAGACGACCCTGCTCGAGGTCGGCGAGCCGCTGGTCCACGCTCTGCAATCCACAGGACGCATAGTCTCGGTCCCCAACAGCGTATTCCTCAACAAGAACGTCATCTCGTCCGCCACGGTGAATCCGCTGGTCTGGCAGGAGATCCAAATACTCGTCACCTTCGAGAGCGATTGGAAACAAGCTCGCCAAATAATGCGAGACGTCGCGATGGAGCTGTACGAGGAGATCGTGCCTGACCTTCGCGCCGGCTTCGAGAACCTCGAGCGCGAGTACGCCTTCCGCCTCGGCTCCACCGCACCCATCGTCTACACGGAGATCGCCGACTCCGGCATCCTTCTTACGATCAGAAACCTCACGCCCGCGCGGCGCCGCCGCTCGTTGACCGACCGGCTCTCCGAGGCGATCCTAGACCGCTTTGCGGAGGAAGACGCCATCGACTTCGCTTACCCGACCTATCGGATTTACAAGTAGGGGGAAGCGGTTGATTGGGAGTTGGTGAGTAAACGAGTAATAGAGCAATCGAGACTGCGAGTTGGAAGTGGGTGCGTGCTACAGACCCAACTCAAAACTCGCAGTCTCGATTGCTCTATTACTCGTTTACTTACCAACTCCCAATACCACAAAAAGGACCGGCCGCCTCCCAAATGCAGAAGCGGCCGGTGGATCTGGCTCAACCGGCGCAACGCCTCGCGGCGTCGCCGGGTTTGAACCCGGTCAGAGGCCGATTAACAAGCCTGCACCACCTTGAGGCAGTCGCTTGCCCGTGCCGGTTGGCCAGAGGGTTCAACAGACACTGGACCACCTCCTTTCGCTAGAGTATTGCCGAGGGCACCAAAGTCTTGCGGCGCAGCAGTTTAGGCCGCGTGCCACTTCCCGCAAAGCTAGGGCCAAGCGCGCCCGAGATCAAGACTTTCTTGCGTCGGGGGCGAGCGCCCGCGGGGCCCGTGGAACCCCGCAGGACGGTTCTCCGGGGAGGGCCCACGGGTGTCTTGACGGCGCTATTCTCGCCCAGATATAGTGACCCCCCAACTATAGAACCCGACCGAGCCTTTTTTTACATGCTGGAGGAATCATGGCTGACGCAAAGGTCCCGGACAATCTGCTCTACACCGAGGAGCACGAGTATGTCCTGCGCGCGAGCGACGACGAGCTCGTCATCGGCATCACCGACTATGCACAGGGCGAGCTGAGCGACATCGTCTTCGTCGAGCTGCCCGACGTCGGCAGTAGCTTCTCAAAGATGGAGGCCTTCGGAACCATCGAGGCCGTGAAGGCCGTATCGGAGCTGTACATCCCGGTGGGCGGCGAAGTAGTCGCCATCAATGAGGCCTTGGCGGATGATCCCGCCATCGTGAACCGCGACCCGTACGGCGAAGGCTGGATGGTGAAGATCCGGCTGAACGACCCGTCCGAGCTGGACGACATGTTGAGCCCGGAAGCTTACAAGGCCTTGATCACTTAGAGTTCAAGACCTCGAAGCCGCTCGGCCACAAGTAGAAGAATCTTCAAGAAAGCGATCTCATAAAATGAGTTTCATCCCTCATTCGGAAGCGGATCGTCAGGAGATGCTCCGCACCATCGGGGTCTCATCCGAAGACGAGTTACTCGCCGTCGTACCAGAGAAATTCCGTCGTAAAGGGCCCCTCGACGTGCCGCCGGCCTTGTCGGAGTGGGAGGCCGTAGAAACACTGCAGGGAATAGCGAACGAGAGTCAGCACCTCATCTGCTTTGCCGGCGCCGGCTATTACGACCACTACGTCCCGGCCATTGTGGACCACCTGATCCGACGAAGCGAGTTCTACACCGCCTACACGCCGTATCAGGCGGAGGTCAGCCAGGGCACGTTGCAGGCGATCTACGAGTTCCAGAGCATGGTCTGCGAACTCATGGGCCTCGATGTGGCCAACGCCTCGATGTACGACGGCGCCTCGGCCATGGCCGAGGCCGCACTGATGGCCCAGTCGATACAGCGGAAGCGAGACAAGATCGTTCTGTCCAGTACCGTGAACCCGCATTACCGACAGGTCCTGGACACCTACAATCTCGGTCTAGACATGCCGATCGAGATCGCCCCTCGCACAGGCTCGGGCGTTACCGATCTGGACGCATTGGGCAGCATGGTCGACGATCAGACCGCCGCCGTGATCGTTCAGAGCCCCAACTTCTACGGCCTCATCGAGGAGCTCGAGGCCGCAGCGGGTGTGGCCCACGATAAGGGGGCCCTGCTAGTCGCCGTGGTCGACCCCGTGTCGCTGGCGATTCTCAAGAGCCCGGGCGAGTGCGGCGCCGATATCGCGGTGGCGGAGGGCCAGCCGTTCGGCAACGGCCTGAGCTTCGGAGGGCCCGTCCTTGGCCTGTTCGCGGCCCGCCAGGAACACATTCGGCACATGCCGGGTCGGATCGTCGGTGCTTCCGAGGATGTGGATGGGCGGCGCGGTTTCGTTCTGACCCTGCAAACCCGCGAGCAGCATATCCGGCGCGAGAAGGCCACCAGCAACATCTGCACGAACCAGGGCCTTTGCGCTCTGGCAGCGACCGTCTACCTGTCCACAGTCGGCAAGGAAGGCTTGAGACAGGTCGCCGAGACCAGCACACAGGTCGCTCACTACGCTTTCGATCGGATCATCGAAGAGACGAAACTGGAGCCGCTGTTCCCGGGCTCGCACTTTTTCCGCGAGTTCCCGCTGAAGACGCCGGGGCCCGCCCGGGAGATCATCTGGAGCGGCCAAGAGCGGGGAATACTCCCAGGAGTCTCGCTCGCCCGGTTCCCGCACATCGATGTGGACGACGGACTGCTCATCGCATTCACCGAAAAGCGTTCGAAGAAAGACGTGGGGCTTCTTATCGAAGTGCTGAAGGAGGCTTGAGATGCCTAAGATCACGTTCCACGGACATTCGTGCTTCACCGTTGTCGCCAACGACGGCACGGTTCTATTGATCGACCCTTTTCTTACCGGTAACCCGTTGGCGGACATTGCGCCTGACGACCTGGTGAGAGTGGACTACATCCTCCTGACGCACGGCCATGGCGACCACATCGCCGATGCGTGGGACATCGCCCAACGTACTGGTGCGATGGTGGTGTCGACGTTCGAGATCGTCTCGTTCGCACAGCAGGTCAAAGGCATCGAGAAGGCTCACCCGCTCCACATAGGTGGCGGCTACAATTTCCCCGTCGGCTACATCAAGATGACACCCGCCTTGCACGGTGGCGCGGTGGACGGAGACGAATCTGGTATGTACACAACGGTACCCGGCGGCTTCCTGATGAACATCGACAACCGCGGCATTTACCACGCCGGTGACACCGCGCTCTTGACCGACATGAAGCTTCTGGACGGCCAGGTCGACGTCGCCATTCTCCCCATCGGTGACAACTTCACGATGGGTCCGGATGACGCTGTCCGCGCCGTCGAGATGATCGGTCCCCGGACGGTGATCCCGATGCACTACAACACGTTCGAGATGATAGAACAGGACCCGGCTGCGTTTGTAGCCAAGGTGGGGAGTAAGGCGCAGGTCGTGATTTTGGAGCCGGGCCAGTCCTTTGAGGTTTGACAGCGCTAGTGCTCTGACAGTTGGCATGATGGGCAACCTGTAATCAGTGATCAGTAACCAGTGGATCGCTGATAGGCCGAACTCAAACTCGAAGGATCATGGCTATCGCCGGTGCTCGCGTGAACCCAGCGTGAAGGGCCACGGAGTCACTGGTTACTGATCACTGATCACACATTGGAATGTTATTGATGATGAACGAAAGCAACCCACTTCAACGACCCACAACACTCATATTCGAGCGCTCCCGACCCGGTCGCAAAGGAACAACTGTACCGAAGCCGGATGTCCCGACAAAACCGCTTGAGGACATTCTCCCCCAGTCGGCCCTAAGAACCGAGCCGCCTGGACTACCCGAGGTGCCCGAGAACGAGATCGCTCGCCATTTCACGGCCATCTCGGTGAAGAACCACCACGTTGATAAGGGGTTCTACCCGCTCGGGTCGTGCACGATGAAGTACAACCCGAAGGTCAACGAGGTGACGGCGCGCATGCCCGGTCTGGGAGATCTGCATCCGTTCCAGCCGACCTCCGCGGTCCAGGGCGCCTTCCGGTTGATGTGGGAACTGGGAGAGATGCTCAAAGAGATCGCCGGCATGGACGCCATCACGCTGCAACCCGCAGCGGGCGCTCAGGGCGAATTGGTCGGGGCGCTGCTGTTCCGGGCACACCACACGGCTATGGGCGACCCGCGCAAGAAAATCATCATTCCGGATAGCGCGCACGGTACGAACCCAGCGACGGTGGCGATGGCCGGCTACGATGTCGTTACGCTGAAATCCAACGCGGAAGGCATGATGGACGCCGCAACCCTCGAGGCAGCGCTCGACGAGGACGTGGCCGGGGTCATGCTCACCAACCCGAACACGCTGGGCACCTTCGAGTCAGAGATCGAGAAGATCACGCGTCTCGTTCACGATGTCGGTGGCCTCATGTATATGGACGGTGCCAACCTCAACGCACTGGTAGGCATAACGCGACCCGGCGATCTGGGCTACGACATCGTCCACTTCAATCTCCACAAGACGTTCTCGACGCCGCACGGTGGTGGCGGTCCAGGCGCGGGACCGGTGGCAGTTAAGGAACACTTGGCACCGTATCTGCCGCTGCCAATCCTCAAGAGAGACGACGACGGCAAGTACTCGCTCGACTGGGAACGTCCTACGAGCATCGGGAAAGTCCACGGTTTCTGGGGCAATTTCGGGGTCTTGGTCCGCGCCTACACTTACATCCGCATGCTGGGGCCGGACGGTCTTGTCGATACGGCCAAGACCGCCGTGCTCAACAACGCCTACATGTCGGCGCGGCTCGCTGACACCTACGACCTTCCCTACGGGCGCGGCATGCACGAGTCGGTCTTCTCCGGTTCTTTCCTGAAAGAGTACGGCGTTCGCACCCTGGATGTCGCCAAGCGCCTCCTCGACTTCGGGATGCACTCGCCGACCGTGTACTTCCCGCTGATCGTGCCGGAAGCGATCATGGCGGAACCGACCGAAACCGAAACCAAGGAAGAGCTGGACCGCTTCTGCGACGCCATGCTGCAGATCGCCGAGGAGGCTGCGAACGATCCGGAATTCGTCAAGAACGCTCCGTACACCACGCCGGTGCGGCGCCTCGACGAGGCAAAGGCTAGTCGGAATCCAGACGTGAGATACAAGCCGTAATCGCTAACGGGCCAACTGTGATCAGTAATCAGTAACCAGTGGATCGCTGACGCCGCGAGTCCCATCTCGAAGGATCATCCCACCCACAGTCTGGACTGCGGAGGGCGCCTAGCACCCATCGTCGGCGTCGACGTCGCGTCCGCGCCCTCGCCCGCGCCCCGCGTCCGCGACTTAGAATATTTCCCGATCAATTCTGCCCAACTGGTCATGCCGCTCTTTCTCCTTTAGCTTTCATTTCACCCACCAGGGGGAGAGCGACTCAGAGTGACGGAAGCAAAGCCGCCCGTGAATGTAAGCGAAGAGCGACACCGCCTTTCGCGTCGCCCCCGTCCGACCACGACCACCTGGCGCATGGTGGAGTCTCCCGCGACGACCGGTGCCAGAAACATGGCCATCGACGTGGCTCTGGCCGAGTCGGTGCGAGACGGTGGGCCTCCCGTCCTTCGCTTCTACCGCTGGTGGCCACCTTGCATCTCCCTAGGACGCAACCAGCCGGCGAACGGCTATTACGACGTGGCCGAGGCCGAGCGACGTGGAATAGAGTTCGTTCGACGACCCACCGGCGGCAGGGCAGTCTACCATCACCGCGAGGTCACATACTCGGTGGCCGTGGGCGACCGGCAGCTGGGCGGCCCGAGGCGAACATACGAGCTGATCCACAAAGCGCTGGATGCGGGTCTGCGACTACTCGGTGCACGAACCGAACTGGCGCACGACCCCGGCCGCATATTCCGACCGTCCACGCTCCCCTGCTTCACCGAGCTGGACGGAGGCGCCGTTGTCGCCGGCCACCGCAAGCTGGTGGGTAGTGCTCAACTGCGCGAGAACGGAATCCTGTTACAACACGGATCGTTGCTCTTGACTGGGGACCAGGCGCCCACGGTAGAGCTACTGAAGGTGCGGAGGCGCGAGGACATTCCAGAGCACATCACGGCGCTCGATGAGCTACTCGATCATCTCCCGACATGGTCCGAGCTGGTCGATGGCCTGGCCAACGGCTTCGAGCGGCTGTTAGGTATCCAACTCGTCGACTCGGTCTTGACTAACGAGGAAAGCTCCCGGGTGCTTCAGCACAGCCGCCGCTTCTCCGATTCGGCCTGGACCTGGCGACTGTGAACGCACCGGTCCGGTCTGGCGTAACGATGATCGCGCTCTCCGCCGCCTTAGCCTGCGGCGGCCCGTCGAGTCGGCCGGCGCTCGACGCTACCGCCGTCGTCGGCTTCAATGCGGCGATGCAGTCGTTCAATCCGCTGGTTGCCTCGGATCAGAACAGCATCGAGGTGAACTACTACATGTTGTTCACTCCGCTGATCCAATACGACTCGATGTTCGAGCCGCGCCCGTACCTCGCAGCGAGCTGGGACCTCGAGCCGGAGGGAGTAACCTTCTTCCTCAACCGCGACGTTCGCTGGCACGACGGTAAGCCCGTGACCGCGCACGATGTTCTTTTCACCTTCCAGCGAGCCAAAGATCCGCAGACCGCGTCGATACTCTCGTCGGCCTACCTGGCGTTGGTACAGTCGGCCGAGGTTGTCGACTCGTTCACGATTCGCTTCGACTTCGTCCGGCCTCACGCCAGGCCGCTCGACGGGTTCTGGTGGCCGCCGGTACCGGAGCATGTCCTGTCGGACGTTCCCCCAGAAGAGGTGCTACACGCCGAGTTCAACCGCCAGCCCATAGGCAGCGGTCCGTTCCAGTTCGTCGCCTGGGAATCGGGTGAGAGCGTCAGGCTGGAGCGAAATCCAGATTTCTCCGAGTCTCTCGGCGGTCCGCCGAGACTCGAGCGCGTCGTCTTTCGCTTCATCAGCGAGTCGGCGACCCTACTTTCCGAGGCGTTGACCGGTGGAATCGATGTAGATGGCTCGGTTTACCCTCACCAGGCCGAGGATATCCAGGCAACGCCCGGCGTTCGGCTGCTGCATTTCCCTTCACGCGAGTACTACTACATCGGCTGGAACACCCAAAGCCCGCTACTGAGTGATCCGCGGGTGCGGCGCGCGCTGACTATGGCCATCGACCGGGAACAGCTCATCGACGCGCTGCTGTTCGGTTATGCTCAGCTGGCCGTAGGGACCATCGCGCCGTGGCACCCGATGTTCGCCGTTCTTGAACCTCTTCCCTACGATCCCGACCGCGCCGGCCGACTCCTCGAGGAAGCGGGCTGGCGCGATCGCGATGGTGACGGCGTACGGGAGGACGCAAACGGTCAGCCGCTTCGGTTCGTGCTAATGACGAACCACGAGAATCCGGTGCGATCCGACGTCGCGCAGGTGGTGCAGTCTCAGCTGACCGAAGTGGGCGTCCACGTTGACGTGACGCTGCTGGAGTGGCAGACGCTGCTCTCCCGACATCGGGGCCGCGACTTCGAAGGTGTGGTCCAGAGTTGGGTGCTCGACAACTTCCGCGTCGACCCTGCGGGGCTCTTTCATTCCTCGCAAGCGGGCCGTCCCGGCAGCTACAACCGCAGCAGCTTGAGGGATGGAACGGTCGACCGCTTGATCGATGAGGCAACGAGCGCTTTGGACGCCGAGGAGGGCCGCCGACTTTGGGCAGAGTTCTCCCAGGCATTGCAGGAGGCTCAGCCTTTTACTTTCCTAATGTGGCTGGATGAACTGGCCAGCGTTTCCGATCGACTACAAGGGGTAAGGATGGACGCTCGCGGGACACTCGTGAGCGTCGCCGATTGGCAGCTCGCCGCGCAGTGAGCGAGACGGGTGGAAAGGACGAGTGGGATATGCGCAGGATGCTGACGACGGGTCTGGTTATAGCGTTCCTCTTCGGTTGCACCGACACCGGCCCACGTGACGATGCGGGAGGCATCCCCGAGCCACAGCGCTACGGCGGAACCGCCGTGGTGTCCTCCCTAAACGAAGTCAACTCGATGAACCATCTGGCCAGCGTCGACGAGACATCGCAGGAATTGCAGAACTACGTTCTGTTCACGACGCTGATACGCTACGATGAATCGCTTAGCCCGGTGCCTTACCTGGCCGAAAGTTGGGATACCGTCGCCGCCGGGGATGGTCTAGCGCTGACCTTCCACCTGAACGACGACGTGAACTGGCACGACGGAACGCCCACCACAGCGAACGACGTGAAGTTCACCTTTGACAGAATCAAGGACGAGGCGACCGCCTATACTCGTTCGTCCATGCTGGCCTCGTACGACAGCGCAATCGTCGCAGACGCTCACACAATCACTTTCTTTTTGAACAGACACCCTGGCTTCATGGACCCATGGCGCGCCATCTCACCTATGCCCGAGCACATATTGGGCGACGTGCCCGCGGCGGAACTGAGGCAGCACTCGTTTGGAGCCGTGGATCCCGTCGGGAATGGGCCCTTCCGCTTCGTGGAACACCAGTCCGGCGACCGCTGGGTCTTCGAGGCCAATGAAGACTTCCCGGAATCGCTGGGCGGACGGCCATATCTCGATCGTCTGGTCTACCGCTTCATCCCTGAACCGACGACCAAGTTCACCGAACTGCTCACGGGCGCGTTGGACGTCTATATCATAGTCCCGCCCGCCCAGATCGCTGAAATCGAGGCGAGCGATAACGCGAAGATCGTCACTCACGAGAACCGCGGTTACGCCTTCATCAACTGGAATGGGCGACGTCCGTTGTTCAGCGATCCGATCGAACGACGAGCGCTGACCCTGGCAATCAACCGTCAGGATATCGTCAACGTCGTGCGAGGCGGACTCGGAACGCTCGCGACCGGATCTATCCCTCCCTTCCACTGGGCCTACGACGCCGAACTCGAGCCGCTTCCCTACGATCCGGCAGCTGCGAGACTGCTGTTGGATGAAGCCGGCTGGGTCGATTCTGATGGAGACGGCGTGCGCGAGCGCCACGGCATCCGAGCCTCCTTCGAGTTACGCACCAATCAGAACCCCACGCGCGAGGACATCATGACACTCGTCCAGGCGAACCTCGCGGACGTCGGCATCGAGGTAACAACACGAGTGCAAGAAGATCAGAGCATGGGCAGAGATATAATGGGTCCCCAACGCAATTTCGATGCGTTCGTATTGGGTTTACAAACAGAATTCAACATCGACGACAGACGCCTGTTCTCGTGCGCGACACCCGAGGGTCCCTTTCATTGGGCGGGCTACTGCAACCCGCGTGTCGACGAGATCCTGGGGCAAGTCGTCGAGATGAGCGACCGCTCGCAGTCGTTGCCGCTATGGTACGAGTACCAGGAGATCATTCAGCGCGATCAGCCTTACACGTTTCTCTACTACGACGTGCGCGCCAACGGCGTCAGCACACGGGTGCACGGAGTCGAGATGGACATTCGGGGTGAGCTTCAAAGTGTACACGACTGGTGGATCGCGCCCACCGATCGCCGGTTGGCTGGCAGCTAAGGTTGACGCGGCCACCTAAGGCCTTGATATGTAGCTATTTACAGCGATGACAGCCTACATCGTTCGCCGCCTCCTGCAAGCGGTCCCGCTGTTACTCGGGATACTGACGCTGGTGTTCGTCTTCATGCACGCCGCGCCGGGCGATCCTACCGCACTGTACATGAACCCCAGCATCGCTCCCGAGGTCCTCGAGCAGATGCGACATAACTGGGGATTGGATCAGCCGCTTCACATACAATACGTACGCTGGATGAAGAGCTTCTTGACCGGCGACTTCGGAATCAGCCTCGCTCAGAACCGTCCGGTCGCGTCGATCCTTGCAGACCGCATCCCAAACACCCTGATACTGAGTGGAGTGTCGCTTCTACTCATCTTCATCATTGGAATTGCCATCGGCATCATTCAAGCTGTGCGTCAATACTCAGCGTTAGACAATGCCCTCACCTTCAGTGCACTGTTCATCTATTCGATGCCGAGTTTCTGGTTGGGCTTGATGCTGATCCTGATCTTCGCCTACAAGGTCTACCAAGTCGACTGGTGGCCGGATCTTCTTCGATTTCCCGCGTCGGGAATGACGAGCGTCAACTACGAGATGCTAGGGTTTTGGGGGAAGTTCGGCGATCGATTACACCATCTCGTTCTGCCATCCATCGCGCTGGGGATTTCGTCCGCAGCGAGCATCGCGCGCTACATGCGAAGCTCGATGCTCGATGTCATCCGTCAGGATTACATACGAACCGCACGGGCCAAGGGGCTTCCGGAACGAACCGTCATATTGAAGCACGCACTCAAGAACGCGCTGCTTCCGATCGTAACCTTATTGGGTCTGTACCTTCCGTTCCTGTTCAGCGGTGCGGTTTTGGTTGAGACCGTTTTCGCCTGGCCCGGGATGGGCCGCACGATCGTAGAGGCGATCTATCAACGTGACTACCCCGTTGTGATGGCGACGACTTTCGTCTTCGCCGCGATGGTCGTCGTCGCCAACCTGATAGCCGACCTGCTCTATGCAGTGGTCGACCCGCGGATCCGCTATGAGTGATCGCGGCCACCGCTTCGCCCGACTGGTCCCGGGGCTCGACCTGATGTTGACAGGCCACCGTCGCGCCGGCCTATCGCTGCTCACGCTGGCGGTCGGCATGCTGGCCGTGTTCGTCCTGGCGTTCGACCGAGTTTTCTCGACCTTCACCGAGGGCCGTCTCGATCTCTGGATCGCCCTCTTAACTCTCCTGGCCAGCCTGGCCGCCGCTTGGGGAATCAGCTTGGCGCTGGCACGACCCGTGGGCGCTGCCGAAAGCGGCGCGTCGCAGTGGCTGACGGCCTGGGACGAATTCAAGAAGAACAGACTGGCGGTCCTGGGACTCTACTTGATGGCTGGCCTCACTTTGGCGACCCTGCTGGCCCCGTACCTGACGCCATTCCAGCCGGACGCCTTCGCTGACATAGCCGTCACCCGGCACCTGCCGCCATCGCTCGATCACCTCATGGGAACGGACCGGTTCGGTCGCGACGTGTTTACTCGCGTGCTTTACGGCGCTCGCGTCAGCCTATCGATCGGCTTCATCTCCGTGGCCATCGCAATCACTCTCGGCACCGTCGTCGGGGCCGTGAGCGGCTTCTTCGGTGGCGCCGTCGATACGGTGCTGATGAGGTTGGTCGATATGCTGATCTCGTTCCCGCGGCTGGTGCTTCTGATCGCCATCATCGCGCTGTTCGAGCCGTCCATCACCCTGGTTATCGTGGTCCTCGGTCTGACACTCTGGCCGTCCACAGCACGTATCGTTCGCAGCGAGGTCTTGTCGCTGCGCGAGCGCGAGTTCGTTCTTGCGGCGAAGGCGCTGGGTTTGAACACACCGCGAATAATCTTTCGGCACATCGTTCCCAACGTGATGGGGCCCGTGATCGTCGCTGCAACGCTGGGCATCGGGAACATCATCCTCATCGAGGCCGGTCTGTCGTTCTTGGGAATGAGCGTGCCGCCGCCGACCCCGTCGTGGGGTAACATCATCGATGGCGGTCGAGATTACTTGGTTCAGGCGTGGTGGGTATCGACTTTCCCAGGGTTGGCCATCGTGATGACCGTTATCGCATTCAACTTGATCGGAGACGGTCTGCGGGATGCCCTCGATCCGCGCGTGAGGGTGCGACAATGACGGTGACGCCGTTGCTGAGCATCGGTGATCTGCGGACGCACTTCCAAACTCCGAATGGCCCGGTACGCGCCGTAGACGGCGTCAGCTTCGATCTTAATTCCGGCGAAACGCTGGGGATCGTTGGTGAATCGGGTTGCGGCAAGACGGTCGCGTGCCTTTCGATCCTACGACTGGTCGATGAACCCGGCCGGATCGAGCCCGGTTCATCGATCAAGCTACGCGACAAGGAACTGTGTCGGGTGTCCGAAGACGAGATGCGGGAGATCCGGGGCAACGAGATCTCGATGATCTTTCAAGAACCGATGACCAGCCTGAATCCAGTTTGGACGGTCGGAAACCAGATCGCCGAGGCCGTTCGCGTGCACAGAGGGGCCAGCGCCGCCGATGCTCGTTCTCGCGCCATCGAGATGCTCGGCCTGGTTGGCATACCCGATCCCGACCGGCGCGTCGATGACTACCCTCACGAACTCTCCGGCGGCATGCGTCAACGCGTGATGATCGCCATGGCCCTCGCCTGCGAGCCGAATCTTCTGATCGCTGACGAACCCACCACCGCATTGGACGTCACGATCCAAGCGGAAATCCTCGACTTGCTCGCCGACCTCAAGGAACGACTGGGCATGGCGATGATCTTCGTCAGCCACGACCTAGGAGTCGTCTCCGAGATCGCCGACCGAGTCATCGTCATGTACGGAGGCCAGGTGGTGGAAAGCGGCCAGGTTGGCGACATCTTCGATCGACCGCACCACCCGTACACGGAAGGGCTCCTACGTTCGATTCCGCGAGTTACCGTTAAGGCGCCACGCCTCGCTGTCATCCCCGGATCGGTTCCCAGCCCGATCGCTTGGCCACCCGGTTGTCGGTTCCACACTCGCTGCCCTTACCGCTGGGCTCGCTGTGAGGGTGACCCGCCACCGCTGCTCGAACTCCCCGGAATACGCACGAGTCGTTGCTGGCTAGAGGACGAGCCCGAGCGAAGAGTCGGTGGTTGGGACGCACCGCAGGAGGAGACTGGGTGAACCGCGCCGCGAACGGTCCTCTGGTCGTCGTCCAAGACCTCGCGAAGGCCTTCCCAGTTCGCCGAGGTGTACTCGGTCGCAAGGCGGGCAGCATCAAAGCGGTGGACGGCATCTCGTTCGAAATCCGACGCGGCGAGACGCTCGCACTCGTCGGCGAGTCGGGCTGTGGTAAGACGACGACGGGGCGATTGATTCTCTCATTGTCGAATCCAACGACCGGGTATGTGCTTTTTGACGGAGTGAATACTCAAGAGCTCGACAAACCCGGGCTAAAGAAATTCCGGCGGCGATCTCAGATCATTTTTCAAGATCCCTACGGTTCGCTTAACCCTCGCATGACAGTCGGTGCGATGCTGAGGGAGGTGCTCTACGTCCACCAAATCGCTCGGGGAGCAAACGCCGACCGACAGATCTCGGAGTTGTTGGATGCGGTCGGGCTCCATTCCACCGATGCTCGGAAATACCCGCATGAGTTTTCGGGCGGACAGCGCCAGCGAGTGGGTATCGCCCGAGCCCTGGCTGTCAGACCGGAGTTCATCGTCGCCGACGAACCCGTTTCCGCTCTCGATGTGTCCGTTCAGGCTCAAGCGCTCAATCTTTTGGCCGACCTGCAGGAACGCTTTGAGTTGACGTACCTGTTCATAACGCATGATCTGTCAGTGGTCCGCCACATCGCCGATCGTGTCGCAGTGATGTACTTGGGAAGGGTCGTGGAGATAGGCACCGCAGAGTCCGTGTTCACCGACCCGGCCCACCCTTACACCCAAGCGTTGCTCTCGGCGGTACCCGTTCCCGGTAAACGGGCGCGCGAGCGCATCGTGCTGACCGGTGACGTGGCCAGCCCGGCGTCACCTCCGCCGGGTTGTCCTTTCAATCCTCGTTGCCCCCACCCAGAGAAAGACGCCATCTGCCGGTCGCAAATGCCTAATTTACAAGACTTTAGGAGCGAACGCCTCGCGGCCTGCCACAAGCTCTGAGACTCAGTTCTCGAGGTGCCTCGAACAGTCTTGACAATCCCTCGGGATGATCTCTAGCTTACCCTCCGCTATTCCCCAGCCCCAAGTGGACTAAATCTGTATGGCGGCGCAGGCTAGGCTGCTGTAAGCGCAGGAGGTTCAAGTTGAGCGGTATAACGCTGTCCGCACTCGCGGCGGTTCAGGCACTCGGCCAGGGAGAGAGACTCGACCTGGTGCAGACGTTCAAGGACGGCGGCTTCATGATGTATCCGCTGGCCTTTTTTGCGACCGCCGGCGCGCTCATCATCATCTGGAAGTTCATCGACCTGAAGATCAAGGGCGGACGTAACCGCAAGCTGCTCAGCGAAACCGACCAGCTGCTTGCCGAGCACCGCATTCAGGAGGCGATGAGGGTCTGCCAGGAGTCGAAGGCTCCGGCCGCAGCTATCCTCGCCGCCGGCCTGCGTCGCAGGGACGAGGGCTCCGAGCGCGTGATGAAGGCCATCGAAAACGCGGGCCTGATCGAGTTGGCAGGGCTGGAGAAAGGGCTAGTCTGGCTTGCGACGCTGGCAAACGTCGCTCCGCTTACCGGATTCTTGGGGACGGTTATCGGGATGATCCAGGCATTCCAGGCGATCGAGCTGGCTGGCGAAGTCGAGGCCACCACGGTGGCCGGCGGTATTAAGGTCGCTCTGATCACGACCGCCAGCGGTTTGACCATCGCGATACCGATCAACATTGCGCATAACTACTTCGTCACCGAGATCGACAAGCTCGTTCTCGAGATGGAAGAGAGCGCGCAGAAGATGATCGACGCGCTCCACGAGATCGACAAGAAGACACAGACCGTGTGACTTCATCTCCGCGCTTCTGCAAAAAGGGCCACCCACTGGGTGGCCTTTTTTTACCAGCGCTCGCTGTGCTGGTCGCCTGTGGCCCCACCGGGAGCGCCGACCCGCCTGCCCCCACCGACCTTGTCCCCGAGGTCGAACCCGTTCCTAACCCACTGGGCGTCTACACCGACCTGGGCTACATCGTAGGCAACCGTGACTTCCCCGCCGTAGGCAGCCTGGTCTATCTACCGGGACCCGCCGACAGCTCGTTTGTGATCCTCGCGCTTTCCCTTTCCAACAACACGTTACGATTCCGGCGCGATCCGCCCGACTTCCTAGCCCGCTACCGCGTGGCCGTGACTGTGGGCGACACGTTGCTTCCCGTGGCAACGCTCGACGAAATCGAAGAGGTACGGGTGAGCACTTTTCGCGAGACGTCGCGCCGAGCCGAGAGCGTGATCTTTCAAGCGTACATCAAGCTGTTGCCCGGCCAGTATCCCACTCGAATCGAGGTTCGAGATCTGGCATCGACTGCTGGGTTCATCTTCAACACATTTATCCAAGTTCCTCGTTTCGGAGAATCGTTCGTTACTCCACCCATCGTTGTGCACCAGGCCGAACCGAGAGCCCATCGGGCCGATCCCCCCTCACTTATCATCAACCCGAGGGCGACCATCGATTTCCAAGAGGGGCGATCGCAGGTCTACATCGAGTGTTCGTCGGACAGCACACAACCTGCCGTGATTCAGGCGACCGAAGAAGGCCACGTCATCTCGACCGACACGCTGGCATTTCGACCGGATTCAGGCATCCTGCGCGTCGCCATTGGCAATCTGGATGTCACCCAGTTTCCCGCCGGGGCCCTGACTCTCAGGGCTACCATTCCCGGCATCGTTCCCACCGACTCGACCCAGCTAATCGTTGCCCTGGCACCGGATTGGGTCGCCCCTGACTACCAAACGGCAATCGGTTACTTGCGCTATGCCGGTACCTCGGCCCAGCTGGATAGCCTGGCCACCG
Source organism: Gemmatimonadota bacterium (assembly GCA_039589995.1). GTDB lineage: Bacteria > Gemmatimonadota > Gemmatimonadetes > Palauibacterales > KS3-K002 > JBDHGH01. The sequence continues at coordinate 38,109 of JBDHGH010000005.1, read as the reverse complement.
CACGGCCCTGGGAACGGGCACACCTGTTGCACTCGTTTTGGGGTAAGAGGGACCACGTTCCGGAGACAACCGAGAACGAGTTCTTCGAGCGGTACTTTCGCAGGGTCCGAGACGCGAACGACCGCTTCAGCGAAGCGACCACCGCGGGGTGGCTCACAGACCGGGGTTCGGTGTATATAGTATTCGGCCCCCCAGATCAGGTCCTTCGCCATTTAGAAGCCGGGCAAGGGCCTCAACAGAGTCAGGTCTGGCTGTACAATGAGTCGCTCGAGACCGAGTTGCGGTTGGTGTTCTCCGATCCCACCGCGACCGGCGCTTACGCGCTGACAATCGAATCAAGGCGAGCGTTTTTCGCAGCGATCCAGACCCTGTACTCCTGAGCACGCGCCTGGCTGACATCGGACAGCTTAAACCGTAGAAGATCGGACTGTATGCGCCGTTCCGGAATCTTTGTCGTCTGCTTCCTGACTCTGGTCACTCCAGCACTATGGGGTAGCGAGGATCCTCCGAAGGATGATCCTCTCGAGGAAGTGGTCGCGGCTCTGAATCAGGAGCGCCATTGGTACGCTGCGCGATTGCTTCGAGACCTCGATGTCGAAAGCGGCAACGCACTCGACGCGTCTCTGCTTGCCGCCCGCGCCGATGCAGGACGCAATGCTTGGAAGGCGGTTGTCCGGCGTCTCTACGGTACTATCTGGCTGGATTCGATCGGCGGCGGCGAAGGGCGTTACTTGCTGGCCCGCGCACAGCTCGAGACGGGCGAGCTCGAATCGGCAGTAGCGAACTACCGGCTGTTCCTCGGCTACTCGGTTTCGCGAATCCCTCGAGCGCTCGCCGAAGTCGGGTTGGCTCGCGGGTACACCGAGCTGGAACGGCCCAGGGAGGCCGCGGCGGCGTTCGCCAGGGCTGCGGAGTCGCTCCCCGAGCTCGAACCCTGGTCGTCTATCCGTGCGGCGGAAAACTTGGCGGCGCTGGGCGATACCACAGCGGTACGCCAGCTCCTCAGTCGGGCCGCAGGTATATCGTTCTATCGCCGAACGCTGGCGGAGGTCACCGCTTACGAAGCCGCAGGCGATGCCAAGCGGGCAATACGAACTCTCCTCGATGCTGCCAATTCTTCGGCCGCCTCCCGAGTGTCTGCAGACTTGCGCACCCGCGCAGCCCGGATCCACCTGGCAGCCGCCGACACAGCCGCGGCACGTGGAACGCTTCGTACCGCCGTGCGGGTGCAACCCAGCGGAGCGCGCGAAGCGGCGCAGATCCTCGCACAGTTGCCAGACCTGAGCATCGACGACCACAAAGCTCTGGGCCTGGCCTTTGAGAGATCGCGAGCCTATACCCTCGCAACCGATCACTACAGGACATACCTCGATTTTGCGAACCTTTCGGACCGCGACCGCCAAGAACTCGAACTGAAAATCGGCGAGCTGCTGTACCGAGGTGGCTCTTATTTCGCCGCGGTCGAACAGCTCGAACGAGTCATCGCTTCCGATCCGGCTTCTCATCTGAAGGCTCGCGCCGAGTATATGGCAGCCCGTTCGACCTACCGGCGTGGCTGGCGGCGCGAAGGCCGAAGGCGCTTGCGGCAGATCGCCGATCGTTACCCAGGAACTGGATCTGCAATCAATGCCCTCTATCTGCTGGGCGACCTGTACGAAAGTGCAGGGAACGTAGCGGAAGCCCGCGCGATCTACGCCGAGATATCGAAGAACTACCCCGGGTCACGCGTTACTCCAGGTGTGCGATACCGGCTGGGGATTCTCTCCTTCCTCGACGGCGACTACGCAGAAGCTCGTGGACATTTTGATCGACTGCGTCGCTCCAGTCGCTGGAACGAGATGCGGATCAAGGCTACTTACTGGGCCGCGCGAGCGCGTCTCGCGGAAGACACTCCGGAGCGGACGGCGGAGGCTCAGGGGCTACTTCGCAGCGTTCACGCACACGATCCGTTCGGCTACTATGGATTCCTCGCCGCCGAGCGCATAGGTGTCGATCCGTGGGCCCAATTGGCTCCCGGACCCAGGCCGACTCCCATCGAACCGGACGTTCGCGAGAGGTTCGCCCTCATCGCCACGCTACAACAGGCTGGCCTGGTAGAGGAGGCGACCGCCGTACTCGAGACGATCGTAGACGCCAAGCTCCGCCGTCCCGAGGAAATGCTCGGTCTTTCAAAGGCTCTGGCCGAGCACGGCTTCGGTCAAGACGCCGTCCGGCTCGGTTGGCGCGCACACGCACGACTACGAGGCGTCTGGACAGAAAGCGTCTTGCGCGCGGTTTACCCCCTGGCGTTCACCGAGATCATCGACGCCGAGGCTTCCTCCCGCGAGCTGGACCCGTTCCTCGTCGCCGCCATAGCCCGGCAAGAGTCGGCCTTCGACCCAGACGTGGTATCGAGGGCAGGCGCCCGTGGTTTGTTACAGTTGATGCCCGCTACGGGTCGCTGGTGGGCTGGCCGACTGGGCATTCGAGACTACAGCAACGACCTACTCTTTCACCCGGAAACCAACGTTCATCTTGGGACGGCCTACTTCGCCGATCTGCAACGCCGTTACGGTGAACTTCAGATCTCTTTGGTCGCTTACAACGCTGGCCCAACGCGCGCTCGTCGCTGGCGCCAGCGACCCGAGTACGCAGATCCAGAACTCTTCGCCGAGAGAATTCCTCTCTCGGAAACGCGCAGTTACGTTCGCAACGTTCAGTCGCACTACCGCATTTACCGCCAGATTTACGGCGCCTCCGGGTCAGCTCGATCGGCCGATTGAACCGCCGAAATACACCCGAAACACACGTTGACAGCCCACGGGCGCATTACTAAGATGGGCCCGTCTCAATCACCGGATTAACCCATTGCAGGAGGTAGTGGGAGTATGACCAGAGGGCGCATCAAATGGTTCAATGACGCCAAGGGCTATGGTTTCATTGAACAACCGGACGGCGCAGAGGACGTTTTTGTCCACTTTTCGGCTATCAACATGGAGGGGTTCAAGACGCTCTCTGAAGGCCAGGAGGTAGACTTCGAACTCCGGCAAACAGACAAGGGCCTACAGGCGGCAAACGTGCAGCGCGCGTAGCTCTTGTTGTAAGTACCCTCGAATGAACAACTCGCCCGGGCCCTGTCCGGGCGAGTTTTTTTGTCTCTCCCAAGAACACTAGGCGCCGCCCACCGCATCACCGTATTCTTATCGCATGGCGAAGCAAGAGATCCGAAGAGTGTTCCTCGTGGACGGGCACGCCCTCGTTTACCGAGCGTTCTACGCGATGATCAGCAGGCCGCTTCGAACGACTCACGGCGAAAACACGTCGGCGCCTTGGGGCATCGTTCAGTTCATCCGCAAGACTCTCGCCGAGCAGAAGCCTGACTACTTGGGCTTCATCTTCGATGCCGGCGGCCACGAGACTTTTAGACATGAGATCTACGAAGACTACAAAGCGACGCGCGAAAAACTGGACGAGACGCTGCAAGAAGACTTCGACACATCGATGCATCGCATTCGTGAGATTCTGGTCGCCTTCGACATTCCCATCATCGAACTGGAAGGCTACGAGGCCGACGACGTCATCGGCACCCTGGCCAGGCGAGTCGCCAAGGAAGGGCTGCAGGCGATCATCGTGTCCGGCGATAAGGACTTCTATCAACTGATCGACCACGGGATCGCCTTGCTCAATCCGGGTCGTGGCGGACCGGCTGCCGTGGAGTCCGAGCTTGTCGACGAATCGAACGCTTTGGATCGACTCGGCGTCGCACCAGAGCGTGTTACCGACTACCTGGCCCTGGTCGGTGACTCCTCAGACAACATCCCCGGTGTCCGCGGCATCGGACCCAAGACCGCCGTTCAACTCATCGAACAATTCGGCTCACTCGAGAGCATCCTCGCCCACTCGGATGACGTCAAACAGAAACGTCCGCGAGAGGCCTTGAAAAAGTTTGAGGACGACGCATTGCTCTCGAAGAACCTCGTCACGATCCGTACCGACCTTGCCATCGACTTGGAGCTCGACGAGTTGAGGGTGGGAGAGCCAGACCGTGACCGCCTCCGCGACCTGTTGGTCGAGCTGGAATTCCATTCCATCGCGCGGGAGTTCACCCCTAAGGATCCTCCGAGACCGAAGGCCCAACCAACCTCCGGGTACGAACTCGTCGTCGATACGAATCGACTCAACGAGATCACCGACGAGGCAAGAGAGAGCGGCTGCATAGGACTGGACGTGCGGACGGACATCGCCAACGCCCATGCCGGCCGTCTGACTGGGATCGCCATCGCTTTGGGCCCCGGCCGCGCCGCCTATCTGCCACTAACACACGTGGCTCCTACACGCCCCGGTGAACTGGCGCTGGACGATGTCGACGCGGCAGATATCGCAAACCTCCCGGACGTAAGCTCGAGGGGGATGCAGCCGCTCGTCGATCTTCTGAGCGACGCCAAGGTAGAGGTAGTCGGTCACGACCTCAAACGAGCCTTCCTCGCCCTCGAGGCCGCCGGCCTCACGGTGTCGGGTCCGATACGAGACGTGATGGTCGAGTCATACTGCCTGGATCCAGGGCGACGACAGCACGACCTGGAAACTCTGGTACTCGAGGAACTTGGGCGCGAGTTGCTCACGTACGAAGATATTTGCGGCAAGGGCAAGTCACAGATCTCGTTCGCGGAGGTCGAGCTCGACAAGGCAAAAGCGTTCTCGGCCGAGCGGGCCGATCTAGCGATGCAAATTGACCAGCGGCTCGTCCGGCAGCTCGGAGATTACGATCTTAGGCTGCTTTTCGATGAGCTCGAAATGCCGCTGATGCCGGTGCTGGCGGACATGGAGGCATGTGGCATCGCCATCGACCACGAGTTCTTCGACGCAATGAGCGATCGTCTGGACGGCGAGCTGCAGCTGGTCGAGGAAGAGATCTACAAGCTGGCCGGTCGCGAGTTGAACATCAATTCACCGCTCCAACTCCGCGAAGTCTTATTCGACACGATGGGGTTGCCGGTGAAGAAGCGAACGAAGACAGGTCCCTCTACCGACGCTGAAGTCCTGGAGGAACTCGCCTCCGAGGGCCATCAACTTCCGCGACTCATCATCGAATTCCGTGAGTTGGCAAAGCTCAAGTCGACGTACGTCGATGCGCTACCCGTGCTCGCCGATGAGAACGACCGAATCCACACCTCGTTCAACCAGACCGTGACCTCGACGGGGCGCCTGTCCAGCTCGGACCCAAACCTTCAGAATATTCCGATCCGCACACCCCTCGGCGCCGAGATTCGCAAAGGATTTGTGCCCGCCGAAGGCTTCATGTTCCTTGGGGCCGATTATTCACAGGTCGAGCTGCGAATTCTGGCTCACCTGTCGGGCGACCCAGCGTTCGTCGAAGCGTTCCAAGCGGGAAGGGATGTGCACCGTGATACCGCGGCTCTGATTTTTGGCGTCGCTTCCGATGCCGTGACGCCCGCCATGCGGGCGCAAGCGAAGACCGTCAACTTCGCAACGATCTACGGGCAAGGACCGATGGCGCTGGCGCGGCAACTCGGCATCGCCGTCGCGGAGGCTCGCGAATTCATCGACAATTATTTCGTCCGCTTCCCTGCCATTCGGGAATACCTCGACCGTCAGGTCGACCTGGCCCGCGAGCAAGGCTACATCGAGACCTTGTTCGGGCGTCGTCGCTACATCCCAGAGTTGAACTCGAAGAACCCCAACATCCGGGGATTCGGTGAGCGGGTCGCCACCAACTCGCCAATCCAAGGAACGGCGGCGGACCTCATCAAGCTGGCGATGATCAACATCCACGCCGAGCTGCAGAAGCGAGATTCGGCACGCATGATCCTCCAGGTGCACGACGAACTGCTGTTCGAGGTCCGGCCGGCCGATATGGATGAGACCCGGTCCCTGGTCAAGTCGAGAATGGAGGGGGCGCTGCAGCTGGATGTGCCCATCGCAGTCGACATCGGCATCGGGCGCAACTGGTACGAGACGAAGGGCTAACAGCCAAGCCGATAAACCCGTCCACCTATTGCCTTTTCGGCCATTTGGCGCGATTGTACTCCTCGTCATTATGAGGTCGAGCCCCAACCTGCTATGCCGGAATTGTAATGAGTGCCAGTCGAATAGCATCCTTGCTGACCCTGGCCCTGATGGCTTTCTATTGCCCCAGGCCCGGCTATGCGCAAGGGCCCTGGGGGGCCGACGCCGGGCCTGGCTCTGTGCCGCGGTTTCTGCCTATTTGGGAGTGGGAGCTGCCGGGTTCGCCTAGCAGCGACTGGCATCTGTACCTCGGGACGAGCCTCTCCGCACCCAATGTCGATGTTCCCTACTCCGGCCGTCTGCTGCCACCCGATATCTGGAACGAGCCGTTCGAGTCGGTTTTTCTCGCAGCCTCAGTAGAGTCGGAGATCGATCACCTTCCTGTATGGTTCCCGCCACCCGAAGGGATCGATGGTGCGCCGCTACCGGCGGACTCTCCCGTCGTGCTCTACAGCGTGACGACGGAAGGTCTGATGGGTGCGTCCTACCGAAACCAGTTCTGGAGGGGATGGACGTTCATCACCGGGATCGAAGTGTCGCTCTTGGCCATCACGATGATGGTGCCGAAAGATTGGACCGGTTGGCACGACGATTTCATCCAGGATGGTGTCAGCAACATCGAGCGCGCCTGGAGCAACCCGCCAACGATGGACGACGATTGGTGGTTCCACAACTGGGTCGGCCATCCCTACGGCGGGGCCGTCTATTACAACACGGTGAGGTCGCAGGGATCGACCCCGGCTCAAGGATTCATCTTTAGCGCGATACTTTCGGCGCAGTGGGAATACGCGTTCGAAGCCGTGGCCGAGCAACCGAGCATTCAGGACCTGATCATTACCCCCACCACCGGGGCGGTGCTGGGTGAGTTGATCCATCGAGCGACGCTGTCGATGAAGAAGAACGGAACGACTTTCTTCGAAAAGGCGTTCATCCTAATCGCCAATCCGACGCATGTCGTCATGGCGGGCTGGAATTGATTCACCGTTGAACTAGAGCCAGCCCCAGAATTCCGATCGCACCCGGAATACCACTTCCCAGATTCCTTCCTCTCCAAGCCCTCGTGCGACATCCAGCCACAGGATATTGAAGGCTAGCCCGAGGCTCGCGCCGACGCCCACCTGGGGCCCACGCGTCGCCCCCGCCGGTGCGCCAACCTGATTCCACACCCCCACAGCCCGGTCGGCACTCGAGCCCTCGATTCCGACCCAGCCGATATCCGAGAATAAGGAAGCCGACAGGAACGGCGGACGGATTGCTCGGCTCAACTCGATGCTACCCATCGCGTAGAGATTTCCAACGAACCGATGAAAGGAGAATCCTCTAACGCTTCCGCGCCCGCCGAGCGGGAAGAGTCGCTCGGCCGGGATCCGGTCGCCACCCACACCGCCCACGGCGCCTGAGAGCCGAACGCCGACGCCCAGCGCTGTTGTGGGCCAAAGCTGCTCCGCTCGCGCCGCCCCATATACGTAGCCGAAGTCGCCCCCGACGGAACGACTCGCGCCTTCGACCCATGCCTCCCATTTCGCGCCACCGACTTCCTCGACCGCAGCAACCGCAGGCCTGTCCAAGCCCAGTTTCAGTAGGAGCACCTCTCCCTCGTCGAGTTGCCGAACGGGCCGGTAGCTCCGGTCGATCACCGCATCGGCGGTCAACGACGCCGGTTTCCATGTCTGCCAGGCGACGGCGGCATTCGCACGCGCGGCGCCCAGTCGTTGTGAGATTCTCAGCAGCCCGCCTCTCATCCAATACGGCTCACGGTGGTCTTCGCCATCGAATAGCGCGGCAAAGCTGGCTACCGCTCCCGAACTTGGTTTCCATGGGCCGACGTCCGCCGTACGGTCGACATAGCCGACCAGCTCGAGCTCGGAGCCGGAGGGGTTCGTGACTCTGACCGAGACCTCCAACTGCCAGCGATCCTGGCCGATGGCGTAGCCACCCAAGATCAAGATGTTGCCCTGGGGGAAACCGCGATTGATACCCGGCCCCACATAGAGACCCTCGGCTCGACGAAAACGCAGAACCGAGGAGGCGCCTGGGACAGCGAGCTTGAGGCGCTCAGCCTGCTTCAAATACGACTCCGCCACCATCTGGCTGGCTTCCTCGCGGATCTCATCGAGCGACGGGGGCGCGACCGCGATATCCGGGTCGAGGGCATCGTACAGCCCATCCTCGAAGACGAAATCGTCGCGCCGGTCGGGCGGCAGGGCCACGACGCTCGGCCCCCGGAAATAGGCTTCCGGTGTCCCCGTGTTGAACCGGTAGTCGCTGATGCGGAACTCGGCGCGGATGATTCCGCCGGCCGGGAACTCCAGGAACCGGACCTCCCGCCTTAGCTCGATCCCCTGACGGTACGGAAGCCAGTAGCGGCCATCCCACAGAGCGTTCTCGAGCCGCACGTTGAAGTAGTCCAACGTGTCGTCAAGATAGGAAGCGGCCGTGAATGTAAACTCCATGCGAACGATGTCCGCGGACGTGCGGTCCAGGTACATGGCACCGACTAATCCCGGCTGGCTCGGATCACGCGGGCGCATCTCGATTTTGTAGACCTGTGTCTCGCGTTGTGCCAGATGCAGCGTCAGCGAATCGGTGACCCGATACTCATAAAACGCAAGGGCGCCCGGCGCGGCCGGGTGCAGCGCGTCCTTCACTTCGGACCCTTCACCCAAGTAAATCCGGTCCCCGAAGTTGTCCATCACTACGGTCAGGTGATCCAGATGATAGCGGATGTTGGTGGGCAATACCTTCCTTTCCCTGCGCCCGATCAGCAGTTGCCGAGTCTGGTCGGGGACCCGCCAGAAGAGATCCAGCGCCAGTTGATCGGCTTTCACCAGGTGACGCTCCGTGGTGCGCCCCATGTCGTAGAGGAAGTAGATGTGCCCGAGCGCCCTGGCACGATAATCAGACAGCTCGTCATCGCCCGTCCAACTCGCTCGTCGCTCGATGGCGCGGCTGACAATCTCACGAGCCTGTGTATCGTTCCAATCTCCGACGGGCGCCTGCGCCCCGATGCCGAAGCCGCTGGAGTTCACCTGCGCAGCGACGCCGGGGGCGGCGAAGGAAGTCAACAGAGCGGCCGGTGCGAGCGCGGCGTGGGCCGCGAACCAGAGCGTACCGACCGAGAGGCGGCGTCTCACTGAGTGGCGGCTGCGACTGCCTGGTCGTTGAGGGTCCAATCGTACTTGAGGAAATCGACCTTGTACTCCCCAGTCCCCAAGAATCCAACGACTCGGTCAACGAGGTAGCGGGACACGAAGGTCAACACACCGTTCACTTTCTCGTCACGTTGGTACCCCGTGTCACTGGCGAACTGACGAAAGTCGTCACCGAACCAATCGAAGATCTTCGATAAGTAAATTTCTCCTCGATCGGCTTCGAAGCGATTGAGTCGCGGATCGTTCAGAAAGATGTGCCCCTGACTATCAAGCTGATCATCCAGGACCTCGCCACGGAACGCTTCCTCCCTTAACGGCGGGCAGCTCACGGCAGCGCAGACCAGCGCGAAGTGGATCCGTGGTTCGTTGTAGTCAGCGCGGAGCGCACCGTGCTCTATGCCGTCCAGCGTCATCTCGGTCCCAGCGACTTTGTGTGGAATACCATCGAACACACCATCGATCTGACGAATCGAATTATCGGGGAACGAGAACATCTTGGGAGACGTAAGCTTCTTGAAAAATCCGGCCGCCTTGATGGGATAATTGTCGATGATCGTCTCGAGAACATACGCGTTGTACGCGTTCAGGAGATACGCGATCTGGTCCGCCTCCGACCAGACGGCGAACTGTTCGGTCGTAACCGCGGAAACTTCAGCGATGTACTCATCGAGTGAGGCACGACCTTGCTGGAGAGCAGCGTAATCGACCCGACCATCCCGCACAAAATGGGCGAACACGGTATCCAAGCCGGCGTGGTCGATGCCCTGCGCGGAGGCACGCCCAGACGCCCCGACCGTTATGGCCATCGCTACGGCGATCAGAACCGCTCTGTGCCTCATCATCTAAGTCCTATCTCGATTCGATATTGCCGACAATCCACCCGATCCTACGCCTACCAACGTTGTCGCTAAAAGCAGGTTCCCGCAATCACTTTCGGAAATCCGCGGGAACGATTCTCTGGGCAGCATCCGTCAAACCCGGCCAGTCAAGAGTGGCGAACGCCCCGTCTCGGTATAGTACCCGCCCCGCGACAACCGTTAGGAAGACATCGCCAACGACGGCGGAGTGAAACAGAGCCGCAAGCGGATCGCCCGCCGGGGTAAGGTGCGGGGCGCTGAGCTTCACCGCGATGAAGTCCGCATCCTTCCCTGGCTCCAGCGTCCCGATCCTGTCGTCGAGGCCCAGCGCGCGCGCTCCCTCCAGAGTAGCCAAGCCCATAAGATCCTCAGCGCTCAACAGCGCCGCCTCGCGTCTCAGGCCACGCTGTTGAAGCGCCGCGAAGCGAGCTTCCTCGAACAAATCCACTCGGTTGTTGGCGGCGACCGAATCGCTGCCCAGGCCCACGGCGATTCCCGCCGTCATGAAGTCCGGCAACGGCGCCACTCCGTGTCCCAGTTTGGCATTCGAGACGGGGCAGTGAGCGATCGACGCTCCGTGATCGGCCATGGCGGCTATGTCCGAGGCATCGACGCGCACACAGTGAACGAGCAACGGTCGGGCGGCGAGTATGCCGGTCTCCGCCAGTTTGGCGATGGGCGACATGTCTTGGGGCGTCACATCGATGCCGCGTGCCAGCAACCGCTCGGCGAACGGGCCGGTACCCTCTCGTACGAAACGATCTTCGGCGTCCGACTCGGCCACGTGTATGCTCACGGGAAGACCCGTCGAACCCGCATAGTCTGCGAGCGCCTCGAACAACCGATCTGACACCGTATACGGTGCGTGCGGCGAAATACCGATGTCTACTCGATCGTTGCCAAGCGGGCGCATCTCGTCGACCTTGGCTTCGATCTCGGCCAGCGACGCGGCCGCCTGCTCGGGCGCGGGACCGAAGATTTCCCTGTACACGCGACCTCGGAGGCCCGAGTGCACCATCGCTTCGAGCAAGTATCCGGCATCGTCCGGCGCCGCCATGCACGTAACACCCGCCGCGATAGCTTCCGCCACACCGAGCCACGTCGAAACCCGAGTCGCTTCCGGCGTCAACACTTCGTACTTGAGTTCGGTGAGCTTTTCGATCCAACGGGTGAACTCGAGGTCTTCGAGACAGCCGCGGAGAACGGTGAGTTCCGGATGCGCGTGGAGGTTGACCAGGCCGGGGAGAATCAGGGCATCGCCGAGATCGACGGTGCTAGCTCCATCGGCCGGCACTTGCTCGGCTGGCCCGACCGCTTCGATACAGCCGGTTGCGTCGACCCTAATAGCGCCTCCGGCCAGCGGAGGAGCGGAGACCGGCAGAACCCATGCGGCCCGATAGACGGTGGCTCTGTCACTCACTTCAGGTACCGCCGGGCCGCACCGATGGCGATGTCGCGGCTACGCGCCAGTTGCGGATCCGCACCTCGTCCCTCGAGCCTCAACTGACGATCGATGCTGAACGAGACCACCAATTCGTCGAACTTGATACCTCCATCGATGGGGAAGCCGAATTGCAGACGATAGGTCTGCCGGCTCCCACTGGGCGCCGCGAAGCGAAGACCCACGCCAGCGGAAGCTCGGAACTCGGAGTTCTGACCGAAGAGAGCACCGTTGGACCACATCTGACCCATGTCGGCGAAAACCACGCTACCGATGTCGATCAGTTCGCCGATTCTCGTGAGCGTGTATCGGTTCTCTACGCGCAGGTTTACTCGCTCTCCCCCAGGGAACCGATCCAACGTATAGCCACCCAATTTGTATGGGCCACCTAGGGTCAGCTGGAATGGCACCGTAGTCCGCCACCCCGCGCTGTAACTGACGGCGATCTCGTTTGTGCTCCTGGAGCTCACAATCCAGAAGTTGGTCCAGTGAGCGGCCGCAAACATGTCGTGCCAATCGCCATCCTGATAGTCCCAGCGGGCTTCGCCTCCGGCCCATAGTACGGAAAACCAGTTTCCGCGCACGCGGGATGCGCCGTAGAGATCGAGACCGAGGATCACGTACGAGTCTGTCATGCCGAACCACTGCGGCGCCGCACCCACCAGTCCATCGGCGGAAGCCCCCAACGCGATGTCCTCCACCGCGCCGAGTGTGGCCACACCGCTCCGCTTGACGTAGTCCAGTGACCGCAGACCGCCGACGAGATTCAACTGAAGAGCCTCTCTCGGTTGAATGGTGGCAACCGTGCCCTCGGGGATGCTATCTGCACCAGGTTCGTTGCTGTACCGAGTATCGCTGTACGTGATCGACGTTCCATAGGACGCCAACCGCGTAGACCTGCCGCGCTGTGGCGCGTGACTACGCAATGCCCCACCGATGCCGATTGCCTTCTGCAGCGTAGGGAGCAGCAGTTCGGTCGAGCTTTCGGATGTCGACTCGACCACGTATCTGAAGTAGCGTTCGCTGTACAGGGCATTTTGAAAGGCCGCCCAGTTGCCCACTAAGCCGAGAAACGGGTAGGCGAGCACCTGACCCACCGTCCAACCCGGACCTCCGTATATCACACTGGCGCCTAGGTCCCAGCGGGTCTTCATAAACTGCGGGTCGATGTAGGTAAGGACGATGTCGTTAGGCCCGGAGCGGACGATATAGGATAGCTGCAGTTCCTTGCCTTGACCGCCGAGATTCGTCTCGCCCAGCCGAATGCCCGAGATGGCGAACCCGCCACCGAGATTGAAACGCGGTTCGAGCCGCAACGACCAATCGTCTTTGGTGACCACCCGGACATCGACGTCACCGTCCGGCCGACGCTGGGTCTCCACGCTCGCCGACTCGAGGAACCCTAGGCCGCGCAGCACACGCTCGCTCTCGCTCAAGCGCAGAGCGTCAACGCACTCGCCTTCGTTGAAGAGAAGCTCGCGTCGGATGACGCCTTCCCGTGTCTCGACGTGCAACCAGTTTGCCGCGCCGTACAGCTTACCTGTGACGCCGCCCTCGTCTGCAGCGCTGTCTGGGAAGATGCCCTCCGTCACGATGGTGACGGTCGCTATCCGACCGTCGGCGCATTCATCCGATGCCTGCGCCCGCAACGTCGGCACGACGGCCAGGAGTTGTAGCACCAAAGCCGTGATTATCGCGAGCGGCTTCACGATAGGGGGTGCAATCCGAACTGGGTTTGGCAGGTAACGCGTCACTCTACAGCTGAGGCCAACTTGGTTAACGAACGCCTAGTCCGAGCCGAAGAGATCCTCCTGGCCTGATAGAGCGTCCTCGTCGGCGACCAGACTGCGGAGACGGTCTTCCCAGCGGCGTAAATCGACGCCGCCTTCGTGCAGCAACATCCTCTTTAGTACCGGGGAAAGGCCGGAAAGATCGTCGAGCAAGTCAGCGATCGCGGCGCGCATCTCCCCCACCCTGAATTCTTCATCGCCCGCGGCAGCCATCTCTCGCCGAATCGACTCCTCCGATCGAGAGGCGACGATCGGTTGCTGCAACGTCGCCACGTGAACGTTGGTGCGCCGACCTGGGCCACGCTCGTCCTCGATGGGCACGAGACCGACGATCTGGTCCGAGCGCCAGTACTTGCCGTACCCCAAATACACCAGCCGGTTCGGCCTGATGTCCACGGTAGCCTCCATCTCAACGATTCACAAAGGTTGGGCCAGCCTAATCTACGACGCCGAATGTGGCTGGTCTAGAAAGTCGCGCCCGGCTGTCAGAACCGGCGGGAATCGCCCGGCCCAATCTGAAAACTTGACATATATGAATATCTCTATATATTGGACCGCAACTGTAGAGGAGAACCCGGATGAAGACACCTGCAGACAGCCTGAGCGTGGAAGCGGTCCAGCAGGCCGCTACCATGCTCAAGTGCATCGGCCACCCGATACGCCTCCAGATCATCGAGCTGCTGGACAAAGAGGGCGAGTGTAATGTGACGACAATTCACGAATCGCTGGGAATCGAACAGGCCGTCGCTTCGCAACACCTCAACCTTATGCGCGACAAGGGAGTCCTGGCCGGCCGACGCGACGGGGTGAACGTCTACTATCGCATAGTCGACGCGAGAGTCACGCAGGTCATCGAATGCATACACGATCATTGTCAGCCGTAGAGCGCCGTTTTTTTGGCCCAACACATATAAAAATATGCATACGCTAATGAGACTAGGAACCGCTATCCTCTTCGGCATTGCCGTAGCGAGCCAGGCCTCGGCGCAAGACGACCCGGGTGGAATCGCCGTTCGCCAGCTATCACTGGAGCACGCCATCGATTTGGCGCTGGCCGACAACCCGGACCTCGCCATCGCGGAGGCCCGGCGTGATATCGCCGGCAGTTACAACAAATCGGCGTCGGGGCCACTCTGGCCACGACTAGATGTCAACGCGGGCTTCATCCGCTCGAACGACCCCGTGTTCGTGTTTGGGACGAAACTGCGGCAAGGACGATTCACGTCAGCTGATCTCGACTTCCAAGAGCTGAACAATCCCAACGCGATCAACGACTGGTCAACCGCTTTCAATCTTCGCTGGAGCCTCCTCGATCCCACGGTCTGGGCTGGAAGAAGCTCGGCCAAGCGAACGCTTCCGTGGACGCAGCCGAAGCTACCCTGGACTCGTTCAGGAAGAGAGCCGAGCGTGGACTGCTCACCGAAGCCGACTTATTGCAGGCGGAAGCCGAACTTGCCGCGGCACGAGCCCAGCAGGCTGCTGTCGCCGGCGCGCGCGTCGATGCCCTTCAGGATTTGGGGCTGCATTTGGGTTGGAGCTCTGACACGCTTCCCACGCCGAGCGACACCCTGGTGGCTCCGGCCGCGCCCGCTCAGACCTCGTTCAACCCTGAGGAGCGGTCAGACCTTCGGGCCCTGGCCGCCACGGCGGAGGCAGCAGGCAGCGCGAAGAAGCAAACCAATCTGGCGTACATACCGGCGGTCGATCTCATGGCTCAGTACGCGACCTACAGCTCCGAGCCCCTCGCCTTCGACGGCACCAACTGGACCGTGGGCGTGATATTGCGCTGGAACCTGTTCAGCGGCTTCGGCCGTTCGGCGGATGGCCAGCGTGCTGAGATGGAGAAACGGATCGCAGCGCTGGAGTACGAACAAGCTCTCCGCGACGCGAAAAGCGAACTGGACCAGGCCGAGCGTGCGGTCCGTAGCACTCGACTACAAGTCGATGCGACACAGACAGCCTCCGTGGCTGCAGACGCAGGCAGAAGACTCATGCGCCGACGCTTCGACGAAGGATTAGCGACGGCAACCGATCTATTACAGGCCGAAGCTCGTGCTACGGCCATGCGCCAGGGCGCCATCGACGCGCTGGCAGACTATCACATGGCAGTCGCGCGACTCGACTTTGTTCGATCGCAGTCTAACTGAGGGTCACCAATGAAGTGGATCAGAGGAATACTCGTCCCAGCACTCGCGATCTCGGCCGCGGCCTGCGGCAGCAATCACGATGGCCGGTCTGGTAACAGGGAACCCGTCGACGTCAGTGTGTTCACGTCGGTCGCGTCCCACGGAGTGATCACAGCTCCTGCGACCGTACTGGCGTCCGAGCGAGCGGTCATGGCCACCCGAATGAGCGGAACGATCCGGCAAGTCCTGGTCGACATCGGGGCACGCGTCTCGGCAGGTGCCGCGCTGGTCACGCTCGACACGAAGGAGATCGATGCACGAATCGAGAGCGCCGAGGCCACAGCGCAACTCGCACGTCAGTGGCACGATCGCATCGCGTCGTTGGCCGCCGATGGAGCGGCGACTGCGCAGGAACTGGACGACGCTGTCGCGCGGCTCGACGTAGCCGAAGCGGGTCTGCGCGATGCACGTGCACAACGCGACTATGTCGTTCTTCGCGCACCGTTCTCGGGTGTAATCACGGCGCGGCGTGCTGATCCCGGAGACCTCGCGGCGCCCGGTGCACCAATCCTCGAAATGATCGGCGAGGGCGGCCTGGAGATCGAAGCCGACCTGCCGGCCGAGCTGGCCGGGCGCCTCTCCGTCGGCGACGTCATCGCCGTCCATCGCTCCGAGACCGCGGAGCGTTATGCGGCGCGAATCACACGTGTCGTTCCCGCCGTCGAGCGCACGAGCCGCCGCTTCCGCATCGAGGCTCACTTTGAGGCTGGCCCCTCCGAGCTACCCGATATCGCGCCCGGCTCGTTCGTGCGAATTGAGCTGGACGAGCCGACCAGCACTACCCGCTGGATCCCGGCGGACGCGGTGATATCTCGCGGTCAGTTGAACGGCGTGTATATCGTCGACGGCGAGCAACTGCGATTGCGATGGGTGCGGTTGGGTCAGCGAATCGATGACACGGTGGAGCTACTCGCTGGCCCACCGTCCTCTGCCTTACTGGTCCGCCATCCCGCCGCCAGCATGGTCGACGGCCAGCCTGTCGCCGAAGTGCGTCGGGATGACTGGCTTCCGTCGTTCATCAACACTTCGGCGGCCGGAGAGGAGGATCTCCGATGAGGAGCGAGTTCGCTGGCCGGTTAGCCGACGCGTTTCTCACCTCGAAGCTGACTCCGTTGCTGTTAGCTGGAGCACTAGCCCTGGGCATTTACACGGTCGTGACGATGCCCAGCGAGGAGGAGCCTCAGATCATCGTTCCGCTTGCGGATATCTACTTGCCGATGCCCGGAGCGACACCCGAGGCGGTGGAAAACCGGCTGCTGATCCCAATGGAGAATGTGCTTTCAGGGATCGAGGGCGTCGAGTACGTCTACAGCCACGCGCAGATGGGTTTTGGACTGGTCACAGTCCGCTACGAGGTCGGGCGCGACATGGAAGAGAGTCTCGTCCGTCTCTATGCCACGATGATGAAGTACGCCGATCGTATGCCGCCCGGTTTCAACATGCCGCTGGTGAAAACCGTCACCATCGATGACGTGCCATTCTTCGCCGCCAGTCTGTCCAGCGCCGACTACGATCATGCGACTCTCCGCAGCATCGCGGATGAGCTTCGCGTCGAACTGGAGGGCATCCCCGAAGTTCGTGACGTCGCAGTGATCGGCGGCTACCCGAGAGAGATCCGTGTCGAACTCTCGCCCGATCGCATGGCGGCTTACTCCGTCGACCCACTGGTGATCGCGCAGCGGCTGCAAGGAGCCAACGTCAATGTCTCAGCCGGCGACTTCACCAAAGATGATCAAGTCGTTCGTGTCACGGCCGGCCCCTTCCTGCAGTCAGCCCGAGATGTCGAATCAGTGGTCCTCGACGTACGCGATGGTGCGCTGGTCCAGATCTCGGACGTAGCAGACGTTATCGATGGCTCGGAAGAGGTCTCGACCTACACGTTCACCGGCGTGCCGGGCGAGGCACTGGATCCCATGGTGACGATCGCGGTTTCGAAGCGGCCGGGCGCCGACGCGACGAAACTCGGCCAAGCACTCGAGAGCAAGATCGAGGTGCTCCACGGCCGCGTGGTCCCGCAGGACGTCGCTATGGAAATCACGCGGAACTACGGCGAGACCGCCCGCGAGAAAGTCAGCACGCTGAAAGCGCACCTGTTGCTGGCTATACTGGCCGTCGGTATCGTCGTCGCCCTCGCCATGGGTTGGCGCAGCGCGGTGATCGTCATGATCTCGGTTCCGATCACCTTCGCTCTCACTCTGTTCGTCTACCAATTCTTCGGCTACACCCTCAACCGCGTCACGTTGTTCGCGTTAATCTTCGTGACGGGGATCGTGATCGACGACTCGATCATCGTCGCCGAAAATATGGAGCGACACTTTGCCATGCGGGACCGACCGCTACGCGCCGCCGCGCGTGCGGCCGTCGACGAGGTCGGCAATCCGACGATCCTGGCAACGCTTACCGTGATCGCAGCCGTTCTGCCGATGCTCTTCGTCTCGGGATTGATGGGCCCCTACATGAGTCCGATGCCCATCGGCGCCACCGTTGCCATGCTCTTTTCATTGGCCGTGGCACTTATCGGGACACCGTGGTTGGCCTTCCGGCTGTTGCGCGGCGCACATGCCGGAGCAGACGAGCCGGCCTATGTCCTCGAGGACACGCGCATCTACAGGGTGTACCGCAAGATCATGGATCCCCTCCTTCGTCACCCCAGGTGGATGTGGACGATGCTGGGCACCGTAGTCGTGCTGCTGTTGGCCTCGACCACCATGTTCTTTACGCGCAGCGTATCGGTGAAGATGCTCCCCTTCGACGACAAGAACGAGATGCAGGTCATCATCGATATGCCCGAGAGCACACCTCTCGAGGTCACGACGGCGCTGGCCGAAGATATGGGTCGATCGCTGGCCGGTGTAGAGGAGATCTCCGATATCCAGATCTACTCAGGTACTGCGGCGCCCCACAACTTCAACGGGATGATCCGTCACTACTACCTGCGTCGCGGATCGCACGTGGCCGACATTCAAGTCAACCTGGTCGACAAGTCGGAACGCAGCGACCAAAGCCATGACATCGCACGACGTATTCGCCCGCTTGTGCAGCGCGTAGCAGATGAGTCGGATACAGGTGCGAGCGTCAAGGTCGTCGAAGTGCCACCCGGACCACCGGTGCTCTCGACGCTGGTGGCCGAGGTGTACGGGCCGGACCCGGTGTCGCAGACGGAAATCGCTCTTCAGATACGAGCCTTGTTCGAGGCGCATCCCAGCGTGGTGGACATCGACTGGTCACTGACAGACCCCCAGACCGAGGTCCACTTCGTCATCGACGAAGAGAAGGCGGCGCTCAGCGGTGTGGCGAAATCTTCCGTCGCCCACGTCCTGCAGATGGCTCTCGGGGGTGCAGTGGTGACCCATCTCTCTCAGCCCACGGCGCGAATGCCTATTCCCGTGCGTCTGCGGGCCAGCGAGGGTGACCGGTCGGGCATCGACCGGTTGGGCGGTCTGCACGTGGCATCGGTGACCGGGGAATTGGTGCCTCTGGGCGAGTTGGTCAGGCCCGAGTACACGACGGCTCCTCAGGTCGTCGACCGAAAGAACGGGCAGCGTGTCGTGTATGTCACCGCCGAAGTCGCCGGAGACGCTGAGAGCCCGGTTTATGCCATACTCGACCTCAAGAAGCAGATCGCCGAGATCCGGCTCCCGTCAGGCGCGTACCTGGGCCAGCTGTATACGCGCCAACCGGACTTGGTCGAAGAACCCGTGATGAAGTGGGACGGCGAGTGGCAGGTCACCTACGAGGTGTTCCGCGACCTGGGGATCGCCTTCGCAGGGGCGTTGCTTCTGATCTACGCGCTCATCGTCGCCTGGTTCGGCTCGCTGATCGCACCGCTGGTGATGATGACCGCAATTCCGCTGACCCTGATCGGCATCGCGCCCGGACACTGGGCGTTCGGAGCATTCTTCACCGCGACATCGATGATCGGCATGATCGCCCTGGCGGGGATCATGGTGCGAAATGGAATCCTGCTCATTGATTACCTCGAGGCCCGGCGGGCGGCTGGCGTTCCTCTCGAGAAGGCGGTCATCGAAGCCGGCGCTGTTCGCACGCGCCCCATCGCCCTCACGGCCGGTACCGTCGTGATCGGAGCCATCGTGATTCTCTTCGATCCGATTTTCGAAGGCCTCGCCGTGTCGCTGATCACCGGAGCAATCGCTTCGACGATCCTCACGCTGATCGTAGTACCAAGCATCTACTTCCTCGTGCACCGTACGCCGAAAGACGCGGATGCAGTGGTAGCAGTATCGACCAAGGGACCCGAGCCGGAGAAAACCTAGAATGAAACTCGTGCTGTTGATGTTCCTGAAGGAAGACGAAAAGTGCGTCAACCGACTACTGAGCGAGCAGAGCGTTCAATCGTTCAGTCGTGTGAGCGTCGAGGGGCATGGGCCCGGCGCCACAGCGGGTTGGACCGGCGAAGTCCAACCTTACCAGTCACAAGTAATCATGAGCATACTGCCAGTTGAGGAAGCGCAAGCCCTGGTTCACGCCGTGTCGGCCTGCACGGGCGTCCAGGACCCCAGGCACCCGATACGAGCCGCGCTACTCGATGTAGAGCAGTTCACCTGCTGCGACCCTGGAAACCCTAACCATCATCAGGAGAAAAAATGACTCTGGAGCGCTTGATTCGAACGATAGCCGGCACATTCATCCTGGTTAGCCTCGCCTTAGGCTGGTGGGTCAGCCCCTACTGGTACCTCTTCACCGCCTTCGTGGGCGTGAACTTGATCCAGTCATCGATCACCCAGTGGTGCCTGATGGAGGACATCCTTCGCTGGACCGGGATACATCAAACGGCATCTTGAACACGGCCACCGCAACGGCAGTACATTCGAGCCGGACTTGGGGGATCGCACTACTGGATCCTCCGGTTCCGGTTTGAATTGCCCGAGCCCAGTGCGGCTCCAAGCACCAAAATCGCCATGCTGAGCAGCACCGGCAGGATCGCAGGATAGCGAGGTCCAAGCATCTGGATCATTAGCACGTCACCCTTCCCCAGCAGCGCCGTCAACACGGCGCCGCCGCGAATCGCCCCCAGCACCGCAGTCGTTCCACCGACGATGACGGCCGTCATGGCGATCGACGGTGAGATCCTGGCTCGGCCGCGGCTGAAGCTGGCAAGCGTGGGCAGCACGACGCCGCCCACGAAGACCGTGTAGCCTAACAGGAGTGCCGAGATGATGCCGCGCTCGAAGCCGGCTATCGCCCACGCCGCCGCGCCTACGGCAACGAGCGCCCGCCGCGTCAATCGAAGCTTCTGTTCTTGCGATAGCTTGCTGCCCGCGCCGAACACGTTGAGCGACAGGATCGTCGAGGCCGACACTAGGGTGGTGTCCGCCGAAGACATGATAGCTCCGAGAAAGCCCGCTACGATCAGGCCCGCGAGCCCCGCCGGCACTAACTGGGTCACAGCGGTGGGCAGGGCCGCTTCCGCCGCGACATCTGGGAACCTGGCGCGGATGAGCATTCCGAGGACCGCCAGTAGGAACGAGATCGGGACGACGAGGGCCGCAGCCACAAGCGCCGCCTTTCGGGCCGCTGCCGTGGACTTCGCACACAGGACGCGCGAGTAGATGTCCGGCCCGGCCAGATACGGAAGACCGACGATCAGGGGATAGAAGACCAGCAGATCATACCACCCGAAGCCCTCGGAAGTCGGAAAGCGAAAATGTCCCGCGGGAATGCCCTCGCTCACCGATGACCCTTGACCCTGCGATGCGACGACCAACACGGCGAGGCACACGAGCAGCCCGCCGAGGAACAGAACGAACTGCCAGGAGTCCGTTCGCACCACCGACAGCTGACCGCCCCAGTACGTATAGAGAACGAACGCGACCGCAACGATTGCCAGGGCCCACGCGTAATCCAGCTGGAGTATCCCGCTCATCAGCAGCGCCCCAGCGGTCATCTGAGCCGCGACGATTCCACACCAGGCTATGGCGATCATCACAGCGGCAGGCACCGCCACGCGGTTTCCGTAGGCCGACTTGAGAATATCCGGGAGCGTATACACCTCGAGCCGCCGGACCCGGGCAGCGAGAAACAGACCGAACGGCACGAGCGCGGCCGCTCCGATGAAGGTCCACCAGGCAGCGGTCAGGCCACGGGAGTATCCCAAGCCAATGACGCCAATCGTCGACGACGCGCCGAAAATCGTGGCCGCCAACGATACGGCCACGGTTCCAGCCCCGTACCGGCGGTCGGCCACCCAGTAAGACTCCGCGGTCTGACGACGAGCACGCCAGCCGACCAGGAGCATCGCGCCCAGGTAGGCTACGACTATGACCGCATCGATCACTGGTGACCTACCATTCTTCTGTGAGCCACCGCACTGTCATACCCAACATAACGTCCGTCCATGTTGACAAATGACGGCCCCAACCTCACCCTTAGAGGTCTTGCCAAGCCCCACCCGTATTTAGCTCGTGCCAGAGGCAATGCTAGTCTACACCGACAGTGTCGATTACGCCCGGACTGTACTCGGGCGAACCGCCGACAGTTGGTCGGCGCCGGCATCGGAGCTTTCTGATAACCTCCGAAGCCTGATAGAAAGCGCTTACGGCGCAAGGGAGATCCGCGAGTCCAAGGTACACAGCGGGTCGAACTGGAAGTACTTGTTTCTGGTGGAGGTGGCCGAACGATCTCATTATGACCTTCTGATCGAGCTCAGTCGGGCCGGAGTGCGCGTACCGGACCGGGTCCTATGCCTCGCTGGCGCGGGAGAGCGGTTCCACGGATTCAAGGGCCGCTCGTGGTCTGCGCCGAAGGGTAACACGTACCTCGCGGCCTATCTGAGGCCAACTCAGCCGGTCGAGCTTCCGGCTAGTAGTTTCACAGTGCTGGCCGCGGTGTCCGTCGTGGATGCAATCGACGCGATACCCGGACTCGAAAACTCAGCCGGCATCAAGTGGGTGAACGATATCCTGATCGACGATGCCAAAGTAGGCGGCGTGCTGGCATACACACAAAGTGCGGGTGGGATGATAGGCGGAGCAGTCCTCGGGATCGGCGTCAACGTCGAGACCGAGCCTGACATCGAGCCTACACCGTTCGTGCCTCGAGCCGCCGCACTGAAGGGTGGGGCTTCTAACCCCGCGGATTGCACCCAGAAGGACTACTTCTCTGCTCTCACAGCCGCACTGGACACCAACTACAGCCAAATGATCGCCGGAGGTTACGGTGCGCTGCTGGAGCGGTACCGGAATCGCTCTCTGGTCATCGGGCACCCGGTCACGCTTTACGAGGAGGAACCGGGGTCGGAGGGTGAGATAATCGCTCGGGGTCGAGTCAGCGGGATCGGCTATGGCCTGGAGTTGATGATCGAGGGACATGATCGGCCCTTCACGAAGGGGCGGTTGATTCTTGAGACCGACGCGGAGCAATCATCGAGGAAAGGGTGAGTATGGATTCGAATCAGCTTCTTTATATCTGCCTGTCATCACTGCTAGCGGTATTTGTACTGCTCACTATTCTGGCCGTCGTGATGCGCCTTCTCGTCGCCACGTTTCCTGAGGCGCTCGAGAAACTGACGGAGAGCGATGCCGCGCTGCTGGCTGCGATCTCAGCAACTATCACAAACATGTACCCAGGGTTGAAGGTAACCAGAGTTGAGGAGGAGAAATGATTTTCGCAACGAATCCCAAGAAGATTCGGGTGATGTTTACACCGTTTCGTGACGGGCTGCAGAGCTCGTTCGGGGGCAAGGTCCGTCTTAACGACTTTCTCCCGGCCATGGAAGCTTCTGCGGCAGCCGGAGTCAAACACTTCGAGTTCGGAGGCGGCGCTCGTTACCAAGCTCCCTATTTCTACTTGGGCGAAAATCCCTTCGAGGACATGCGGAAGATCCGGGCCGCGGTCGGGCCCGATGCCGACCTGCAGATCCTGACTCGGTCGGTCTCCGGTGTAACGCTCACGACCCAGACCATCGAGGCCCTGCAACTGCGGGCCCAGCTGATGCATGAGTCCGGCACGACATGGGATCGAAACTTTGACTTCATGAACGATACCGACAACCTCGAGAAAACGGGCCAGCCCATCGTCGACTCGGGCATGCATCATCAGGTGTGCATCGCGTTGATGGGATTGCCATTCGAGTCGGATACGGTTCACACACCGAACTTCTACATCAATATCGGGAAGAAGCTCCTGGACAGCGGCGTGCACATCGACAGCATCTGCCTCAAGGATGCCAGCGGCACGACGGACCCGAAGACGATTTACGACGCAGCGCGCGGGCTAAAAAAGATCATGCCGCCGGAGATGCCGCTGTGGATGCACACGCACGACACGGCGAGCACGGCGGTCGCCTGCTACATGGCAGCGATCGATGGAGGCGCAGACGGAGTCGATGTATCGATCCGACCGCTGGCCAGCGGAACCGTTCAGCCGGATGCGCGTTCGCTGGCCCACGGCCTCAAGGGGACCGGCTACTCGCTCGATATGGACGTAGCCAAGCTCCCCGAGATCGAGAACTTGCTAAACGAGGGACTGCAGGAGTACGACTTCAATCCCACCACCACGACTGCGGACGCCCGGGTACTCGGTTTTCCGATGCCGGGCGGCGCCATCGGGCCCAACGTTCACATGATGGTGAAGGCGGGAATCCTGGAGAAGTACAGCGAAGTGCTGGCGGAATTCCCAATCGTAGTGGAGGCCGGCGGCGCGTGGACCAGCGTGACCCCAGGCAGCCAACAGTACTGGCTGCAGGCCTTCAATAACGTGATGTACGGGCGCTGGAAGAAGATCGACGCGGGCTACGGTCGATCGGTGCTCGGCTACTTCGGTAAGACTCCGCTGCCGTCCGACCCGGACGTCGTGAAGGTCGCGTCCGAGCAACTGGACATGCCGGTATTCGAGGGTGACCCCCTCGAAGCCGCACCCAACAATATCAGCGCGGCGAAGGAAGCGCTCGAGGAGCGGGGACTCGCCACGACCGACGAGAACACTTTCCTCGTGCTGGCCGCCATGGTTCCCGGCAAGAAGATGGAGTTGAACGAAGGCATTCGTCTCCTGACCGGAAGATCGAAGATCGACATACCGCTCAAGAAAGAGAAGGAGGCTGCGGCTGCGCCTGTGGCAGCGGCACCTACCGCCGGGGCGGCACCGGCGATCACAGGTCCCACCACAACGCGCTGCACGGTCGAAGAGAACGGCTCATCGCGGACGTTCGTCGTCACGCTCGAGCCCGCGACCGAGACTCAGAGCCGATCAGGCTCTCCCGCCGCTCGCACCGGTGGAATAGCCGTGCATTCTACGTTCGCGGGTTCAGTGGAGGTCGTCGACATCCTGGTGAAGGAAGGCGATCAGGTCAGCGTAGGGAGCGTGGTCGCCGCCGTTGAAGCGATGAAGGCGAAGCATGATATCAAGACAACTGTGGCCGGGAGGGTGACAGCCATACACGTGGCGATTGGCGATGAGATCGACTCGTCGAAGCCTATCATGACGATCGGCTGATGGAGACAGCGCTCGAGCTGATCCGACAATCCGGCCTCGCCAATCTGAGCATCGGCAATCTCGCGATGTTCGCCATCGCCGGAACGCTCATCTACCTGGCCGTCGCCAGGAACTACGAGCCCTTGCTCCTGATCCCAATCGGGTTCGGAGCTATCCTGGCCAATCTGCCAATGGCCAATATGGGTTCCTATGGCGACGGCATAATTGCTCTCATCTACAACGCCGGAATCCGCACGGAGCTTCTTCCGCCGCTCATATTTCTTGGTGTCGGAGCTCTGACGGATTTTCGGCCTCTGCTGGGCCGGCCGCTCACATTCTTGCTCGGTGCGGCCGCACAGATCGGAATCTTCGTCGCTGCGCTTTCGGCTGGCTATTTCATGGGCTTCACCCCAGAGGAAGCGGCATCGATCGGGATCATCGGTGGCGCCGATGGCCCGACGTCAATTTTCTTGGCCAGCCAACTCGCGCCACACTTACTCGGGCCGATCGCCGTAGCTGCGTACAGCTACATGTCTCTGGTACCGATCATTCAGCCACCCATCATGCGCCTGCTCACGACCAAGAAGGAGCGGGCGATAGACATGCCGCAAGCGATACCCGTGTCGAAGAAGGCCGCGGTGCTTTTCCCGATCGTGACGGGCGTCATCGCATCGCTGGCAGTTCCGTCCAGCGCCCCGCTCATCGGTATGCTGATGCTCGGTAACCTGTTGCGCGAATCGGGAGTCACCGATCGGCTTCGCAAGACGGCCGGAGGCGCGCTCATCGACATAGTCACGTTGCTAC
This sequence comes from Gemmatimonadota bacterium, assembly GCA_039589995.1. Classification (GTDB taxonomy): domain Bacteria; phylum Gemmatimonadota; class Gemmatimonadetes; order Palauibacterales; family KS3-K002; genus JBDHGH01. The sequence continues at coordinate 12,444 of JBDHGH010000005.1, read as the reverse complement.
TTGGCATCGCCGTCGGTGCCACAATGGACGCAGGACACTTTCTTACCTATCGCACGATCCTGATCCTGGTCCTCGGCGCGGTCGCTTTCTCGTTCAGTACGGCGGGTGGGATCCTGTTTGCGAAGCTGATGAATTTGTTCATGCGTAACAAGATCAACCCGTGCATCGGAGCTGCGGGAGTCTCCGCCGTTCCCATGTCGGCGCGCGTCGTTCAGCAGTTCGTGTCAGACGAAACCGGTGGACGGGTCAATCCTCTGATGCCGGCTATGGGTCCCAACGTCGCCGGCGTCATCGGTTCCGCCGTCGCAGCTGGAGTCTTCCTCAGCCTTCTGGGCTAGGGAGATACCGGCAGCAGTAGTCCGGGTCCGGTAGGTCGACTGCCCGGTCGGCCACTCCGGACCCCGAAACTCATGTACTCCTGACCCCCTCAAACACGCCTATTCCCCTCGTTTTACCGGGAACGCTTTTTGCGCCTTTCGGCTTGTTGACCCTGCCTACGGGCCCTTCAGGAGTCGCTGCTGGGACACTGTAGGACAGCGTGGGCTGTCGGCTGGGACCGATGGCCAATCTCAGGCACAAGCAGCCGGGAGCAGAATCACTAGGAGGACACGATGTGGGCTGTGAAGATAGATCCGCGAACGGGCGAAGAGTACTACTCGGTCCACCATACCGGTCGACCGGTTCTGCTCAACCCCTTCACCAACAAGGGAACGGCATTCACGGCAGAGGAGCGTGAATCGTTGGGCATCGCAGGGCTCGTTCCGCCTGCGATTTTCCCGCTCGAGGAGCAGTTGCACCGAGTCTACGAGAACTACAAGGCAAAGAGCACAGACCTCGAGCGATTCATTCACCTGGCCAGCCTTCAGGATCGGAACGAAACCCTTTTCTTCCGATTGGTCCACGAGCACATCGACGAGATGATGCCCATCGTGTACACGCCAGTGGTCGGGGAGGCCTGCCAGAACTTCTCACACATCTGGCGGCGTGCCCGCGGACTGTACATCAGCTTCGAGCAACGAGACGAAATCGAATCGATTCTGGCGAACCACCCGCGGCCACCCGCAATCATCGTGGTAACGGACGGCGAACGAATCTTGGGGCTTGGCGACCTGGGCGCAGGTGGAATGGGAATTCCCATCGGCAAGCTATGTCTGTACACACTCTGCGCAGGCATTCCGCCCGAACTCACATTGCCGATCATGCTCGATGTCGGCACGGATAACGAAGATCTTCTGAACGATCCCCTATACATGGGCCTGCGCCAGAAGCGAGTCCGCGGCGAGCAGTACCAAGAATTCATCGACAAGTTCGTGGAGGCCGTCCGCAAAGTATACCCCGAGGCGCTGCTGCAATGGGAAGACTTTCTCAAGGGCAACGCGATCTTCCAGCTGAGTCGATTCCGCGACCAGTTTTGCACGTTCAACGACGACATCCAGGGCACCGCCGGTGTAGTCGTGGCGGGTGTGTTCTGCGGCTTACGCATCACCGGCCAAGCGATGAAGGACCAGCGGATCCTGTTCGCGGGAGCCGGAGCCTCGGCTCAAGGAATCTCCGACCTGCTAGTCTCAGCCATGCTGGAAGAGGGCCTGTCCCTGGAGGAGGCGCGGCAGCGGATCTGGACGGTGGACAGTCGAGGACTGGTCACGGATGACCGCGTGGGCTTGGAGGACTTCAAGGCGGCTTACGCCCGGGACGTCCGCGAGCTCGATGCCTATGAGTGCGAGGACCGATCCCGGGTCACGCTCGAGGAGACCGTGGTCAACGCCAAGCCGACGATCCTGATCGGCACGTCGGGAACCCCCGGGATGTTTACCGAGTCGGTCGTGAAGGCGATGGCCGAAAACAACGAGAGGCCGATGGTCTTCCCATTGTCCAATCCGACCAGCAAGAGCGAGTGCACCGCCGAACAGGCCATTCACTGGTCGGATGGACGCGCGATCGTGGCAACTGGCAGCCCATTCGATCCGGTCGAATACAAGGGCAGACAGTACCGCATCGGACAGGGCAATAACGCGTTCGTTTTCCCGGGCGTAGGCTTGGGCGTCTGGGTCGCGAGGGCACAGCGAGTGACCGACGGGATGTTCCTTGCCGCTGCCAAGGCTTTGGCCGATAAGGTGACCGAGGCTGACTTGGCCGAGGTGGCCGTCTACCCACAGTTGGCTCGCATTCGTGAATGCTCGCACGCCGTGGCCTGCGCTGTCGTGAAGCGCGCCGTCGAGGAGGGTCACGCGGAAGAAGAGGCTCTGGAGAACCTCGAGGAGCGTCTAGAGAAGGCGATGTGGTTCCCGAAGTATCGTCCGATCCGCTATGAGCCGCCGGCCTGGTGAGCTGCCCTAAACAGCAAGCGGGCCGATCGCTCAACTGCTGGCCGCTTGGTGGCCTATCGCGCTATTATTCAATGGGTTATGCCACGTTTGAACGAGGAGCGGCCGTTTTCGCACTGATGCAACGTAGCTCTCACTCCCGTTTGCGAGCGGAGGTTTGTCAGCCATGGCGATGATGATCACAGACGAGTGCATCGATTGCGGCGCGTGCGTACCGGTGTGCCCTAACGACGCCATCAACGAAGGCTCGGCCACCGACGTGCCCGTCTACTGGATTGACCCCCAGCGATGCACGGAGTGTGTCGGGGCGCATGACGAACCGCAATGCATAGAGGTATGCCCTGTGGACTGCATCGCCCCGAATCCGGATTTTCAGGAGACCGAAAACGAGCTCCTGAAAAAGTACCAGAACCTTCACTAGCAGCGGCCTGGACCCCTCGATCCGACGGCGCGCGACTGCCAGCGACTCGCCCTCCGGGGCGGGTCGCTTTATGATGAGTCCACACAGGGAGTTGGCATGACCGTTATCCGTGACCCGGTTTGGAATAACATCTGGATCGATGAGGCGGCGCTCCGCCTGATCGATACGCCTGCATTCCAGCGGCTGCGGCGGGTCAGACAACTCGGTCTTGCATATCTCGTCTACCCTGGAGCGGTCCACACACGCTTCGATCACGCCCTGGGTGTATACCACCTGACTGGCCGAGCGCTGGGCCGGTTGGAGTTCGCTGGCGAGTTGGCTGGCCTTTCCGGCCGCGACACCACGATTCTACGTCTAGCCGGCTTGCTTCACGACATCGGCCATTACCCGTTCAGCCACACCCTGGAGGAACTGGAGACCGACCTCGTTCCGGACGATCACGAGCAGGCCGCCGGACAGTTCCTGGCTGACCCGGAGGTCGCCGCATCGCTCGAAGCGTTGGGGTCCGGCGCCCTCGATGAGATCCATGAGCTGATCCTCGGACGCTCGGCGAGTCCACTGCAGGGCTTGGTCTCCGGGTCACTGGATCTAGACAAGATCGAGTACCTGACACGCGACGCCCAATTCTGCGGCGTTCCGTACGGTGATATCGATGTGGATCGACTGCTCGACTCGCTGCGGCTACTACGCGACCCGCACAACGGCCGCATGGAAGTCGGAGTTGCGGCGCAAGGCATTTCCGCCCTCGAGTCTCTTCTCTTCGCCAAGTACCAGATGTTCAGGAACGTCTACTGGCACCACGCGGTACGCGCTGCTTCGTTAGTGTTTCAAAGACTCGTTCGTGACGCGCTCACCGATGGCTGGGCATCAAGCGAACACATCGTGGGGAAAGGCGACGAAGAATCCCTGAGCGTTATCGAAGCGCTGGCTGAAGAGAGCGATGTTGACAGCGCACGACGCGCCCGCGACCGATACATACCCGATCTGCGGAATCGCCGTCTGCCGAAGCGTGCCGCTCAGTGGTGGGGAGATGCACTGACGAGTGCTCTGACGGAACTACAGCGCGAGGTCGCGCCCTGGTTTCACGAGCGCCCTGACTTGCGCGTGGCGCTGGAGGACCGACTGGCCGTCGAAGAGGGTCTCGAGCCGGGCAGTTTGTTCATAGACTACCCCGCTAAGGCGGGAATGCTCGAACTCGACATCCTTATGCTGTCCCACGATGAGTCGATAGAACGACTTACAGCGGCGGGTCGCGCCGGCCTCATCGACTTGCCACGCCTCGGCCGTGACCTCTACCACGCCGCGCGCGTGCTTCGGGTCTTCACGTTTCCGCGAATAGAGTTGAAAGACTCCGGAAGGGTGCTGGAGCTGGTTACAGCGCCAGAAGAAGAAATCGCGAAGCTCGTAGCTTAGCGTCTACTCCGTTACTTGCACGACGACTGCCGTGATGTTGTCCAGGCCACCCGCAGCGTTGGCAGCGGAGATCAGCGCGTCGGGGATCTCCTGCAATTCGCCCGTGGGTCTCGAGAGAATCTCCTTCAAAATCTCGTCGGTCAGCATACCGCTGAGCCCATCGGAACACAGAAGAAAAAGGTCTCCTGGGTGGACCGACCCGTCGTAAGTGTCGGGCTCGACGTTCGCCTCCGTACCCAGGGCCCGCGTCAGGATGTGAGACAGAGGGTGGTCGCGAGCCTGCTCGGGTGTGAGCGCGCCTCGGTCCACCTGCTGCTGCACAACGGTATGATCACACGTGACCTGGATAAGGGACCCGTCTCTCAGCAGGTAGCCACGACTGTCGCCCACCTGGTTGAAGATGTAGCCGTTCTCGGGATCTAGAGTCATCAGAGTGAGCGTAGTGCCCATGCCGCGTTTCTCGGGCTCGCTGTCGGCTCGCTCGATGATCCTCTGGTTGGCCTCCAGGATTAACTCGATAGCGCGGTCTTCCAGGTCGTCCCCTCTGAGACCCGACTGGACCGCCTCGCAGACCCCCGGCCCCACCGTCTCCGCGACGATCTGGCTGGCGACCTCGCCCGCGACGTGCCCGCCCATGCCGTCGGCCACGATGAACACGCCCCACTCCGCATCAGCGAAGAGCGAATCCTCGTTGCCTTGCCGGACCTTTCCGACGTCGCTTTTACCCGCGTATTTCCACTTCATTGACCCTCCGGCCAGTTGCGCTCAACGGGCCCACAAACTAGCTACACCGGTACTCTGATTCAATGCGGGGCCAGCCATCACTCCTCAGCGCGGACACTCCGATGCCCGCGGTTGCGGAACCGACCACCTCGGTCGCACGTTCGGCAGGATGATGGCTGCTAACAACTTGAGCCCCGTGCCCGCTGGAGCAACCCCTGAGGCGGGCTTATCCAGTGAGACCGCCCCTCAGGTCCCGCTGCTCGCCCTTGACTACCTCTGGTTCCAGGTCGCCGGCACCGTATGCAATCTGCGTTGCACGCACTGCTTCATCTCGTGTGCACCCGACAATCACAGCTTCTGGTTCCTCGACCTCGACACCGTCGACACTTACCTGAACGAGTCGAAAGCGTGGGGCGTCAAGGAGTATTACTTCACCGGCGGCGAGCCTTTCATGAACAGGGACCTGCCCGCTATGCTGGAGCGGGCGCTAGCCATTGGCCCGGCCAGCGTGCTCACCAACGCGACCCTCCTGCCCGAGAAGACTGTCCGTCGGTTGGCCGAGATCGACGCCGGCTCAACGTTCTCGCTCGAGCTCCGGGTCAGCCTCGATGGCCCCTCGGCGGAGACGAACGACCCGATCCGGGGAGCCGGCACGTTCGAGCGCGCCATGCAGGGAATTAAGCGCCTGGTCGAGCACGGCTTTCTTCCGATCGTTACAGCCGCACAGGTATGGTGCCCGCACGAGGACGCGAGGATCTACCAGCAGTTTGTCGACACCCTCCGTCGAATCGGCTACGACCGTCCTCGAATCAAGATTCTGCCTTCACTGCAGATTGGAAGAGAGGCGGATCGCTCTCGCGACTATTCCGACGAAGAGCGTGTTACGTCCGCCATGATGGAGAGCTACGATACCAGCCAACTACTCTGCTCTAGCGCGCGCATCGTCACCGATCGCGGGATCTTTGTTTGCCCGATTCTAATCGACCATGCCGACGCGCGCCTCGGCGCCACCCTAGAAGAGGCCGCGCACCCCTATCAGCTCAAACACAACGCCTGCTATACCTGCTGGATGAACGGCGCCATCTGCTCCAACTTCAGCGGTATCGGCCTGGAACGGTGAGCGTGGAGTCGATCACGTACAGGCGCCTCGCCGCCTTTGGTGGCGTCTACTCCAATCATCATGCGCTGCGGGCGGTAATCGAAGATGCGCGACGACGAGGTGCGGAAGCACTGTTCTGTCTTGGCGACATCGGCGCGTTCGGCCCGCATCCGGACCGCGTATTCCCTATACTCGTTGAGAACGATGTGCGGACGATCAGAGGAAACTACGACGACTCCATCGCCCGCGGCCTCGACGACTGCCAGTGCGGCTACACCGATCCTCTCGACAACCACTTCGCCCGCATCTCGTACCGTTACACACTCACCAACACGAGCTCGTCCTGGCGGGCTTGGCTTGGCGATCTGCCCGAACATCTGCACATCCGCCTGGGTGACCGGCGGGCACTTCTGTGCCATGTCAGCCCACGACGCATGAACGAGTTCCTATGGGAGTCCACTTCACCCACACACTTCTTGGAAAAGCTGCTTGACGACTTCGACGCGGATGTCATCCTCTGCACTCACACGGGCCTGCACTGGAGCCGCGAGCTGCCAGGTGAACGGCTGGTCGTCAACGTGGGCGCCATCGGTCGACCGGCCAACGATGGGAACACCCACGTCTGGTACACGATGCTATCGCTGGAAGGCGAGGCTCTAGAGGTCGAATTCGTACCGGTCTCGTACGATCACGAAGCACTCGCGGAGGAAATGCGAGATGAAGGACTGCCGGATCAGTTTGTCGAGACGATTGTCACGGGCTGGTGGACCACATGCAATGAAATCCTACCCTCCAAGGAGAGGCGGCGGGGACGGTATTAGGGAGACGAACATCGAACATCCAACATCGATATGTGAAGTTCGAAGATGGAGACGAACCTGGGAAACATCGAACATCGAATACGAACATCTATCGGACGGCGAAAACGTTGTGCCTTGGATATTCGGATTCGGTGTTCTTTATTAGCTGTTCGCGCCGTTCGTCTCCATCTTCAACTTTCGATGTTCCTTGATCGATGTTCGATGTTCGTCTCCCTCTTAACGTCTCCTGCCTCCACCACGGGACCCGCCACCACCCGAGCGCTGCCGATTATAGCTCTGCGTCCGCTGCGTCCCCCGCTGCCGTGAGTTGTACTCGCGGTTGAGATTCTGGCTGCGATTCTGAGTCGAAGGCTGTGCTCGGTCCCGCGACGGCTGCTGTCGGTTCGCGTCCCGCTGGCGGTTCTGCGTACCCGATCGGTCCGCCGAGCCCCAGTTCTGGTTATCGCGCATCTGCCAGCTGCCGTCCGAGTTCCGACGGTAGACATCGCCGTTGCGGTCGGCATAGAGATTGTTGTTCCGGCCCTGCGACGGCTGTAGTCGCTCCGCACCCTGGCTGCGCTGGCCACCCTGTGTACGCGACATGTCGCGGGCCTGTCCCCCGCGGTTGCCCTGTCGCTGAGACATCTGATTGCGGGCGGTGGCCCGATCCACGTTACGAGAAGCGTTGCGCTGGTTCCGATAAATGTTCTGGCGCGCAGCCGACCGCTGGCCCGCCCGGTAGCCGGCGTGAAAACCGGCACCGTAGCCGCGGTGGAAACCACGGTTGAAGCCGCGGTGGAAGCCGCGCGGTCCCCACCAGCCCATAGGACGCCGCCACATCATCGGTCCCATCGCGAAACCGAAGTGAAAGGGGCCGGAACGGAATCCGAACCCAACACTCCAGCCCCACCACGGGTTGAAGCGGACGTGGAAGCCCCACGTCATTGGACGCGGATAGAAGAAGAACGGGCTGATCCAGGGACGATAGACCCAGCCCGTTCCGTACACGACGGTAGAACCGTAGACATAGCTCCCCGTGTAACCCGGCGTGTAGCCGACGTAGGCGACCTCCGGTGTGTAATCGTAGACGTAGACGTACTTGACGTTGTAGTTCGGGTTATCTGGCGGGATGTCCTGAATGTCGTCCGGCATTTCGGTTGCCACCGTGTACGGCCCGGTCGGGCCGTCCGATTCGTACCAGACCGCCTGGTCGCAAGCGTAATACCGGCCGTCGACCTCTATGACTTGCGAGGCTGTGTTTACAGCGTACGTCATCTCAGTGCCCTCGATGGGCTCGAACTGGGGATCGCCATCGTAGGTAACTTCGAGCGTCGCGTCGCGTCTTATCGCCGATGTTTGAGGGATCGAGTTGTCCAGCACTGCGTCCTTCGCCTGATCGGTCCCCGCTACGTAACTCAACACGCTACCGCGCGCCGACTCTGGAGGGATCTTGGCGAAATCGGCAGGGATCGAGTCCGACGCAATGAAGCTCCACGGGCCGTCCAAATTCCCGCTGGTATACCATCGCCCGGCCAAAACGATGAAATACTGCTGTGAGTTTATCTCTACGAATACGTCGCTCTCCGAATTGCTCACGTAAAGAAGATCGGTACCGTCGATCGAGGCGTATTCGGGTGGCCCCTCTGTAACGATCAGCTCCGTTGGCTCGGTCACCACCACCACGGTGACGTCATTGATATCTAGATCTAGCCCCGTCTCGTCTGCTTCATCGACCGCTACCTGTGCCGTGTCGGGTGGAACAAGCGAAGTCACTTTCTCGGGGACTCGGTCCGTGACCGCCCACGAACCCATCATGTCGGTGGCGTAGAACCAAGCGTCTTGTCCCGCATACAGATAGTAGATCGCCGTGCTCGGATAGTAGATGATCGTAAAGGGCGTGTTTACGACAGCCTGGAGGTCTGTGTTCTCTATGTCGTGAAGTACCGGCTCGCCATCCAGCGTGACCAGGATGGACGGCACGTAGGTAACGCGGATATCCGGCGGCTCGGTATTAATGTCATCCGAGACCGCACGCTCTCGTTCCACCATCTCCAGACTTGTCAGGATATGGTCCAGCGACGCGACCGCCTCCCAGGCTGTGGCCTGCTCCGATAGAACGTCCGCCAACGCCTGCGTTTGTTCTTCGCTGGCGTCGGGGAAGCGAACTCTGGGGATGGTGACATCCCCGATCTCTACCGTCCGTTCCTCCCGATCGGTCTCGACGATCGCATCGAACCACACGGCTCCGAACACCGGCTCACTTTGGCCCGGTGGAACCACCGATACGGCGGTTCGCCCCGTGAGATTGTCACCCTCGAACGTCTCGAGCTGCGGCTGGTACACCACGACGAGGTAGCCCTCATGCGTGAATTCACGCGGCCAACTCAAGCCCTCCTCGTCCTGTGGCGCGGTACCGCCCAACAACCCTAGCGTCGCTGCAAGGACGGTCGTAATCGGTCGTGCTAAGCTCATGACCTTGATTCTCCAGATGAACGAGACTGTAAGTAGCCAGCCAGATGGCCGCGTTGCGCTGAAGTCTGAGTGAGGGTCCTTCCTACACCGGATCCGCACTCCGGTTCGCTGCCCTCGCGTCGCTAGCCAATCGACGAAAATCCAAGCGCGCGGTCAACAGGCCAGTTGCGGTCACCAGCAGCGGGGTGTAGTCTCCGGTCCACGATCGACCGCACACGCGACCACCGTCGCGCCCCGGCTCGCGCCCAGGCAGGCAGCGAGCCGTGCAACGTTAACCACACGTGGAGTTAAGATGTCTAAGAGTTTGCGAATCATCGTATCCGCCCTAGTCCTAGCTGTCGGCTGCTCTTCAGGGGGGAACGATACCGCCGAGCAGACCAGCAAGGAGCCCAGCATGACCTCAGCCAGCGGACCGCCGCCCGTCAGCGGCGAAGCGACCACCACAGAAAGCGGACTGCAGTACATCGTCATCGCGGAAGGCGACGGTGCAATGCCCCAGCCCGGCCAGACGGTCGTCGTTCACTACACCGGCTGGTTCACCGACGGCAACAAGTTCGACAGCTCGGTCGACAGGGGCGAGCCGTTTCAGTTCCCGTTAGGCCAACGGAACGTAATCCCTGGATGGGATGAAGGCGTCGCCTTGATGCGGGTTGGGGACAAGCGTCGCTTCATCGTTCCGTCGGATCTGGCCTACGGCGAAAGGGGACACCCTGCGGGGATCCCACCGAACACAACTCTGATTTTCGATGTGGAGCTGTTGGACATCGGGCAATAGAGAGGTCGCGAAGCCACGAGTGCGGACACGACCGTTTGCAAACTAAATGACGGAAGCCAACGGAATCGCGGTCCTCTGTAGAGGACTGAAGAAACGCTACGGTTCTGTCGTCGCGGTGGACGGCCTCGACCTCGAGGTCAAGACCGGCGAGTGCTTCGGACTGCTCGGGCCGAACGGGGCCGGCAAGACGACGACGGTCGAGATCTTGGAAGGGCTTCTCGAGCCCGATGCCGGCGACCTCGAGGTCCTGGGCATGCGCTGGGGCAGCGACGACCGAGCACTCCGGCAGCGCTTGGGAGTGCAACTTCAAGAGACCGAGCTTGCCGAGAAGCTTTCTGTCGAAGAAACGCTCCAGCTTTTCCGCAGTTTCTACCAGCAAGGACCCACGCCCGACGAAGTCATGCGCATCGTCGGCCTTGAGGAAAAACGGAAGGCGTGGGTGTCCAAGTTGTCCAGTGGACAGCAACAGCGCCTCGCCATCGCCTGCGCTCTAGTCTGCAAGCCCGACCTCTTGTTCCTCGACGAACCGACCACCGGCCTGGACCCTCAGTCCAGGAGGCAACTCTGGGACCTGGTCCACGATTTCAAGACCAAGGGCGGAACCGTCGTACTCACCACCCACTACATGGAAGAAGCGCACAGGCTGTGTGACCGGGTCGCAGTGGTGGACCACGGCCGTATCATTGCTCTGGGCACACCGAGCGAGTTGATCGCCGCGCTGGGAGCGGAGCACGTAGTCGAGATCGCGGTCGAGAACGACGATCGTGCGATCGACACGTGGTTGCGTGATGTCACTGGCGTGCAGGACATACGACGCGAGCGCGATGGCATTTTCCTGACGGTGAGCGAGGTTCACCGGACGATACCGGCCCTGATGGCAACACTTCAAAAACGGGGCGTCGAATTGTCGAACCTCACGACCCACCACGCTACCCTAGAAGACGTGTTCGTGTCGCTGACAGGACGTCACCTCAGAGATGACTAACTTCTCCCATCCACTCCTGCAGTTGACCCGCGCTCGGCTCCTCGAGTTCATCCGCGAACCCGAGGCGCTTTTCTGGGTTTTTGTCTTCCCCGTTCTCATGGCCCTGGGCCTCGGCATCGCCTTCCGCAACAGACCCGCAGAATCCCTCGCCGTCGCCGTTCAGGACGGGCACGGTGCGGTCGCGCTGGCCGCTAGTTTAGACAGCTTTCCCGACATCCGTGCGACAGTCCTGGACTCCGATGAGGCCCGCAATGAACTACGTACCGGAAAAGTCGCCCTCGTCCTCATCCCCGGTGACTCGGTTACCTACGTGTTCGATCCCACCCGCACCGAGAGCCAGCTCGCCCGACGCGCAGTCGACGACGCCGTGCAACGCTCCGGAGGCCGAACCGACCCCGTTCAGGTCGGAGAACAGCATCTCACCGAGCCCGGATCGCGATACATCGACTTCCTGATCCCGGGGCTGCTGGGCCTGAACCTGATGGGAAGCGGGATGTGGGGAATAGGGTTCAACATCGTCCAGGCCCGGCGTAAGAAACTGCTGAAGCGATTGCTGGCCACGCCCATGCGCAAAAGCCAGTACCTGCTGTCCTACGCGCTCTCTCGCTTCGTGTTCATGCTTCTAGAGGTCGCGGCATTGGTCGGATTCGGCTGGCTCGTCTTCGATGTCAGAGTCCACGGCTCGCTCGTCGACTTGCTCGTTGTCTCCGTCGTCGGCGCCCTCGCCTTTACGGGTATGGGGATGCTCACCGCCAGCCGGGCCAAGACGCTGGAGGGCGTGTCCGGAATAATGAATCTGGTGATGATGCCCATGTGGATCTTTTCCGGTGTTTTCTTCTCCTACTCACGCTTCCCCGAAGCTTTCCAGCCGATCATCAAGCTGCTGCCGCTGACCCCCTTGTTAGATGCCTTACGTTCTATCATGACCGATGGCGCTCCACTCGGCGCCAACCTCGGACAGCTATTGGCGATAGCGGCCTGGGGGTTGCTCTCCTTCGCGATTGCCCTCAAGATATTTCGTTGGAACTAGCTACGGGCCTGAAGCTGGCCCCGCGGCTTGCGATCCCGGAAACTCATGCTTGACAAACAGATGCGCGCCCCTATAATAAAAGGCTGCCCACCCCCCGGGTCGGATGAAACCTTTTTGCTGCAGTGGTGTTATTAATCGCCGTCGGGCCCAAGGGCAGTCGGGGCTAGGCCTCGCCTGGGGGGCTATCCCGGCAGGAGCGGACCTCTCCGCCGGGACTTTGATATGATGGTTCACAGTAGGAGCAGGAAAAGCACGATGATAATGGATCGGGAGTCTGCGCGGACGAAGCGGATGGCCAGCCAGGCTTTGAAGAGCCGGATGGCGGGGGAGGATTCCGCTCTCGATCAGTACCTACAGGATGTCAGTCAGCACGACCTGATCAATCCTGCAGAGGAAATTCGT
>JBDHGH010000004.1:0-44311 GCA_039589995.1 Gemmatimonadota bacterium | reverse complement strand
TCGTGTTAATGGATGGCGGGCGGATCGTGGGCGATGCGCCGTCCGAAGAAATCCTAAGCAACACCGGCCTTCTGCTCGAGCACGGATTGGAGCTAGCCGATTGGCTACGCGGAAGCGTACCCGAAGAGTAGAGATGCAAACGGGCCGGCGAATGCCGGCCCGTTTTTCGGCGTCAGGTGAGGTCAGTTCCCGAAAAGAAACGCGTATCCCAGAAGGATCTGAATGTTTCGGTTCTTGACCGTCGCATCGTCGCCGGGGAAGTCGTTGAGGTTCGCCAACCCCAGGTTGTAGAGAACGTCCAGCGTCAGCTCTCCGGAGCCCAAGCCGAAATCGATGCCACCCCCAAAGAAGATACCATAGTCGGTACTCTTAGTCGGAGCACTGGCCTCCTCACAACTCTCTGTCGCGCTCGTACCGCCCTCTTCGAACTTCAGGTCGCAACTCATCTCGAAGGCCAGCGAGGGTCCCAGGTAGAGACGCGGGGTGATGGAGCTGTTCTCGATGGGAATCAAGAACGTCAGCGGCAGTAGAAGCTCGATGTAGGGCACGTCGAAGGTAGCCGTGGCGCCGCCCTCCTCGAACTTCGCACCCTTTTGCACGTACTGACCATTCAATTGGATACGGAACATGTTGCTCACGTCGACACCGAAGAAAGCGCCCACACTGAAGCCCGTCTTCGTCGAAGGATCTACCCCGACCAAGTCTGCGATGTCACCGCCCAAGGTGGCGAAATCGACGCCGGCATTGATGCCGGCGCGCTTGCTCTGTGCGTGCGCCGGGCCGCTCACGATCGACAACGCCAGAGCGACCGCTGCTGTGAGGTGAACGAGACGTTTCATTTTTCCCCCTTCAGGTGTTTGACATCCGGACCGAAAAGGAATCGAACCCTTCTAGATCATTCACCAAACAGGAACGCGTACTCCGCGACACCGACCATCTGCTCGAGCACAGCCTGTAGCTTGCCGACTGGCTACGCGGAAGCGTACCAAGAGAGTAGAAATGTAGCGCTCTTGCTTGGGTTAGTTCCCAAAAAGAAACGCGTATCCTACCAGAATCTGAATGTTCGTATTCTTTACGGTCTCGTTCTCGACGGGAGAATCGTTGATGTTCGCCAGCCCCAGGTTGTAAAGAACGTCAAGCGTCAGTGCTCCAGAACCCAAGCCGAAATCCACACCTGCTCCAAAGAAGACGCCGTAGTCGGTGCTTTTTGTCCCGTTGCCAATTTCGTCTTCACACGTCTCCGTTTGGCTCTGACCGTCTAATTCGACCTTCAGGTCGCAGCTCATCTCGAAGGCGAGTGATGGCCCTGCGTAGATACGCGGGGTGATGGAGCTGTCCTCGATGGGAATCAAGAACGTGACAGGGAGCAGAAGCTCGATGTAGGGCACGTCGATTGTAGCAGTGACACCCCCCTCTTCGAATTTCGCACCCTTCTGTACATACTGTCCGTTCAATTGCAGCCGGAACATTGTGCTCAGGTCAACGCCAAAGAAGGCTCCCGCACTGAAGCCCGTCTTCGTCCCGGCGCTTACCCCGACCAGATCATCGATGTCACCACCCAAGGAGGCGAAATCGACTCCCGCATTGACACCGGCGCGCATGTTCTGCGCCTGCGCCGGGCCGCTCATGATCGATAACGCCAGAGCGACCGCCGCTGTGAGGTTAATGAAGCGCTTCATGATCTCCCCCTTCTCCGTGTTAGATGCCCTGTCGGGCAATGGACAAACCCGCTCACGATTAGCCACCGAAGAGGAACGCATATCCGAGAAGGATTTGCAGGTTCCTGTTCTTGAACTCAATATCTTCTACCGAGATATCGCTGACGTTAGCCAAGCCAAGATTGTAAAGAACATCAAGCGTGATCTCGCCAGAGCCGACTGCGAAATCAACGCCTCCTCCGAAGAAGACACCAAAGTCGGTGCTCTTTGTCTGGATGTCCGTCTCCACATCCTCATTCACACAATCGGCCGCGACGCTATCTCCTTCGAACGACGCCTTCAGCTTACATGTCGTCTCGAAAGCGACCGACGGCCCCGCATACAGTCGCGGGGTGATCGGGCTGTCCTCGATGGGAATGAGCAGTGTTAGCGGTAGCAGAAGCTCGATGTAGTTCAGGTTGATGTCGAAGTCGATATCCAACTCGCTGAAGCTCGTGCCCTTCTGTACGTATTGAGCGTTGAGTTGGATGCGAAACATCTTGGCCAGATCGACACCGAAAAAACCACCGCCGCTGAATCCCATCTTCGAGCTGAGGTCGTCGGAGGTGTTGGTGCTGACGCTGGCGAAGTCGATGCCCGCGTTGATTCCCGCCCGCTTGTTCTGAGCCTCCGCCTGGCTGCTGATCACCAGCAGCGCCAAAGCGACCGCAGCCGTAACGTGAGTGACACGCTTCATGAGTTCCCCCTTTGCCGATGGCATAGTGCGCTCTCCCGGGCCCACATCCGATTACAGCCGGACCGCCAATCCCACACCCAACGGGAAGAACCAGGTGGTCCCGCCGTTGAAATCCTCCTCCGAAAACGCCACCACAGCGGAGGCGTTGACGGTCAAGGCCATCCGCGGACTGAAGTCGTAGGCGATCTTCAGTCCACCGTTGAGGCCGAAGTACGTCCTACCCTCGATCGAATCGACATCGGGTACGAACCTCACTCCTCCTGCACCGGCGTAGAAGATGATGTCACCGTTCGTGTTGGGAGGTAGCGCGTCGTAGCCGAGCATGCCGAAGTAGGCGTAGTTCTGCCAGGTCGGTAGATCGCCTTCACCCTCGTGCCAGTTCACGGCGAAGCTGCCCATCAGCCAAACCTGGCGGGCGAAGTTGTAGCCGATGAGGCCCTGGGCCCCCCAACCGTTCTTGACCAGGTCCGAGTACGAACCGGTCGTGACCACGTAGGCGCCAGCAACTTCGATCAGCAGCGGCAAATCACGCTTCTGCGCCTGTGCCGAAGAAGCCAAGGCGAGTACAATAGCGATCGCTGTAGGAATAGAGAGGCGTGTCATCCTAGATACCCAACCCGATCACGAGGCCTGCGGACAATACGAGATCAACCTGGAATTGTTTCTCCGTCGTCACTGGGGTTCCATCGGCATCGACCGTGAACTGGGCTTCGTACAGATAGCTGTCAGCATCCACACGAATCCCGAACAGACCGGGCAGTTTGAAACGAAGGCCAGCACCGACAACACCCCCGACATCGCTCTCACCCTCCGTGATGTCGTTATACGCATCGCCGCCGCGGCCTATCCAGGCAATACCACCATCGATATGAATCCCGATGGGACCCGGTAACAGCTTCCATATCGCCCGAAGGTCTCCCGCCCAAACGTTCCCGCTTTCCGAATCCGTCTGGCCATCCTGGGTGATCTCACCGTCACTCCAGCTGTAGACGAGATTTCCCTCGAATCCGATCGGTCCCAGCGCCCAGAAGGTCAGCCGCCCGCCCAGCGCGAATCCGGACTGCTGGGAAGCGGTCACGTGCGTACCCATGAAATCCTGATCGATGATGCTCTGTGTGGGAATGTAGGTACCGACGTAGGGCTCCAGTTCGAACTTCGGCAGCTGAGCCATCGCAGGCGAGACTCCGAAGAGCGCTAATACCAGAGAAGAACCGAATAAACTGCGTAACACCAAGACATGCCTCCGGTTAGGCTTCCCTAACGGGCGCTTGCGGACAAACGTCTTCTTGGATGGGGGCCCTGTTGCGCGAGGGGGATTGCGCTATAGCACACGAACCAGTCGAGTGCGAGCCAAATATAACCTCTATATGGATTTGCGCCAGTTTCGCTGCGTCGCCGCCTCACCCTCGGCGGCCGCTGCGAGAGGCCTTTTCCAAAGGAGTCCCCTATGCCCGGCCTTCCAGTCGGGCTACTGCACTGGCGCGGTCAAACGGGCAAGTCGAACGGCCAGCTTGAACCAGAAGGACCGGCCCTCGTAGTCGCCGGGCTCCATCTCGCGCGAGCGGGCGAAGTCGTCCAAGAACATCTTCTCGACTCCGACCGCAAAAGCGGAGTCCGCTACGAATCCGGTGACCTCAAAGTTCAGACGGAACGAGCGATTGTCGAAGTTCGCCGTGCCAACGGCGGCCACCCTATCATCGACCAACATGGCCTTCTGGTGAAGGAACCCCTCGGTATAGCGATAAAACTTCACACCGGTGATCGAGGCATCCCGGAAGTACGAGAAGGCCGCCAGATAGACCAACAGGTGATCGGGCTTGTCCGGGATCAGAATGCGCACGTCCACGCCCCGGAGGCCGGCGAGCTGCAGGGCGGCCATCACCGCCTCATCAGGTACGAAATAAGGGCTGGCGATCCAGATGCGGTCCCGGGCTGAATTGATCGCGTGGACGAACATGAGGCCCGCTGTCTCCAGCGAGTCGGCCGGCCCGGTTGGCACGATCAACATCCGCATGTCGCCATCGGGATGCGCCTTGGGCTCCCAGGTCAACTCGGGCACTCTGTCCGCGGCCCAGTGCCAGTCCTCGACGAAGGCGAGTTGCACGGCTTGAACCGCAGGCCCCTCGATCTTCATGTGGGTATCTCGCCATGCGCCCATCTTCGGGTCCTTGCCGAGATACTCGTCTCCCACGTTGTGGCCGCCGATCCAGGCCACCGCTCCATCGACGATGACGATCTTGCGATGGTTGCGGAAGTTTATTTGGAAGCGATTGCGCGGACCCTTGCGCGTGTGGAAGTCGTAGATCTCCACTCCAGCCTCGCGCAGCTCGTCTCGATACGAGTTTGGCAGTTTGTGACTGCCCACTTCGTCGTACAGGAAGAAGATGCGAACGCCTTCCTTCGCTTTCGCTTCGAGTCGCGACTTCAGCTCGCGTCCAAGCCCGTCGTCCTTGACGATGAAGAATTGGACCAGTACGTAGTCTCGCGCCTGATCGATCCCCGCGAAGATACTGGCGAAGGTGGCTTCGCCATCGATGAGCAACTCGGCTCTGTTGTGTGTGAGGGTCGGTATCTCAGCGAGTCGCTCGGCGGCCCGGGTCGCTGGATTCTCCGCGCCGACTCCGGACACGAACTGTTCCTCGTACGTCTTCACTTGCTCTGCGAGTCCTTGGATTTCCAGGTGGCCTTGTTGGCGCGCCGTGACGTAGCCCTGAAACTTGCTGCGTCCCAGGATCCAATAGGCCGGCACCGAAACGTACGGAAACGTGTTCAGCACGACCGCCCAAGCTATGGCACCTTGAGATGTTCGGGTGCTCATTATGGCGTCGATCGATGACAGAAAGCCCAGGATGTGGAACACCAACGCTGCGATGGCCAGCATTCGACCCCTCCTCGATGTAGCCTTCTTTACTCGCTCAAGAACCTTCTTCAAGTGAACCGCCACGGCTCAACTTCCTCCTCCCACCGCACGTGCCATGGGCACCGGCTCGCGGAAGAAACGTCCCCTCGCCCAGAGTGCCACCTGCACAAGTCCGATCATCACCGGCACCTCGACCAGTGGGCCGATGACCGCCGCGAACGCGGCCCCGCTAGCAATCCCAAAGGTTCCCACGGCCACGGCGATGGCCAGCTCGAAATTGTTTGACGCCGCCGTGAAAGAGAGGGTCGTCGTTGGCTTGTAGGGTGTGCCAATGCGCCAGCTCATGAAGAACGACACGACAAACATGATCACGAAGTAAAGAAGCAGCGGTATCGCGATGCGCACGACATCCAGGGGAAGCTGCACGATGGTCTCACCTTTGAGGGCGAACATCACCACGATGGTGAACAGCAGCGCGATCAAAGTGATGGGGCTGACGGCCGGGATGAACCGGGTTCGGTACCACTCGTCACCCTTAACGTGACGGAGAATCAGACGCGTGAAGAAACCCGCCAGGAACGGGATTCCCAGGTAAATGAACACGGATTGGGCGATCTCTCCGATGGTGATGTGGACGATTGCGCCCTCCAACCCCAACCAGCCGGGTAGCACCGTTATGAAGACGTACGCGTATACCGAGTAGAAAAGGACCTGGAAGATGGAGTTGAAGGCCACCAGGCCGGCTGCGTACTCGGTATCTCCCTCCGCCAGGTCGTTCCACACGATCACCATGGCTATGCAGCGCGCCAGACCTATGAGGATCAAGCCGACCATGTACTCCGGACGATCGCGCAAGAAAACGATCGCGAGACCAAACATGAGCGTCGGACCGATGATCCAGTTCTGGACCAGCGACAGGCCCAGCACCTTCACATCGCGGAAGACGCGGCCCAGCTCCTCGTAGCGAACCTTGGCCAGTGGAGGATACATCATCAGGATCAGGCCGATGGCCAACGGAATGGACGTCGTCCCGATCTGCGAGGCCCGATTGATCGCCTCCACGGGCCCGGGCCACAGGTACCCAATCGCGACGCCGAACGCCATCGCCGTGAAGATCCACAGCGTCAAGTACCGATCGAGGAAAGAAAGCCGTCGTGCAACGTGGCGATGGTCAGTGGCGTTCACGATCCCATCTCCCGGGCCGCCTCATTCAACAGAAGGATGATGCCATCAGGACTGGTGTCGAATCGATTCGCCTCGCCTCGTAGTGCTTTGTCCGGATCCAGGTCCAGACCCTTGTCACGCAGTATCGAGTGCGCGAGCTCAAGATCGGCGTCGTACTTGTCAGCGTACTCCCGCAGAGTCATCCGTCCCAGACCCGAATAAGGCAAAACGAACGGCCCTTCATCATCCCGAGCATCTGCCTCGTCGCTCAAGGCTGGTCTCGGCTTGGCAACCGTGAGGACGATCGCGGCCAGGGCCTGGGGGGTGGTCGAATTGGCATTGGCGATGTCGATCAGCTGCTCCGACTCGTCCTCTACTTCTATCCCGGCCGCCCGCAGCGCCGTCAAAGCCTCCGCGCAGTCGATGGACACCAGCCGCTGATGCTCCAGTCGCTCGTAGTCTTCCATCCCGCGACAGAACCGGTCCAGCCGCGCCAGTTCGGCGTGCGGCCACGGCGGTGAACCGCTCGTCCGCTCCCAATAAGATTTGATACCTTCACCGAAATCCAAGAACTGCTTGAACGGGAAGAAGCCGACGAGCGCGCCGATGAAGAAAACGCAACAAAGCACCAGAGCGATGGAAAACTCCGGGGTGGAAAACCTGACCTTCTTCGTACGGTCCTTGAGGTAGTTGGTGATGGGCTTCCAGTTGAGCACGATGTGCCAGATCCCACCGACCAGGAATAGCACCATGAACGTGGTGTGAACGGCCGTGAACTGAACCTTCGATAGCCCCAGCATCCGCCAGTCGCTCCAATAGGCGACTCGACCCTGCGGAGAGAAGAAGAGCATGATCCCCGACAGCGACAGGAAGACGAAGGATGCCAGCATCGTGAACGTGATGACCCTTCTGACTTTCATCGTATCGTCATCAAACCTTTGGGATGAACTCGGCGTAGACGGTTGGGGGTCGTCACTACGTTCGTGATCCGCTGCCGTGCGTTCACGCTGAGCTTTCCTATACCGCCAGCGAGACGGTCAGTCAACTCGACACGAATCTCGCAGCCAGAAGGGCGAGCGGCTGGCTGTTAGCTGGCCTTCCGGATGTCCACCCGGCGCAGACGGTTGGCGTTCGTCACCACGTTGATCGAACTGAACGCCATGGCCGCCTCGGCGATAGCGGGATGGAGGAACCCAAGTATCGCCACCGGTATAGCAATCACGTTATAGAAGTAAGCCCAAAAGAGGTTTTGGCGGATCTTTCGGAACGTGGCTCGCGAAAGCCGGATCGCCCTCACCACCGCCGACAGATCGCCCTGCACCAGCGTGACGTCCGCGGCCTCGATGGCGATATCGGTGCCCGTGCCGATAGCGATGCCCACGTTCGCCTGCTTGAGGGCCGGAGCGTCGTTGATGCCGTCACCCACCATGGCGACCGTGCGACCCTCGCCCTGCAGCCGCTTGATCTCCGCCACCTTTTGATCGGGCAACACCTCGGCTAGCACTCGGTCGACGCCGACACCCCGCGCGATGGCTTCCGCGGTTCTCGTGTTGTCGCCGGTGAGCATCACGGTCTCCAGCCCGAACGCGTTGAGCTCGGCGATAGCTTGCCTCGAATCGTCCTTGAGTTGATCCGCCACGGCGATCACGCCGGCTAGCCCACCGTCGACGGCGACGTACATCGCGCTCTTGGCCTCGTCCTCGAGGCGCTCGAACTGGGCTTCCAGTTCGGCCACCGACACGCCTTCCTCGTTCATCAGTCGGCCGCTGCCCACCAGAACGTCCACCTCATCGATTCGGGCGCGGACACCACGACCCATCAACGCCTCGAAGCCGATCGGCTCGACTATCCCGACATGGTTCTGGCGCGCGTGTTCGACGATCGCCTGGCCCAGCGGATGTTCCGAACCCAACTCGGCGCTCGCCGCAAAACGCACCAGATCCGTATCCGTCCAATCCGCCGTGGAGGCAACATCGGTTACGCCCGGCTCGCCCTTGGTGATGGTGCCCGTCTTGTCGAGAACGATCGTGTCGATCTCCCGCAGCGT
The DNA here is from genome assembly GCA_039589995.1 of Gemmatimonadota bacterium. Lineage (GTDB taxonomy): Bacteria > Gemmatimonadota > Gemmatimonadetes > Palauibacterales > KS3-K002 > JBDHGH01. The sequence continues at coordinate 35,846 of JBDHGH010000004.1, read as the reverse complement.
CTGAATCGCAGCGCCGCTTCTCACCAGGACGCCGTTCTCCGCGCCGACACCCGTGCCGACCATCAGGGCGGTAGGCGTGGCGAGCCCCAACGCGCAGGGACACGCGATGACCAGCACCGCTACCGCGGCAAAAATCGCCAGTGAGACGCGGCTCAAGCTCGGGTCGACCCAGGGCAGGAACGCGGACGCCCACCCGGCGATTCCAGCGAAGAAAGACGGGAAGATCAACCAGGCGAGGAAGGTGGCAGTCGCCACAGCCAGCACCGTTGGAACGAATACCGCGGTCACCCGGTCGGCAAACTCCTGGATCGGCACCTTCGTCCCTTGTGCCTCCTCCACCATGCGGATGACGTGGGCCAGGAAGGTGTCCTCGCCGACTCCGGTGGCGCGGATCTTCAGCAGTCCTTCTTTGTTGATGGTGGCACCGATAACCGGGTCGCCTTCACCCTTCCCCACCGGCATCGACTCGCCTGTGGCGAGCGACTCGTCGACCGAGCTGCGGCCACCGATGACGACGCCGTCGGTAGGGATCTTCTCGCCGGGTCGTACGACCATCACGTCCCCGACCTCGACCTCTTCGATGGATACCTCGACTTCTTCGCCCTCACGCTCGACACGTGCGGTTCGCGCTTCCAACGACAACAGCTTCTGAATGGCAGCCGATGTACGCCCCCGGGCCTTCGTCTCCACGTACCGGCCAGTGAGATGGATCGCCATGATCATCGCGCCGACACCTGCGTAGTTGAGCAGCTTGGGCGCGAAGCCGAGGTTGTACGCCACCGTGACGAAGCCGGTGGCGAATGCGACGCTGGCGCCGATAGCGATCAGCGTGTCCATCGTCGGGGTACGGTTCACCAGGCTCTTGAAGCCCGCGACGAGGGTGGGGCGCCCCCAAATGAAGAGCACCGGCGCGGCGAGAATGATCATCCCGAGATTGAAGACGAGAGGTGACGGCCACATCATCCCGAACACCATATCCGGGATCATCCAGGCCATGATGGGGGCCGTAAAAACCCAAGCCCACTTCATACGGTCCCGGGCCTGGTCAACCTTTAGCTGATCTTCTTCTAGTCGCTGGCGCTCCCGAGCCAGGCGACGCTCGGCCCCAGCGCGCTCTATCGTCGCGACACCGAAACCGGCGTCTTCCACGGCCGCTCGCAAATCGTCGAGGCTAACCTGCTGGGGAACCAGCCTGACGGTAGCCTTCTCGGTGGCGAGGTTTACGTTGGCGGAAGCGACACCGTCGATGCGATTGAGAGCTCTCTCGACGCTCGCCGAACACGAAGCGCAATGCATTCCCGTGATATCGAGCATCACGGTCTGAGGTCGCACCTTCACCTCGAAGCCGGCGTTCTCGACGGCTCGACGAAACTCGTCGTCGAGTTCGCGGCTACCGTCGTACTCGACCGTGGCCTTCTCCGTGGCCAGGTTGACGCTCGCACGCTCGACCCCGGGCACACCGCTCAACGCTTTTTCGACAGCCGCCACACACGAGGCGCAGTGCATTCCACCGATCTCGAGGGTGTCTGTTCTATTCTCGGTCTTTGGCATGGTCCAGCAATCCGGTCAGCGCGCGTAACGGTGCAGCAAGTCGACGATCTCGCGCCTGACTTCCTCGGCGGTCTCGCCGCCTTCCAAGATCGCGTGCGTTGCGCAACGGTCCAGATGATTCGCCATCAACTCGCGTTCCGCGGCTCGCAGCGCCGAATGCACCGCGGCAAACTGCTGGAGGATGTCGGGGCAGTACCTTTCGTCCTCCACCATCCGCTGGATCCCCTCGACCTGGCCCCGCACCCGCGCCAGACGCTTCAGCAGATCTTTCTTGGTGGGCTCGGCGATCCCCATGGCGTGTGCCGGCATCTCGACCATAGCTAGAACTCCCCGCAAGAAGGCTTAGATATGCTATACCCCGGTATAGTATATCCCCCTCTCCCTCGGCGCAACCCCTTGCCCCACTCACTGAACGCGAAACGGACGCCCATGCTCCGACCGACCGAAGCAGGGCGCCCGCGCGCCAGACGGGGTGCCTGAGGCAACCCGACTCACTTCAACTTCTATTGCTCTATTGCTCTATTAATCTATTGCTCGAGATTCCCAATAGAGTTCCTACTTGGCTCCCACCGAATCCGCATGCACCCGCATTCGTCTCTGCATTCCCCTCCCCGAGCGCATCCCTTCCCTACGCTGCCGCTGCATCAACCGCGCGCCTTCCTGCCACGTGTCGAACTTCTCACGCTGCTCGGCGGTCAGCACATCCCAAGTCTGCCGTTCGACCTGGACCAGCCCTTTCTGCATCCCGTTGAGGATCTTCGTCCCTTCATCTATGGACGTCTCGACAGCGTCCCAATCGCGCACGGCCTGCGCTTTCGCAGTTGCCTCACGCTGCTTCGTCAGCGCTTCCTGCTGCGCCATCATCAGAGAATGATGACCCTCGTGGATCTTCTCCAACTGGCCGACCTGATCGTCCGTCAGTCCCAACTCGTCTTTCAAACCGATGAACATCCGGGGGCCGACATGGTTGAATCCGACCATTCCATGCATGCTCCCGCCCATGCCCATCCGCCTACCCTGCATCGACCGCATCCCCCGCATGCCTCGCATCGACATCCCGTGCATGCCCGTGACGCTGTCCTGGTGCACGCGCATCCGCATGCGCATCTGTCCCGCCTGCGCCGTGTCCTGTGGGCTCAGCGTGGGTCCGTCCGGAGCAGCGTACGTCGCGCTTCGGGTCGCCGGCAGCACCAGGATCGTCAACGTCAACATCGCTGCAGCTATTAGTATTTTCCTCATTCTCTTATCCCCGTTCAGAACCGTCAAATCTCCAACTCACTCCCCTACCCACACAGACACCTGGGCACCCCGAAACGTTAGCGAAAGCGTTCCCCGGCGAGGCGCAACGCAACGAGCGCCCGCGGCCCGGAAGTTGGGCTACGAGCGCTCGCAAAGTCCCAGAGAGCAGCGGGCCTATCGCACGGCGCGCTCCCGGAGGTAGCCGGTGATGGCGTCGAGCTCGCTATTGCTGAGAGGCGTGACATCGCCGATCGCCATGCTGGCCTGCATCTGAGCGACCACGCGATCCCAACCCGTGGCAGTATGGGCCCGCGGCGAGGGGGTCTCGTGGCACACCGAACACCGTCGGATGAAGAGTTCCCGACCCGGACCCGCGGTCAGCTCGGAAGCCTCGGCTACGGGTAACGCGTAAGTCTGCAAGTAGGCGATCAAAGTATCGACATCCGCGTCGGAGGGGACCTCGGGGTTCTGGTATCCCGACATCACCGTCTCGCCGACCAACCCCGTGGTGAGCGGTCCGCCCAAACGGTTGTTCAGCTGTTCCATGCGCAGCAGATTCCGCCGCACCAAGATTGGCCACTCAGCCGCGCTGTGCATCTGCGGCGTGGGCAACCAGTGGCACTGAATGCAGTAGACCTGCAGCAGGCCCGCGCCCCGAGAACCGGCCTCGGGCAGGTCTTCGGGCTGGAAATCTCTGGGCGGCAAGCCGACGCCGATCGAACTGACCATTCGCCAGCGCTGGCCCCGCTCGAGACCCGCCGTGAGCGGACCGCCGAGTTCCGCGAGCACGCTATCGACGACACCGACGTCTACACTCTGCTGGGGCTGGGACTGCTCGCAACCCGCCGACACTACGGCGACGAGGATGAACGCGAAAATCTTAGTCCATGCTCTCCTGTGCATTCTGTCTCCCCTCTAAGCTGCTTTCGCTCGTCCTCGAAGTCCGGCCACACCCGCGGCCGTGTAGTCTATTATAGCTATGACCGAGGCCGCACCGACCGCAACCAGGAACAACCCAACCCGCTCGGGCGCCAACAGCAGTACGAACAGCGTGACGATCTGCAGAACCGTGACCAGCTTCCCGGTCGGCCGGGCCTTTACCTCCAAATCGACGTTCAGAATCCGCGACAGCAGATAGCCAAACCCGACATACAGATCCCGCAAAACCAGGACCAGGAACCCTGCCCAAGTTAGATACGGTCCGGGCAAGAAAGCCGCCAGAGCGATCGTGACGAACAGTTTGTCAAACAGCGGGTCGAGAAGGGCGCCGGTCTTGCTCTCGACCCCGAACTTCCGCGCTAACCAGCCATCCAGGAGATCGGTTACGGCGCCCAAGAACAGCAGGATGCCGCGCCACAGCACGTTGTCCACCGCGAAGAACACGATCGCGATGGGCAATCGAAGAGCTGACATGAGGCTGGGTACGTGCGCGAAACCGGATCGGCGCTGCGTGTTTGCCTCGGCATCGGTCACACCCGCTATCTCCCGAAATAGGTTGGAACGGCTTGGCCGACACTACTATAGGTCGCGGTTACGACTGCCGCGAGGTCTTTCCCAGAATCCGCTTGCGGCGCCGCGGGAAGCGCTGCAGGACCGAGCGGAACGAGTTCGGCTCCAGGCCGAAAACCTCTCGAAGCACGTTCCCATCGCCGGCCACGATGCTCTCGTCGAACAGCATGGCCAACTCGTCCGAATTGACCGGGGTCGGCAGGCGCCAGTTCGACGCCAGATCAACCACAGGCCGGACCAGCGTCACCGGCACGTGGAACCGGGGACGCCGCATCCCGAACTCCTCGCTCACAATCTGCAGTATTCGGTTATACGTGAGCTTGTGCGGCCCCCCTATCTCGAAGCATTGGTCCTTCAGGTCGTCGCGCTCGGCGGACTGGACGAACGCGGCCGCCACATCCTCCACATCGACAGGCTGTAACCGGTAACGGCCATCACCGATGACGGGCGTTACGGGCGAGTACCGCACGATTCTCAAGAGCAGGTCGACGAACTCGCCGCCCGGCCCAACGATGATCGACGGCCGGAGGATTACATGGTCGATGCCCGACCTTCGCACTACTTCCTCGGCCTCGAACTTGGTCCTCTGGTACGGCGTCCCGTCCGGTCGTACTCCAAGAGCACTCATATGTACGAACTTGCGCACTCCGGCCCGCACCGCCGCATCGGCCAAACGCATCGTGCCACGGGTATGAACGCCCTCGAACGTGATGGCGGGAGGTTTCTCTCTGATTACGCCCACGAGGTGAATCACCACATCGCAGCCGTCGACCGCGTCGTCGAGAGGCTCGTCCTTCGACACGTCACCCCGCACCCGGGTAATCCCCAACTCGCGCAGCCCTTCGGCCGCCGCCGGCTTCCTCGTCAGAGCGCGCACCTCGTGCCCGCGCTCGACCAGGTGACGGGCGACATAACCACCCACGAAACCCGTGGCTCCCGTGAGCAAGACGGATAACCGGCGCGTAGATTCCATCAACCCCTCACGCGCCTTTCGCTACGGTCTCGAGTGCGAGACCCAACACCTGACGCGCATTAGCGTAGGTGATCCGCTCCAGCGACTCTTTGGGGCTCATCCAAACGCAAGCCTGAATCCCCTCGCCGGTCTGCGGCTCGGCCCTCTCATCGGGAGACGCTTCCAGCAGGAAATAGTCACAGTACTTGTGAACGAGGTTCTTACCCGCACGGAAGTACCAATCGGTCGACCCCAGCGGGGCGACGACCTGCAAGCGCGTGAGTCCCGTCTCTTCCCTACACTCTCGCAACGCCGCTTCCGCGAGGCTCTCGTCGGCCTCCACGTGACCCTTGGGGAAGCCCCAGTTTCCGTAGCTGTCCTTGATGAGCAGTACCTCGAGGACTTCGGACTTGCGACGGTAAATGACGCCACCCGAGCTGAGCTCGATATTCGCGTATTTCATCACGGACATTTCCGCTTATATCTCCAAGAACCTGGTGGCCGGAGCCCTTTCGATCTCACCGATCTCGGCGGCGCGTCGGAAGAACTCGTCCAAGCCCGATGCCAGCTCTTCGCTCCAGTCGAAGGCAAGACTCTGCCAATACTCTACGAGCTCGTCTTCCGACCATCGGTACTCGTCAGCATACCGCGCGGCCAGCTGGGGGAGGCGCTGGATCGACCAGTCACGCGAGGCGACGAGTTCGCTTGTCAGCTCCCGCACCTCATCGAACCGTTCCGGTTTGGTACCAGTCTGCCACAAAGCGAACACGAATGGCAAGCCGGTCCATTCCTTCCAAAGCACCGCCAGATCGTAGGTCTCCATATCGGCACGGCTGCGCTGGCGGTACGCGATGTCACCTATATAAAGTGCCGCCTCCGCATCGGCGGCGAACGGATCCTCCAAGTCTTGCTCGAACCAGCTATACTCCGGCTGGATGCCCAAGCGCTGGCGCATGATTATCTTGAGCAAGGTTACGGATGTGGCCGACGCCGTCGGCAGCGCGATACGGGTCCCCTCGACCAGGTCGTCGATCGGCCGGCGGGCCAGAAGCTGAATTGTCTGTACCGGGCCGTGGGCCGAAATCGAGAGGCCCGGGATTATTCTGTAGGCGTCGGCATGGCGAGCGTACTCGATGCTCGACGCAGGGGCAACATCGATCTCGCCGAGGGCTAGCCGGCGGTTGAGTTGACCGGGGACCCCGTGGACGAGCGTCACCGATGGCGGCGGCCCCTGCTCGAGGAACCGACCATGCACCGGGACGCAATTGCTGTAGCTAATGTGTCCGAGCCTGAGCATAGCTGGGCAAGCTAAGTTGAGTCGGGTAGACGCTGCAACGCTCGGCAGTCGGAGTTTCTAGGGAACGGCGATGATTACAGCATACAGTCGAATACACTGGTCTCAGTTACGGATCGGCTTGGTGGTAAGCCTCGCCGTGACGGCCAGCGCCGTTATGGTCTTCTTCATCGACGAGTTCCGCGATTCGATCGAGGACCGCTATTCCCTAGTCTTCCATACGTCCACGACCCAGGCTCTGCGTCCCCGCGCAGCGGTCTGGCTTGCCGGCCAGCCGGTGGGGTATGTCCGGACCCTTACCCTCGAGGCGCCCAGCGCCGACCGAGCCGATCTCCTCCACGTAGAGCTCAGCCTTTCCGCCGACGTGAGCAGGTTCATCACCGAAGGGGCGGCCGCACAGGTCATCAGCTCGAGCCTTCTGGGTGAGCCCATCATCAACATATTTCCCGCTAACGAGCCTGGAGCGGAGCTGGTGGAGGGCGACGAATTACCCACGATTCTGGAACTCGATCCCTTCCAGGTATCGCGCAACCTCCAGGTCATCTACGACTCCGTGATACCCGTCACCGACCGATGGCGCGAAGTATTCCATCAGATGCGGAGCGGTGACGGCACGCTCTCCCGGCTACTTCAGAGCCGCAGTGATGTGGACGCGACTCTCGGTCAATTCCAGGAACTGGCGGCTGTCTTCGATACGATCCGCATGGCCGCCGAAGGGTTTTCCGACCTTCTGAATGACCAGGAGACGCGAGCTGCCCTCTCCCGCATCGGGCCGCGACTGGGACAGCTGAAAGAGCAATGGAGCTGTGGAGCGTGCAGCCTGGGTCAATTGGCCGCTGACTCTGTGCTCGCCCCTCGACTGGAGTCGATGGCGCAGACCGTCAGCCGAATACGGCAACGGTTGGCCTCGGGCCGTGGCACGGCCGGCCGTCTGTTGCACGACAGAGCTCTCGCCGACGAACTGGCCGAAACACGCCAGATGCTTCGAGATCTAAGGGCTGATCTTGCAGATATGGGCGGAGGGGGATCGTCCCGGCGTTAGCGTCGCCGACGTCGGCGAGCTTTTCCGAGATCTCCGCGTTTTGGAAGCGAGCCGTCGATGATGAAGGTGATATCGCCCTTACCATCGGCCGTCTGCGAGGTCACTTCGATCTGTTCGACCCCGCCAGACTTATCCGCAATCGTGATCTCGAAATCCAGCTTCTCATCCTTCGAAGTCACTCGCGTCCGGACCTTGTCTCCCGGCGAGCGATCGGCACAGGATGCGGGGTTTCGAAACAGAGTCTTCGTGGACTGGCGACTACCGCCCGTGATCGTGCGAGCGATCTTGATCTGGCGCAGCCAGTCGGGCTGGTAGCTGATCTTGTACTTGGCACCGTGCTGGTCGGTGCCCTCTCCATCGCGGTTATGCCGGGCCATGCAGGCTCAAATCCCCCCAGACTCTCGAGCGGTGCAGCGTAGGATTTTTCAGAAAAGGACCATCAATCTCTCGCAAGACGCCTGGCGCGTCAAGGCACCCTGGATGCCAAGGAACTCTACAGCCGGAACGGCATCGGCACGAAGCAGACTATGAAGATGACCGCAGCCGCCGCTGCGACCAGCGCCCGCCTTCGCGTCAGGCCCTGGTCCGCGTCGAAGACCGGCGGATGCCAGACCCGTCCGCGCCCGATCGCGAAGACCAGGGCCGCCCAGAGCCACCAGCCTGCCCAGAGGTAGCCCAACGGCAGAAGCGCGAGAAAGAATAACCAGGCAAACTGCTTTTGACGCGAACCGACGGCCGCGTAGAGGATGTGTCCGCCGTCCAGCTGTGAGATCGGCAGCAGGTTGAGTGCTGTGACGAACAGCCCGAGCCAACCGGCGAAGGCGACTGGGTGTAACACGAGTACATGCCCCGTCCCCGAAAACCCGAGCACCAGCTTAGCCATCGCAGACATCGCCAACGATCCGCCCAACCAAAACCGCTCGGAAGCGAACGGCACCAAGAAGTCGGTAGGCGTCGAGTTCGATACCGCCATCACCTGGCTGTTTAGGACTCCCCACCCAAGTAGCGGAAGTGAAGCGACAAAGCTGACAAGCGGTCCTGCAACGCCGACGTCGAAGAGCTGGTTGCGGTTCAACACCGGCGAGCGCAGTCGGATGAAAGCGCCCAACGTGCCGATGATGGAAACATAAGGAGGGAACGGTATGAAGAACGGCGGAGTCACGCTGATGGAGTGGTGCTTCGCCGCGAAGTAGTGGCCGGCTTCGTGCAACGCGAGTATCAAGACCAACGCCAGTCCGAACGGCAACCCGGGCACCAGCGCTTCGAGGTCGAGCTCAACGGGGACGGGCAACCACCAAGAACCCCAGAGCGGCAACGCGATGAAGCCTACGGGCGTATACCCGGCCAACAACGAGCCCGCCACCGTCGTACTGAAAAGCGTGACGACGAAAAGAAGGGCGTGCAGCCACCAACGCTCCCGGTAACGCGCCGGCTCGAACAGCAACAGCTCCCAACCGTGATCCCCTTCGCGTGTGGAGTGGGAACCATGCCATCGATCGAGAAAAGCTCGGACGGGAGGTGAGTCGGGATCGAAACCGGGCCAAAGCCGTCCCACGATGACGCGACCGCGGAGCGCCGGGTCGATCCGGTAAGCCACGAACACTTTGTGGAGTTCTTCCAACCCTTGACCCGGCCAAGGGGCGTTATTAGACTTTTCTGTCACCAGCCTACGACCGCGCAGCACGCCGCGCGACTCCTTTTATACTTCAAAATAAAAGACACCCGTTACCGGCTGAAGACGTAAGGTTTAGGTATATAACGAGTTATCGCTACTGAGCCGCGCGCTGCCCGCAGGCGGGCTGACCGGCTCCCCAAGAACCCATCGATATCTCCCCAGCACTCTAGCACAGCCTTTTTGGTGGAAAATATGAGTACGACTTCCCTTGATATCGCCGAGCTAAAGGCCAAATCCGTCCAGGATCTCCACGAGATGGCCGAGGAATTGAACATCCAGAACTATTCCTCGCTCCGCAAGCAAGACCTGATCTTCCGAATCGAACAGAATCTACTGGACTCCGATGTCATCCTTCGCGCGGAAGGCGTGTTGGAGATCCTTCCGGAAGGATACGGCTTCCTGCGGAGCCAGGACTGGAACTACCTGTACGGGCCCGATGACATATATGTGTCACCCTCGCAGATCAAGAGATTCGATCTGCGGACCGGCGACACCGTTCTGGGCCAGGTGCGTCCTCCCAAAGAAGGCGAGCGGTACCTCGCGCTCCTCAAGGTGGAGGAGGTCAACGGCGAGGACCCGGAAGCGTCGAAGCATCGGATCAGCTTTGACAACCTTCGCCCGCGTTATCCGGAGGAACGACTCACGCTGGAGCGGGAGAACGGCGACATCGCCAACCGAGTGATGGACCTGATCGCTCCTACCGGTAAGGGACAGCGCGGCCTGATCACTTCGCCGCCGAAAGCCGGTAAGACGATCCTGCTCCAGAAGCTCGCCAACGCTATCACCGAGAATCACCCCGAGGTGCACCTCATCGTGCTGCTCATCGACGAGCGGCCGGAAGAGGTCACCGACATGGAAGAGCACGTCGATGCCGAAGTGATCTCCTCGACGTTCGACGAACCAGCTGACCGTCACACGCAAGTCGCCGAAATGGTGATCGAGAAGGCGAAACGGCTGGTCGAGCACAAGAAGGACGTGGTGATCCTACTCGACTCGATCACCCGACTCGCGCGCGCCTACAACGTCGTCGTCCCACACTCGGGCAAGATCCTGTCGGGTGGTGTGGACGCCAACGCGCTTCACAAGCCCAAGCGCTTCTTCGGTTCGGCCCGAAACCTCGAGGAGGGCGGCAGTCTGACGATCATCGCGACGGCATTGATCGAAACGGGCTCGCGCATGGACGAGGTCATTTTCGAGGAATTCAAAGGCACCGGCAACATGGAACTCGTCCTCGACCGCCACATCGCGGACAAGCGGATCTTCCCCGCTATCGATCTCAACCGATCGGGCACACGCCGCGAGGAGCTACTTCTGCCGGAGAAAGAACTCAACCGGATGTATCTTATCCGGAACTTCCTGGCCGATATGCCGCCGGCCGAGTCGATCGAGTTTCTGCTTCAGCGGATGAAGCGGACGTCGGGCAACCAGGAATTTCTGGATAGTATGCAGGAGGGCTGATTGGGAATTTCGATTAATAGAACAATAGAACAATAGAGCAATCGAATTTGGAGGTGAGAGGACATCAGCAGGCGCGACTCTTAACTTCTGTTGTTCTAATGCTCTAATGCTCTAATGTTCAATTGCTCGATATTCCCACACCGATAACTAGTCGAGTAGGTCTCCATACTCCGGGTTTATCACCAGATTACCTTCCTCGAATACCTCTCTATCCCATGGAAAGATCACCGTCGCCTCTGTGCCCAGAGCGTAGTAGTCCGGTTCGTAGCCGCCTTCGCGCACCAGCGACGTAGCCGTTCGTACCTCTGAGGGCCCCACGTCTCGCACCGCGGCCAGCGCCAGCCGAAGTGTATCGCCGCTGTCGCAGATCTCGTCCACCAGCAGGACACGGCGCCCGCCAACTTGTGGAGGCGCGGCGGAGAGAATCTCGGGCCGCTGTCGCGGGCCATCAGCGTCGTCACGGCGAGTGATCTTGATTGCGTAGAACTCCTTCTGGAGCATCGCCGCGACTACGGCGCCCGGTATGACGCCGGCGGCGGCGATCCCTACAACGACTTCGGGGTCGTAGTCCCTCGCCACCCTGACGGCGAGCGCTCGACACAGTTCGCCGAAGAGTTCCCAGGAGAGTTCGAGAACTCCGTCATCTCGATCTTCGAAATAGAGCTCGGTCACGTTCAAGCCACCCTCTGTTTGTGTGACCCAGCCAAGTTACCGGCCATCGATGCAATGGAGCAAGCGACCTCCACGGGTCCTCAGCCGCGGCGAGCGCTTGAGGTAGAGCGCCTCGGGCTTTAAGTTGCTATCGTCTTCGGTGTATCTTCGCGCCGGCCTATCGAGGGGAAGAGGAGAGGGGTTGTGGTCAAGGTCGAGAACCCGCGCCGTGAGCGCATCGTTCAACGCTATCTGGAAGAAGAGCTCCGCGAATCGTTCATCGATTATTCGATGAGCGTCATCGTTCAGCGCGCGCTGCCTGACGCACGGGATGGATTGAAACCGGTGCAACGCCGCATTCTGTACGCGATGCACGAGCTGGGGCTCGCACCGCAGAAATCTCACAAGAAGAGCGCCACCGTCGTCGGTGACGTTCTGGGTAAGTACCACCCGCACGGCGATGTAACAGTCTACGAGACGCTCGTGCGGATGGCCCAGCCGTTCTCGTTGAGGTACCCGCTGGTCGATGGTCAGGGCAACTTCGGCTCCATCGACGGCGACGGCGCCGCGGCGTACCGCTACACAGAAGCGCGATTGGCCCCCATCGCCACCGATCTGCTCCGCGACATCGAGAAGGACACCGTCGACTTTCAACCCAACTTCGACGGGCGCTTGCAGGAGCCCGACGTGCTGCCCGCGGCGTTGCCTCAGCTTCTCGTCAGCGGTACCGACGGCATCGCCGTTGGAATGGCGACCAAAATGCCGCCGCACAACCTCCGCGAGATCGCGGCGGCTGCCTCGCAGATCCTGGCTCGGCCCAACACGTCCATGAACAAGCTTCTCGAGATCGTCAGCGGGCCCGATTTCCCGACGGGCGGCTACATCTGGGGACGTCAAGGCATCGAAGACGCGTTTCGCACGGGCCGCGGGCGAGTGGTCATGCGAGCGCGCGCGCACGTGGAGCAAGGCTCGTACGGAAAACCGTCCCTGGTGATCACCGAGATCCCGTATCAGGTCAGCAAACAGCGTGTCATCGAATCGATCGTTCAACTAGCCAAAAAGGGACAGCTCACCGGACTGACCGATCTGCGGGACGAAAGCGATCGCGATGGTGTCCGCGTCGTCCTCGAACTAAAGCGCGACGTGAACCCGCGGAAGATCCTGGAGAAGCTGTTCACCAAGACCCAGCTGCAGACCACGTTCGGCGTCATAGCCCTGGCCCTGGTCGACGGCGTCCCACGGCAATTGAACTTGAAGGAAGCTCTTGAGGTCTGGATCGATCACCGACTCAATGTGATCGTCCGTCGCGCCCGTTACAGTCTGACTCAGGCGGAGGATCGTGCTCACATCCTCGAGGGACTGATTAAGGCGCTCGACCGAATCGATGAAGTAGTTGAGATCATCAAATCGAGCCGTACACCGGAAACCGCCGCAAAGAAACTGCGGTCCGCCCTCAAGATCACGGCCCGGCAGGCCAGCGCGATCCTGGCGATGCGACTCAGCCGCCTCACCGGCCTGGAGAGTCGCGCGCTGCGCGACGAGCTCGACGCGGTGAGCAAGCGCATCAAGACGCTGCGGGCGATCCTGTCCGACGAGAAGAAGCGACGCGACCTGGTGCGACGCGAACTCAACGCCATCGCCGACCGTTACGGAGACGCGCGTCGAACCGAGATTCTTTCGGACGAAGGTCGCTTTCCACTACCTAGCGGTGACGCCGCCCAGGAGATGCACGTCTTCCTGACACACCAGGGTCACCTAAAGACGCTCGCGGCTCGCAGCGCGAACAACGACGGCGGTCTGGCGGCGGCCGAATCGTTGGAGACGAGCAGCGGCGACTTCGTCACACGTCTCTGGCTCTGCAAGTCCGACGAACAGCTGTTGGCGTTCGCCCGCGATGGGCAAGTTCACTCGGCACGCATTGCGGATCTTCCCCAAGGTACACGCTCGTCGCGCGGAAAGCGGGTCCAAGATCTGCTCGGCTTGGACAAGCAGGTGGCAGCTGTACATACAGTTCGCGACTTCTCCGACGGTCGTTTCGTGGTCATGGCTACCCGCAAGGGGCGCATCAAGCGCACCCCACTATCGGAGTTCCGCAACATTAGAAGCGGGGGAATCATCGCGGCGAGCGTCGACAAAGGCGACGAGATTCTCGATGTGAGCATTACCGATGGGAACGAAGCCGCCGTAATGGTTACGAGAAAGGGACAGATCATCCGCTTCGACGCGGCCGAGGTCCGCTCGATGGGGAGAGCCGCCTCCGGCGTAAAAGGGATCGAGTTGACGCGCGGCGACAGGGTCGAAGCGTTCGTCGTGCCGCGGCGCAATGCACGACTTCTCGGCGTGACCTCGGAAGGCTACGCGCGAGTCCTCGAGCTGGACGACCTTCGGGTACAGGCTCGCGGCGGCAAGGGCCTTCGCCTGCTGCCCGGACGGCTGAAGGCGGGCGACGTCATCGGCTTCCTCGACCTGCTACCCGATGACACCGTGATGGCGATTACGCTGTCGGGCGATACCGTGGCCATCGATCACGGCGACGGTGGCAACGGGCAGGGCGGCAAACCCGTCATGCTGCCTCTCGGCGGACGCAAACTGACGGCCATCGCCCGAGCCGCAATCCGACGCTCGGGGAATCGACCCGGCGAAGTACAAATGAGTCTGAAGATCTGACGTGAAATATCGTCGCCTCGGAGCACCCGGCATCCAGGTCAGCACCATTTCCCTGGGCAGCTGGCTGAGCTTCGGCCACAAGACCGACGAGGCCACAACGGCCGAGTGCGTTCAGCGCGCCTTCGACTTGGGGATCAACCTGTTCGATACGGCCAACGTCTACGCGGCCGGGCGAGCCGAGGAGGTCCTGGGTGATGCGCTGCGACCGCTCCGGCGCCACGAGTACGTGCTCGCCACGAAGGCCTATTTCCCGGTCGGTCCCGGGCCAGACGACAAGGGGTTGTCCCGCAAACACATTTTCGAGCAACTGCACTTGAGTCTGCGGCGCCTGCAGACCGACTACGTGGACCTTTTTCAATGTCATCGATTCGACACGGATACGCCGCTGGACGAGACGCTGCAGGCGATCGACGACCTCGTCGCCCAAGGAAAAGTGCTCTACGGCGGCGTTAGTATGTGGTCGGCGGAGAACATCGAGGATGCGGCAAGACTCACCCGCGAGATGGGATTGCGCCGAATGATCTCCAACCAGCCCCAGTACCACATCTTCCAACGCGAGATCGAGACGAACGGAGTGCTGGAGGTCTGCGAGCGTGAGGGTTTGGGGCTGTTGGTCTACTCTCCGCTGGCGCGGGGCTTGCTCTCCGGCAAGTACCATTCACTCGAAGACGTCCCGGCGGATTCGCGTGCCGCCGATGAGACCGGCAAGACCTTCATGGGACCCTGGTTCAGTGAGGACGGCTTAGAGAAGGTACGGCGCTTGAAGGAGATCGCATCCGAAGCCGGAATGACGTTGACCGAAATGGCGTTGGCCTGGTGCCTGCATCAGCCGCAGGTATCGTCGGCGATCATCGGGGCTACGAGAATCGAACACGTGGAAGAGAACGCGCGCGCCGGCGATATCGAGCTACCCGAAGATGTTCTGGCTTCCATCGATGCTATTGCACCGGCCTAGGTTCTTCCGACTCGCTCGACAAACACCTCCATCACCCCACCACAGACGGCCGGACTCCACGATAGATAGTCGTCGGTGAGGTCTACGCGGACGATCTTCGGGACCCCTGACTCGATCACCTCACGAGCCGCTAAGAGCACTTCAGCCTCTCCGCAGCCCCCGCCAATCGTGCCCACCTGAGCGCCATCGTCATCGATCAACATCTTGCTGCCCACATCGCGCGGAGTGGAGCCCTTCACATCCACGACCGTGGCCAGAGCAACGCGCCTACCCTGTTCCGCCGCCGCCAGCAGCGCAGTGTACAACTCCCGCTCTTCCGACATCTAGCAATCCACTCCGGTAGTGTCCCGTAGCACACAGTACGCCACAGCGCAGCCAGATCCAATCGAGGACGTCATCGTCGCGTCATCGCCCGCGCCCGCGCCCGCGCCCGCGGACAACACGCCCCAATACATCCTCCTCACCGCCCAACATCCCGCCACTCCCACCTCTTCTCACAGCCACTAACTCCGCAGCGATAGCCAGCGCGATCTCCTCTGGCGTCTCCGCGCCAATGTCCAGGCCGATAGGCGCATGCACCTCGGCGAGCTTATCAGGATCGACGCCGTCGCCCACCAGCGCTTCGAACGCCGCTCGTACGCGACGCCGACTTCCAATCATGCCGAGATAAGCCGGCCGGCCTTCGGTACTCAGCAGCTGCTGTATGCAATCATAGTCATACTTGTGGCCACGGGTGACCAACACGATGTAGGAATCGGCTCTTACCTCGATGGACTCAAACGGATCGTTGTAGTCGACGACCAACACCCGATCGGCCTCGGGGAACCATCGCGGGTTCGCAAACTCAGATCGGTCGTCCATCACCGTTACCCGAAAACCGAGCATCGACCCGACCCGACACAACGGACGCGCAATGTGACCGGCCCCCACGATCACCAGTTCGGGGAGCGATCGTTGCACTTCGACGTAAACCTCCCACTCGCCGTCCTGCGATTCCAGTCGATGCCGCCCTCGGTTCCCGCTCGTCAGCGCACCTCGCGCCAACGCCACAGCCTTTGCATCGAGATCGGCCGATGCGAGGCTCCCGGTTACAGTGTCCGCCGTCACCACCAAGCGAAGGCCCAAATCGTTGTCGGTCGGCGCGTTGATGACTACGGCCAGTGCAACCGGCGTTCCACCGTCATGTGCGGCC
Source organism: Gemmatimonadota bacterium (assembly GCA_039589995.1). GTDB lineage: Bacteria > Gemmatimonadota > Gemmatimonadetes > Palauibacterales > KS3-K002 > JBDHGH01. Next base: position 19,661 of record JBDHGH010000004.1, on the reverse strand, counting down.
AGCGCATGTTCGGCGGCAGTCACCGCCGATACTGCATCGCTTTTGCCTTCGTTCAAGGACTTTCTCCGAAATGCTTCTCGTACTCGCTTGGCGTGTCGATGTCCGTCACGACCCCACGGTCATCTACTTCAACATCTACCACGCGGTCGGTGAGTCCTCGCACGACCGACCTCGCGCCTTCTGGCAACTCGCCGGAAAGAAGTTCCTCAAATACCTCGGAAGCGAATAGCACCGGATGGCCGCGCCGCCCCTCGTGGACGGGCCGAACGACCGGCGCGGCGCTTTCCCGGAAAGCGGCGATCATCGCGGCAACCGTTCCCGGCTTCACCATGGGATGATCGACGGGCAACACGAGGACCGCTTCGGCCGACTGCGACACGGAACGCAGTCCGGCTCGAAGCGACTGTATCTGTTCCGTTCCCGGCCCCGCACCCGGCGTAGACCTGGCTTTGGCCCTCGCGACGATGTCGTCGATGATTGGATCCTCTGTATTGAGCACGACGACTACTTCACCGCAGCCTCCAAACCGGAGTGCATCGAGAGTGCGCTCGAGAAACGTGCGGCCGTCGGCATCGAGCAGAGCCTTGGCTCTCCCCATGCGACGCGAGCGACCGCCGGCGAGAACGATCCCTGAGATCATGCTCGAAAGATGAGAGGCCGGACTGTCCGCGTCAAAACCCGATCAGCGCGCTTCGCGCTCCACGGGCAAAACAAGTGAGGGGACGCCTTCGGTGGGGTCGGCGCTGAGCGGGCCGGGATCATAGGATTTGGTCAGGGCGACCACGTGCTCGGGCCGCTCCTCCGCCCGGTCCAACCCGAAGAGGAAGATTTTCTTTGGCACCCACTTGTCGCTCCCGTGTATGGTCAGTTTCATTTCGGCAGAGACGCTATCTCGAAGTTCGCTTCTCCTGAATGGTCGCTCCACGGGAATCTCGTAGATGTTCGCGGTGTCGATCTCCAGGTCGGTCTGCGGAGTATCGCTGATCACATGGTTCGCAACTTTGCCCTGGGACGTCGTGACGCGGAGGGAGATGGAGTCGTCAGTTCCGGCGTAGGGAGCGTCGTAGGTGACCAGCACAGCCAGCATCCGGTGGATTAGGGTATCGTCGGTTCCCAACTCCACTCGCTTGAGAGGAGCGGAGACCATGCCCTCTTTCGGGTCGCTGCTCAGTTTGTAAGGAACGTCCACCTCCATGGCCAGCGGGACCAGGCCCTTCGCTTTCGAACTGCCCCAAACGATCGCAAGCTCCGGTTCCCACATGTCGGAACTGGTCGTCGAAAGCCGGATGTACAGGTCGTCCGGCCCAAGCACGTCATCGCGAAGGTCACTTCCGCCTTCGACCGGCAACGGCTGATAGTAGTACAAGCTCTCTCCGCGCCGCACACTACCGACCGTCCCAGTAGAAAGCATGGCTACGTTCAGGCAGTCGACGCCGGCCTGGTTGACCACCAGGCGCGGTCTGGCAGACGTTCCGCTGAACCGGCCGTGCCGAGTTCGTATGGCGGCAGAAATGGAGGTGAAGAGGCCCATTTTCGCTCTCCATCTGGATGCGTCACGATCGACGGCGTCGGGCGGGCGCTGGGCGGGCATGTGTCAAACCTCTGGGCGACACGCCAGTTTGGTGAGACCTAGATTGCGCGGAACGCTACCACGGCTGAAGCCCCCAGACTGGCGGGACGACTCCACGTTAGGGCCCAGCCTCAACCCTTTTGTCACAATATAGGGTCGCACCGACCAGCGCGACACGTCTTCTCGGTCAACCGCTAGAGTGCGAGGCTAGGCGCGTCCCAACGCGGCCAACATGTCTTCCACGCTGGTGAGCTTCGCCCGCGGACGGCCCTCTTCCTGCCCTTTCTTATCCTCGATCTCTTGGAGTCGTTTCCATTCCGCCCAAGAAACGAAATCCGGCTGCGCCCTCTCGACCATCTGCAGCGCTGAATCGCCATCAGCGTTCGCCGGACTCAGAACGGCGCCAGCTTCCAAGTCCTCCAACATACAGGTCACCGTTTCCGCGGCGTCGGGCTTGTTCGTGCCGATGATACCCGAGGGCCCTCGCTTGATCCACCCGGAAACGTAGATGCCTGTCACAGCATCGCCTTTCTCCGTATCGATGACACGGCCCTTCTCGTTCGGCACCACTCCCCAGCTGTCGTTGAAGGGCAAGTCTGCCAGGGCCACGCCGCGGTACCCGACCGAACGGAACACCAAGTCCACATCCAATTCCTCGATCTGGTCGGTGGCCCTCGGCCGCAGAGAGCCGTCGTCGCTGAGGTACAACTCGTTCCTTACGATTCTCATCCCGTCGACCTCGCCGGCATTGTTGCCGTACAACTCCACGGGTGAAACGAGGAGGCGAAGAGTCAGCCTCTTCGACTTTCCGCCGGGACGGTCGATGAAGCCTTGCAAAATATCGATCTTCTTCCGCAGGTTCTTATCTCCGGTCTGTTCCACCGACTTCTCGCTCAACGGGTCGAGTCGCACTTCGTCGGCCACGACAACGATGTCCGCTCCCTCGAGCTCGCCCAGTTCCTTGCATTCCGGGTTGGTGAACGCCGCTTGCGCCGGGCCCCGACGGCCCAAAATATAGACTTCCTTGATGTTGCTCTGGCTCAACGCTTCCAAGGCATAATCGGCGACATCGGTCTTCGCGAGCTCCTCGCGGGTGCGGCAAAGAATACGAGCGACGTCCACAGCCACGTTACCCACACCGACGACGGCGACCCGCTCGACCGAAAGGTCGAATTCGTAATCCCGATAGTCGGGATGGCCGTTGTACCAGGCGACGAATTCGGTAGCGGGATGGCTTCGCTTCAGGTCTTCGCCGGGTATGCCCATGCGACGATCGGATTGAGCGCCGGTCGCATAACAGATCTGGTGGTAGTGTTGCCTCAAGTCGTTCAAAGTGACTTGCTTCCCGACATCGACATTTCCGAAGAAGCGGAAGTTCGGATTGGCCGCCAACTTGTCGTAGACTCGGGTGACGTTCTTGATCTTCTCGTGGTCGGGGGCAACACCGAACCGCACCAGGCCGAACGGGACCGGCAGCCGATCGTACATGTCGAGCTGAACGTTCAAATCCTCCTGCTTGAAGAACTTTTCCGCCGTGTAAAAGCCAGCGGGACCCGAACCTATGATCGCCACCCGCAGGGGTTGAGCGTGCGTGCCCGGTCGCGTCATGAATCCTCCATATCAAATCAATGTGCTGACACCGCGTCGGGGCTGCGCGGTTACACGAGAGATGGCGCCTGCATTATAGGAGTCCAAACCTCGTCGGGCGAGCCGACCGCGTGGGAGAGGGAGGTCGCGGCACGGGGTGCGCGAAGTTAGTTTGGCGCGACCTCAACATCACTCAGGGAGATCAGGGAACCATGAAACGAGTGTGCCTCTTCGCCGCCGTTCTGACGCTCATACCGTCACCGCTCCCGGCCCAAGAACGCCCGTTGGGGACTTTACGGGAGCAAGCCGAAATCCAGCAGATGTGGCTGGGTCTGCGTCTCGAGACCGTGCTGCCGCGGCTCATGCGCGAGCAAGGCGTCGACATGTGGATCATCCCCATGCGCGAGTACAACGAAGATCCCGTGTTCGAGGCCCTCGTGTCGCCCACCACGATGGCGGCACGCCGCCGCACCATCTACGCGTTTTGCGACCGCGGGCCCGACGAAGGCGTCGAGCGAATCGCCATCGGTGGCAACTCGCAGGGCGGGCTTTATCGAGTCGTCCGCGATCCCCAAGCGCAGCTGGGCGCCGCCAGCGGCCAGGATCGTCGCGCCGAACCGTTCGGCCCTGACCAGTGGAGGCTGCTACCGCCCGTCGTCGAGGCATGCGACCCCGAGACCATCGCGGTGAACATCTCCCACACCTTCGCGTTCTCGGACGGCCTCAGCGCCGGTGAGTGGGAGCAGATGGAGGCTGTCCTACCGGAGAAATACAAGAACAGAATCGTGCACCGCGAGCGATTGGCGCTCGACTATATCTCGGAGCGTTTGCCTGAAATGCTCCCGATCTTCATCGAGATGACGAAAATCGCTCACGACATCATCGGGACCGCGTTCTCGAGTGAAGTGATCACTCCGGGCGTCACCCGGACCCAGGACGTGATTTGGTGGATGCGCCAGCAGCTGAACGACATGGGCCTGGACACCTGGTTCCACACGTCCGTCGAGGCCCAACGTCGCGGCGTCCAAATGGGCGACTCGGCCAACCCCGTCATCTTGCACGGGGACGTCCTCCACTGCGACTTCGGTGTCACCGCCCTCGGTCTCAATACCGACACCCAGCACATGGGCTACGTCCTCAGACCCGGTGAAACGGATGCACCGGCTGGCCTGCAGCACGCTCTCGCCGTGGGCAATCGGCTCCAGGACATCGTGATAGAAGAGATGGAGGCAGGGCAAACGGGGAACCAAGTCTTGGCGGCCTCGTTGGCGCGCATGCACGCGGCAGGTATCAACGGCACCGTCTACAGCCACCCGGTGGGCGACCACGGCCACGGCGCCGGCCCGCTCATCGGGCTGTGGGACCGTCAGGAGGGTGTCCCAGGCCGCGGCGATGTGCCGGTTCGTCCCAATACCTGGTACTCCATCGAGCTACAGGCGACTTCAGCGGTCGCGGAGTGGGACGGCCAGCAAGTACGCATGGCGTTAGAGGAAGATGCCTTCGTGGATGCCAACGGCGACCGCTACTGGGTGCTGAAGCGCCAGGAACAGCTCCACCTGGTACGTTAAGGTCACCCGAGCGATTGGGACCGCGCGAACGAGCTGCGTAGCAACCTCACGGGGTACGAATTGACTGTCGAATGAACGAGGGCTAGCCTCGAGTGATGTCCAGGCACGCCTTATTCGCTTTCTGTCTACCTTGGATCTGGGCCTGCAGCGACCCTAGCGATCGGCACCCTGCAGCCGCTGAACGCGACCAAGCGTCGCAAGTCCAGCGGGCTGCAGGGAAAATCGAGCTGCAAGCCAGCTACGAGCCACTGACCATCGGATTCCAATGGGCGAAAGCGCAGGCTTTGGCCTACGCCTTCGAGGGGGATCCGGTGGGCCCGTGGTACGAGGCCGCGCTCCCGGGTCGCGAGGCCTTCTGCATGCGTGACGTATCGCACCAGACATCCGGCGCACTCGCCCTCGGTCTTTGGGATCACACCAAGAACATGCTGCACAAATTCGCGTTGGGAATCGCTGCATCACGCGACTGGTGCAGCTACTGGGAGATCAATCGCTACGACCAACCCGCGCCGGTGGACTATCGCAGCGACGAGGACTTCTGGTACAACCTTCCGGCCAACTTCGACGTCATCGATGCCTCGTACCGCGCCTACGAGTGGACCGGCGACATCGACTACCTGACCGATCCAGACTTCGACGAATTCTATCGCCGCAGCCTCACCGACTACGTGGCCGCCTGGGACCCCAACGGCGATGGCCTGATGGAGAGTCCCGAGGAGAACGGCTACCGCGGCATCCCTACGTATTGGGAAGGCGAAGGCCCTAGGGCGCTGACCGGTGGCGATCTGGTGGCCGCACAACACGCCGCCAACCTGGCGTACGCTCGGGTCCTCGCCCTTCGCGGAGAGGAAGACGAAGCGCGCGAGTTTCTCCAAAGGGCATCTGGGCTGAGGCGCGCATACAACGACGACTGGTGGAGCCCCCAACTCGGACGCTTCTACACGTCGATCACCCAGGACGGCAGCTTCGACACGACTCACATTCCGCTGCTACAGATTCTCCCTCTTTACTACGGGATCGTCGAGCCCGGTCCCCAGCGCGAGCGGCTGCTGGACAATCTGGCGGAAGGCGAGATCGTCGAGGTCAACGTCTACCTGGCCGAGACCTACTACCAAAGCGGCCGGGACGAGGTGGCCTTCCGTTACCTGATGCGCCAGATGGACCCCGCACTGCATCGACGCGAGTACCCAGAGAACCCCTTCACGGCCATCGGGGCCATCGTGAGATACCTAATGGGTATCGACCCTCTCGCTTCACAATCAATCGTGGAAACGAGGTCAAGGCTGCCTCAACACGTATCCTGGGCCCGGGTCGAGCACGCGCCGGTTCTCGGGAACATCATCACCGTCGAACACAACGGCCTGACCGAGACGCGCTTGTCCAACGAGTCCGGGGAACCGATCCGTTGGCGAGCGGTTTTCCCGGGTGCGCACGATGCGCTGGAGGTCGACGGCCGAAGAGTGACGGCTGAACAACGATCCACGGACCGCGGCGATCGAGAGACTCACGTGGTCGCTCTGGTCGGTCCGGGTCAGCAGAGTATCGTGCGCGTCGAGAGTCGCTAATCAACACGCCCCAACCGATGGAGTCTGCCGTGGCCCACGATGAAGGTTTGGCTCAGCGCATTCGTGAATTGCTCGTCGACAGACCGGCCATGTCCGAGAAGAAGATGTTCGGTGGCCTGTCGTTCATGCTGCACGGGAACATGTGCTGCGGTGTCGCAGGTGACGATCTCATGGCCCGGGTCGGCCCAGACCAATACGAGGAGGCTCTCGGCCGCCCCCATGCGCGACCGATGGATTTCACCGGCAAGCCATTGAAAGGCTTCGTCTACGTAAACGCAAAAGGGTACGATGCCGATGCGGACCTGCAAGGCTGGATCGATCTAGCGGTTCGGTTTGTGGACACCCTGCCCGCTAAGGACTAGTGATTAGTCATGGGTCATTAGTGATCGGTCGGTAACTCTCGACGCTTCCTGATCGGAATGTTTGCCGCGAGCGGCTTTCCACGCCAGTTTGTCTCGCGAGGACCGGGCTGACCCTCGGGCCTTTGCTTTACCCACCCAACCAGCGACGCCGAATCGAATCACGGAGAGATCTCCCATGTCCAACGACATCAGTCGACGAACCTTCGTCCAGCGCAGCGCCATACTCGGCGCAGGCTCATATCTCGTTCACGTCGGCGCCGCGCCCGCGGTCGCGTCCGCCAAACCCAGCACTGGCACGACTCCGATGATCATCACCAGTCATCCGAACGAGACCGGCAGGCGCGCGATGGAGGCAGGCTGGGATATCCTCCTCAACGGCGGCTCGGCGCTGGACGCCGTCGAGCAGGCAACGAACATCGTCGAGGACGACCCCGAGGACATGAGCGTCGGTCTCGGCGGCCTGCCCAACGAACGCGGCGTGGTGCAACTCGACGCATCGATCATGGACGGCAAGACTTACAGCGCCGGTTCGGTCTCCTCGCTGGAGAACATCCGCTACGCCTCCTCCGCTGCCCGTCTCGTCATGGAACAGACCGATCACGTGATGCTGGTGGGCCCCGGCGCACGTGAATTCGCACTGTCGTTCGGTTTGGAGGAAGAGGACTTGCTCACCGAGAAGGCCCGCGAACAATGGCTGAGGTGGCGTGCAGGTCACAGCGACCGCGACGATTGGGGGCCGCCGGAGCACATGAGACAGAAAGACGAACGCGGCGCCGCCATCGATCCCGACTGGGCCGACACCCACGGTACGGTAAACGTACTCGCTGTGGACGCCAACGGTGATATCGCCGGCATCACTAGCACCAGCGGGATGGCCTACAAGGTCCCGGGCCGCATCGGCGACTCACCCATCATCGGCGCGGGCCTTTACGTCGACAATCAGGTCGGTGCGGCCGGCGCTACCGGTCGCGGTGAAGATGTGATCAAAGCCTGCTCGTCCTTCTACATGGTCGCGCTCATGCGGGAAGGCCGCTCGCCGCAGGAAGCGTGCGACCAAGCGCTCAAGAGAATCATCGAGAACTACGAAGCGGTGGGCCTCGACTACATGCCCGGGGAAAAATTCGTAGCAATCAACAAGGGCGGCGACGTCGGCTGTGCGACCATGAGTGGATCCAGACCGCCGCGGATGACCGTCGCCAACGAGACGGGCATCAGCGTCTATTCGGGAGAGATCGCGTTCCCGACGGGTTAGGCGTGGCGGTCGGCAAGAGGTCGATGCTTGAAGGTGTCTAAGTGGATTCCATACAACGTATTACGCGCACAACAAGGCGGACTGTAGCTTGACGGCAACATCGTCTAGCGGTTAGCATCCTCCGTATTGAAGGGTGTGCCTTTCTTGCCACCGGTATGGCGGTGGACCGGCAACAACTGGAGCAGCGGTTGATCGAAGCGATTCAGCTCACAGTCAACGGCGACAAGCGCGAGTTTGGCGTTCCCAGTCATTTCACTTTGCTGGAGGCTCTGCGTTACGTCCTCGGTTTGACCGGATCGAAACAGGGCTGCGACAAGGGTGACTGCGGAGCCTGCACCGTGTTGTTGGACGGCGTCCCTACCCTCTCTTGTATCCTGCCGGTACAGGAAGCGCTCGGCCATGAGGTAACGACAATCGAGGGGCTGGCCGAGGGGGACGGCCCACACCCACTCCAGGAAGCGTTCGACATCACCGGCGGCGCACAATGCGGGTTCTGCACGCCCGGCATCCTCATGTCGGCAGTCGCACTGCTATCGCAGAGCGAAAACCCGACCCGCGTCGACATTGCCGAGGCACTCTCGGGCAATCTCTGCCGTTGCACCGGCTACACCAAGATCTACGAAGCGATCGAGCTTGCCGCCGCGGCGGTGCGCGAGGGCGACACCGCCGAGGACGAAGACGGATCATGAAGCTCGAGGACTTCCGGGGTAAGCAGGCCGAGAGCGCCGCCAGCGAACAGGAACTCCACGAGGCGCTCAAGCGCGAGTTTCAAGTCATCGGTCAGCGGCTGCGCCGAACCGACGGCATCGCCATGTCTACGGGCGCCGCCGTCTACACCGATGATATCGCGCTGCCGGGGATGCTTCACGCGAAGATCCTTCGTAGCCCACACCCGCACGCCCGGATCCTCTCCATCGATGTCTCCACCGCCCTTGCACTCGAAGGCGTGCACGCTGTGGTCACCGGTTCGGATATGCCGCACCCGTATGGCATCATCCCCTGGGCGCGTGACGAGTACCCACTTTGCTTCGACAAGGTTCGACACGTGGGAGACGGCGTCGCGGCCGTGGCGGCGGTGGACGAGAACACGGCGAACGAAGCGCTCGAATTGATCGAGGTAGAGTACGAAGTGCTTCCCTACTACCTCGACCCGGAAAAGGCTTTGGCGGATAAAGAGACGCCGATCCACGACCCGAAGAAACCCGGACAGAACGGGAACGTATCGAAGAACGTGCACCTGGAATTCGGCTACGTCGACGCGATGATGATGCAGGCCGACGTGGTTGTCGAAGGTGAGTACTACTTCGAGGGAACGACCCACACGGCGATCGAGCCTCACTGCGCCATCGGATACTTCGCGCCTTCCGGCAAGCTTACGGTGTGGTCGGCCACGCAGGTGCCTCACTATTTGCACCGAGAGTTGGCGCGCGTCCTCGACCTGGACGTGGCCACCGTACGCGTCATCCAACCGCCCGTCGGCGGCGCGTTTGGCGGTAAGTCCGAGCCTTTCGACCTCGAGTTTTGCGTGGCGAAGCTGGCGATGATCACGGGGCGACCGGTGAAGATCCTCTACACGCGAGAGGAAGTCTTCTATGCGCACCGCGGCCGCCACCCCATGCTGATGCGTTACACGACCGGCGCAAGCCGCGACGGAATCATCAAGTCGGTTGACGCGCAGACGATACTAGACGGTGGTGCCTACGAGTCCTTCGGTCTGGTCACGACCTACTACTCGGGTCAGTTGATCACGGCGCCCTATAAGATGGAGTCGTACCGATTCGATTCGACCCGAGTCTACACCAACAAACCGTGCTGCGGACCGAAGCGTGGGCACGGCTCGGTGCAGCCGCGCTTCGCCATCGAAGTCCAACTCGACAAAGTCGCCGATCGTCTCGACCTCGATCCGATCGAGTTGCGCCGACGCAACCTGCTGGACTCCGACTCGCGGACCGTGAACGAGTTCCGGGTGACCTCGAACGGCTTCGAGCAGTGCCTGGACGCTGTGGAGGAAGCTTCCGATTGGGCGGCGAAGTATCGAAACCTCCCGTACGGGCGTGGGGTCGGCGTCGCCGGCTCGTGCTACATCTCCGGCACCAATTATCCGATCTATCCCAATGCGATGCCTCAATCGGCGGTGCAGTTACAAGTCGATCGGTCGGGCCGGGTGGCGGTGTTCGCTGGCGCTTCCGAGATCGGCCAGGGCTCCGATTCGATGCTCGCCTACATCGTGTCGGAGGAATTGGGCGTTCCGCTCGACTACGTGCGCATCCTCTCAGCCGACACCGACCTCACGCCGGTGGACCTGGGCGCGTATTCGTCACGGGTCACCTTCATGTGCGGTAACGCCTGCATCGATGCGGCACAGAAGATCAAGCAGCAGGTCCAGCAAGCAGTGGCCGAGGAATGGCTGTGCCGACCGAAGCACGTGAAGTTGGTGGGCGGCTGGGCCTTCAACGCCCTGGACACCGAAAACAAAATGCCGATCTCCGAGGCCTTCAATCAGGCGGAGGCCAAGTACGGCGCGTTGGGAGCCACCGGTTCTTACAACACGCCCAAGGACATTCACGGCAGCTATCGGGGCGGCACGATTGGCTCTTCGCCCGCGTACTCGTTCACCGCACACGTGGCCGAGGTCGAGGTCGATCCCGAGACCGGGTTCGTTGAAGTACAGAAGATATGGATCGCCCACGACTGCGGCCGCGCTTTGAACCCCGTGCTGGTCGAAGGTCAGATGGAAGGCTCCGCCTACATGGGATTCGCCGAGGCGATCATGGAGGAGCACATATTCAAAGAGAGCGGGCTACACAACGCGCCCTCGCTGCTCGACTACAAGATCCCCACCAGCCTCGACACGCCGGAGATGCAGTCGCTGATCATCGAGTCGGTGGATCCCGAAGGCCCTTATGGCGCCAAGGAGGCCGGCGAGGGACCGTTGCACCCATCGATCCCGGCGATCGCTAACGCGATCTACGATGCCGTGGGCGTTCGCATCGACCGCCTCCCCTTCTCGCCGCCTCGAGTCTGGAGAGCGCTTGAGCAGCGCGGCGAGGGTGAGCGGGCCGGAGAGATTCCTCCTTGGAAGAACGAGAGAGGATAGTGGGGCATGCCGTTCCTACTCGTACTCGTGATCGTAATCGTACTCGTTATCCTACTCAGTGGAATCGAGTACGATAACGAGTACGAGTACGATTACGAGTAGGAGTAAGAAACCAGAGAGGTGAAGAATCGATGGGTAATCAGTGATCAGGGATCCACGGTTTAGATGCTGAGGCTACATCCCTACGAGTACCACCGGCCGCGCGAGCTGGGACAGGCTCTTCAGTTGCTGAGCGAGCATGCGGGGGACGTCATGCCAATCGCCGGCGGGACGGACCTGGTGCCGAACATGAAGCACAAGCTGTTCACGCCAGGGCACCTGGTGGCCTTGAAAGGAATCGATACGCTCCGCGGGATCGAAAACGGCAACGGCGAGATCTCGATCGGCGCAGGCGAGAGCCTGACTACCGTTGCCGCCGACCCGTTGATCCAACAACACCTACCGGCGTTGGCGAACGCGTGCGGCGCCGTCGCCCATCCGATGATCCGCAACCAGGCGACCATCGGTGGTAACATCTGCCTGGATACCCGCTGCACCTACTACAACCAAACGCTCTTCTGGCGAAAAGCCCTGGGCTACTGCTTGAAGAAAGACGGCGACGTCTGTCACGTCGTCAAAGGCGGCACCAAGTGTGTGGCCGCCCATTCTGCGGATACACCGCCGATCCTCATGGCACTGAATGCGGAAATCAACCTGGCATCAGCCGACGGACATCGGGCCCTATCGCTCGACGACTTTTTTACGGCCGATGGCATCTGGAATACGATGCGCCAGCCGCACGAAATTGTGACACGCCTGCGGATTCCCGTACCCGCGCCCGGACTACGGATGAGCTACCAGAAGCTGCGCGAGCGTAAATCGGTGGACTTCCCGCTGATGAGTCTGGCCTTAGCCCTCGAGCTGGACGACGAGCAGGTGGTGGGGTCCATCGCCCTCGTCGTCGCTGCACTCGGCGCGAAGCCACGTCGCATCGGTGGGCTAGACAAGACGATAGTCGGCGAACGGGTCACACCCGAGCGGGTCGAGGAAATCGCCCAGCAGGCTTACCGCCAGTGCAACCCCCTCGAGAACATCATCGTCGATGTGGAGTGGCGTCGAGCGATGGTGCCCGTGTACGTGCGACGCGCTTTCCAAGCGATCCTCAGCTAGGCTCAACCCGACGACGGCACGATCTGGGCGGCGACTCCGGAAGGAACCGAGTGAACACGGCACGTATCGGATTTACACTAATGGCGCTAGCGCTGGCTCTCCACGCCCAGCAGGCGAGGTCGCAGGCCGTTCCGGGAGAACGGTCACTCGGTCTCGCGCTGGGTGTACTGGTTCCCACCGGTACGTTTTCGGGGGTCTCGAACCCCGGGCCCTCCATCGCCCTGGTCAGCGAGCGTCGACTCTCGGAGCATTTTTCTTTCGCCGCACAAGGCGCGGTGGGGTTCGTCACGTCAGCGTCGGATGGGCCTACGGCCACCGTCCCGTGGATACGGGCGGGAGGGCGGTACCACCTGGGCGACTTCTTCATTGGAGCAGATGCAGGCTTCTTCTTCGGCAGCGACCTCCCCGATGAATTCGACCTGCTTCCCGTGGCCGGCTGGCAGTCTGGGCGGTTCGTGGTGTCGGCCGACGCCAGGCTCCTCGGCGACGCACACTGGTTCGAGATTCAGGCGGGATACCACCTGGCCAGGTTCTGATCCTCGTAGCGCCCGAACGCTCTATTCCCTGACGACAGATTCGGCGAAGATCTCCAGCTTCGTGGCGGCGTGCCAAGGACCGAACTCCCAGGTCAACGTCCCGCCGTCACGTTCGTCAGAATTCGATGTTGTGACCCGACCCGGCATGTTCAGTCGGAAGATGATCTCAGAGTTGCCCGCAAGCTGGACACCGGGTAGCTCTCGATTGATGAAATCCCCGAGCTCGTCGTCCTCGTCGTCTATATGGTGCCTGAGCATCGAACGGAACGACTCTGCCTCAACATCCGAATAACTCTGGCGTACAATCTTGGCTGCCTCGGGTGCGGTGCGGTCGATGAGGCGCGATACCAACTCCTGCTCTTTTTCGTCGGAGGCATCGAGCAGGCCCTGGTCCATGGCAGACCACAGCCCGCCTCGGACCAGTCCGGCCAACTCGCCGCGTTGCCCTGGAGTGAGATCAGGGTACCTGGCATCAACAGTCGCCATGAACGTCTCTACGAAATACTCGACCAGAACATCGTAGAGATTCTCCCAGTAGAAAGTTTCCCTGTACGAGTAAGTGGTGTATTCGCCGACCTCACCGATCTCGACGTTGACCGTGTTCCGGAACTGAACGTCCACGAGCGATACGTAGCCCACGGTGGTTTCGCCGTTCGCGGATCGAGTGCCAGCGATGCGAACGCCATCGCTCAGGCCCGACCATCCGGCAAGGTCACGGACCCGGGTGTCGCGCTCGAACACGTGCAGCGTATCGTCGCCATCTTCTTCTGTAGAATGTTTCCAACCACGATTCTCGGTTACAAACATTACGTCTGCGAAATCGCTGTACGAAACATTGAGGTCCGAGTCCTCAATTTCATCCACGACCATGCGCTCACTACGGACTCCTGTACCGTCTGCGTTCAGCGTCGTCTCGATCGTGTATTCGACGCAGCCGACCAGCCAGAGAAGCGGTACCAATAAACCGGCGGCCCGCGCACATGTAACGATCTTGAACCCAGTCATGATGTTCACCCCCTAAACAGATCGAGCACACGTGACGTCCGAAGGGTCATTTCCGGATCGACACCCAGCGTGTCGAGTATCTCGACCAATTCACCGGCTCGGACACCGTCCCGGATGTCGATCTCGCCAATCGCGTTTCTCCAGCCCGGAGGCGTCCACACAGGAATGGCGCCCAAGAGAGTTTCGGCCTGAGAAGTCGTTAGTACGGTCGCACGGGCCGGCATTCTCCGCAGCAAATCGCTCAACTCGGCTATTGTCATTTGCTCGCGGCGCGGAAGCGCGCGCGCCCAACCGGGGCCCGAAAGCCCAGCCTCCAGGGCAGTTGCGTTGGCCGATGTTCGCTGATCCAGCTCGGCCAGCCAACTCTGCTGTGCAGTCACCGTCTGGGCCAGAACTCGCTCCCGCGCCTGGACCCGCGTCAGCTCTTTGTACAAGAGCCCGGTCGCGACCCCGAGAAGCAGGGTAGCGGCCGCCAAGGTCGGGACAAGCCAGCTTCGCCCGCGCCGGACCGACCGGTCGCCTGGATGCTCCGATCGCTTGACGTTGACCTCGGCTTCGACGCCGGGCCACACGGACGCTACGAGCTCATCGGGGACCGCTGCCTCCAAGTTCGTCAAAGCGGAAGCGAGATGTTCGTGCAGCTTCAGTGACATGGCACACTCGGAGCAGGCATCGGCGTGGAGTCGAAGTTGTTCCAACCCCTCCTCCGATAGACTCCCTTCTTTGAGGGCGTCCAATTGGTCGTGAAAGACGTCGCAGTCGATCCCCTTCTTCACAGCGCTTCCTCCATACATCGAAGTAGTGTAGCCAGACGTTTCCGGGCGAAATGCAGCGTGGTTCTCAGTGTCGTGTATTTGATACCCAAAGCCCGCGCGACCTCTTTCTGGTTGTTCTGTTCCAAATCGACCCTGACGAAGACCTGGCGCTGGCTCTCGCTCAACTCACCGAGAGCGGCTAACAACCGTTCATGAAACTCGCGTCGCACCAGCTCCTCTTCCGGATTACCGTCACCCGAGACCAACCGCAGTCTCTCTATCGCCTCCTCGCCCGGTGTGGCCTCATAGCGGACCCAGGCTCGGCGCAAGTGATCCAGGCAACCGTTTCGGTGAACCGCAAGCAACCAGGCCCGAAACGACCTCGCGGGATCCCAACGATGGATTCGCTCATGCACTCTCATCCACATGTCCTGAGTCAGATCCCGAGCTACTTCCCAGTCGCCGGTGTACCGGTAGGCCAGGGCGATCAGGGCACGACTCTCGGAATGGACCAGCGTCTCGAAAGAACGCCGGTCCCCATCCCGGCAGGCGATTGCCAACTCTCTCAAGTCGTTATTTCCCAAACCCTTGCTCCCGGGGCACCGACTCGCACGCGCCTCACATCCTCGTCCCTCTCAGTACCAGCAGTCTAACAACAGTACGTATCAGCCCGAGATAGTGTTTATCGCCCCTTGAACTGATCGGAGCGATGCGTTTTCTTTGTGCCTTCTAGAAACAGAGGAAGTCTCCCGCAAGCTGGTGCAGAGCGCCAGGGCGGCCGCCGGAGTACCCAACAATCCGTCGGGTTGTGCGACCCGACGGGGACCAAGACAAAGACATGGCAATTCGTTTTCGAAGAATACTATTCATAGCAGCAGGCGTTCTTGCGGTCTTGCTGATCGCAGCCGTCCACCAAGCGGCCACGTGGCCGCGAGTGCACGATCTATGGGAGAAGAACCCCGAGACCACCGCCTTCATCGATCGCCACCTCGAGCTCTCGGCACAGAGCGGTGAGCCGTTGGACCTGCGATGGCAGTGGGTTTCCTACGACGCGATCTCGGCCCACCTAAAGCGGGCGGTTCTGGTGGCCGAGGACATCAGCTTCTTTTCGCACGACGGGTTCGAGTTCGCGGAGATCAAGCTGTCGGTCCATCAGGCCCTGAAGGGCGAGCGCGGTCTGCGCGGTGCATCGACGATCACGCAGCAACTGGCGAAGAATCTGTGGCTATCGCCCTCGCGTAATCCGTTCCGAAAAGTCAAAGAGGCGCTGCTCACTCGCCAGCTGGAGAGTATCCTCTCCAAGAAGCGGATTCTCGAGTTGTACCTGAACGTGGCGGAATTTGGGCCCGGCGTGTACGGCGCCGAAGCCGCATCGCGTCACTACTTCGGCAAGTCGGCAGCCGACTTGAACGAGACTGAGGCGGCTCAGCTCGCGGCCGCATTGCCCAGACCGTCACGTTGGAATCCGGCGAGCGACAGCGGCTACTACCACAATTACGCCTCCAAGATCGAGGAGCGGATGGACAAGGCCGAGTTCCTCTGGAGGCGGATCTAGCCAACGTAAGAAAACCGCGGCGCGTGCTGCCCCCTCGGCTTCACGCGCCGCGATCCGTTCCTGGCTCCATGAGCCAGGCGCTACTTTTCGACCTTCCCTTCTTGGATGCGGTAGAAGGTTTTCAGGGTGTTCAGTTCGGAGACCTCACCCGTGACCGTCGTTGTCCTCTGTTTCCTCATAATCTCGAAGGTGACTTCCTCATCTGCCTCGTAAGAGCGCAGAATCCTCATCGCGTGGCTTGGGCTCTTCACCTTTCGGTTGCCGATCGAAATGATAACGTCACCGGCCTCGAGACTCAGTGCGCTTTCCTCGGGCACACTGACGACCAAGACCCCCTCGTCGGTCCCGAAATACTCACCCAGGTCCGGATTCAACGTGACCAACTCGAAGCCCGGGAGCGTCGCACCAAGACTGAAGGCGAAAGACCGGGGAGCGGTGACATGCACCTGCGGCATCTCCCGAACCCTTTCCATCAAACCCTCCAGCCTGTCCGAGTATCCGGCCCGTGCGATGGCGAAAGTGTTGTCGAAATCACCCGCGACCAGCTCCACCGTCTCGGTCTCGCCGTCGCGTCGATATTCCACCTCGACGGTATCCCCGTGCTCCAATTTCCCGGCTCGCTCGATCAGCCGCATGCCGGGCGCCGACTCGTCTTCGTCGTACGACTCTCCACCGCTGAGCAGGCTTTCACCGTTGAGGCTGACTATGATGTCATCTTCTTCGAGTCCGGCCTTAGCCGCCGGCCCTCCTTCGGTGACCCCGCTGAGCAACGCACCGTAGCGATCCGTCTCGGTGTTGGCTTCGGTATTCACGTAGACGCCAAGGCGAGCCCGACCTCCGAAATAGCTGAGAGTCGCCCAATTGCCGGCACGCGGCGACGCGCGCAGCGCGGTCCACCCCGGCTCGCACACGCACTCCACGTCTTTCTCTTTCTCTTCCTCGTCCTGGGCAAGCACGGTGTCGGCAGTACCGACCCAGATCAAGGCGCCCATCAGCAACAACTTGGCCCACTTCATCGTTTCCTCCTATCTGTGTCCCACCTTCAATACCAGACTTCTATGCGACTTTACCACCGACAATTGTCTCCAAGTCCTTAGCGCCAGACCCGATCCTCCTGCACGGCCTGGAGTCCTACGAGCGTTTCCAGAGTCGCTACACGCTCACCCCAAAGTCCCAACATCACCGCGCGGTCCGCACCAACCACGCGACCCTCGGAGAGCATCTGGTCGAGAAGGACGATGCGATCTTCGAGGACCGAAACCGCTAGCGCCGTTGGAGCATCGTAAACCCGCTGTGCGGGACGATACGTCTGGAGAAGGGACTCGAGCTGGCGAGAGCGCAGAATGACCGGGCCCATATCGAGGCTCGACGCCTCGGCCGTCCAGCTGTCCGAAGGCTGATCGCCTTCGTCGACCGCCGGCCCACGCAGGACGACGACCGCTGTCAGAGCCGCTGCCGCCGCCAGGCCCAACACCCCATAGTTCAACCGGCGGCGCAAACGCCGGCGCCGTACCGTGTGGACCACCCGCGGCCAGACGTCGCGCGGCGGCGAAAACGTGGGCATCGCACGAAGTCGCGCCTGAAACTGGTACAATCGCTCCAGCTCATCCCGGCACTCGTCGCACGCCTCCACGTGTGATCGGCTGCTGGCTCCGCCTTCACCATCACGCAGAGCGAGCAACTCGTCCATTGCCAAATGCTTGCTCGTGTCCATCAGCCCAGCCACTCCCGCAGGCGCTTGTGTGCCCGCGACAACTGTGATTTCGAGAAACTGGCCGTTCCTCCCATCATCTCCCCAATCTCCTCGTGCGTATATCCTTCGACGTCGTGCAGCCAGAGGACCGAGCGAGTAACCGGGGACAGCCTGCCCAGCGCCGCCTCGAGGTCTATCGGGGCAGTCGGCTCCGGCGGCGATGTCCCAAGCGAATCCGGAGGTAGGGGCCCCCTACTACCCGCCCGACCACGCTCGCGTCGTAGAAGCATCAGCGACTTGCTTACCGCCACCTGCCGAACCCACGACCACAGCGACCCGTCTCCGCGGAATCTGCCGATCGAGCGGCAGACCTCGAGGAAGGTCTCCTGGAGCACATCCTCGGCGTCCTCCTCGTTGCCGCACATACGACGGCCGAGATTATAGACCGGCGCTCGAAAGGCACGGTACACGGCCTCCAGAGCCTCGAGATCGCCGGCCCGCGCGCGAGCCACTTCTGCATTCGCCAAAGACAGAGCATCACTCTTCATTTCACCCTGTATAGATGCGTGAGGGGAGAAAATCGTCGCCTGGGCTAGATAAGCTCGAAATCCGTGTTCGAAGGCGACGTACGGGCCCGATCCGTCGGCCTCGATAAGGAGTTTCGATATCAATTGGGGAGGCATAGTTTACGGGCTACCTGCACCCACTATTGAGGCGCTTCAAGGCGGCCCTCGTGCGAAAGGACGGACTAATTGGGTCAGGACGCCAAGCCCGAATACGAGCCGGAGGCCATTCGCGCCTTCACCCGCTCGATGCTGAGGGACATCCATGCCCTCGAACGGCTCATCGCCGACGGTCGTATCGCGTCGGGGGACCCGAAAATCGGGATGGAGCAGGAGCTGTTCTTGGTGGACAGCAGTTGGCGCCCCGCACTGGTGGCCATGCAGGTCTTGGAACGACTCGACGCCGA
Organism: Gemmatimonadota bacterium; assembly: GCA_039589995.1. GTDB lineage: Bacteria > Gemmatimonadota > Gemmatimonadetes > Palauibacterales > KS3-K002 > JBDHGH01. The sequence continues at coordinate 997 of JBDHGH010000004.1, read as the reverse complement.
CGCCTACACAACGGAACTGGCACGATTCAACCTGGAGATCAACCTCGACCCCCTCCAGCTCAAGGGCGACTGCTTCAGCGTTTTGGAGCGAGATCTGCTCGGCCACATCGAGAATGTCCGCGACGCCGCGCGAAAAGAGGGCGCCGAAGTCATCTTGACCGGAATCCTCCCCAGCCTGAAGAAGTCCGACGCTAACCTCAACAGCATCACGCCACGCGAACGCTATTACGCCCTAAACGAGGCGATGACCCGACTGCGGAGCGGCCCGGCCCGTTTGCTGATACAAGGGATCGACGAGTTGAACGTCGAGCACGACTCGGTCATGCTCGAAGCCTGCAACACCAGCTGCCAGGTGCACCTGCAGGTTAGCGCCGAGGAATTCGCCAAGACCTACAACGCGGCCCAAGCCGTGCTGGGCCCCGTCCTCGCAGCGGCGGTGAACTCGCCCCTGCTCTTCGGCCGTAGGCTCTGGGCAGAGACACGAATCGCACTCTTCCGGCAATCGGTCGATACGCGCGCCGCCATGAAACATCTGCGCGAACGCGCACCCAGGGTCCGATTCGGTGATTTCTGGTTGAAGGAATCGGTGGTCGAGCTCTTCCAGGAAGACATCGCCCGATTCCGGGCCCTGATGCCGACGAGAATCGACGAGGATCCGCTCGCCGTCCTGGATGAGGGCGGTATTCCCGAACTGGCCGCCCTTCAGCTTCACAACAGCACGGTCTACCGGTGGAACCGCCCCTGCTACGGCGTCAGCGGCGGCGAGCCGCACCTGAGGATCGAATGTCGGGCCCTGCCATCGGGCCCCACGGTGATCGACGAAGTGGCCAACGCGATGTTCTGGATCGGCTCGGTCTTGGGAGTCACCGCCGAGTTCGGTGACATTACCCAGTTCCTCGAGTTCGACGACGCCAAAGGCAATTTCCTCGACGCGGCCCGAGACGGACTCAACGCCACGTTCACCTGGGCAAACGACGAGACCATCGCAGCGAAGGAA
>JBDHGH010000003.1:0-81375 GCA_039589995.1 Gemmatimonadota bacterium | reverse complement strand
TACGGCGCCGCGTTCCACGACAATCGGGTACAGGTCGAGAGAGCGAGCCGTGCCGAATAGCTTCATCTTCGACGCGAACCGCTGCACCGGCTGTGGCGCCTGCCAGCTGGCGTGTTCCATCGAGAACCAGCTGGGCCCGGAACGAAGTTGGCGACGCATCGAGACCTTCAATCCTCGCCGCCACCCACACGCTCCACTCTTCCATCTATCACTGGCCTGCAATCACTGCGACGAGCCCGCCTGTATGTACGCGTGCCCGGCGCTGGCTTATTCGCGTGACGGTTTGACCGGTGCGGTGATTCTCGACGAGAGCAAGTGCATTGGGTGCCAGTACTGTCTGTGGGCGTGCCCATACGATGCGCCGGTGTTCGACGTGGGGCTCGGGGTTATGAGCAAGTGCACGTTCTGTAACCACCGCCTGCAGGACGGTCTGAAGCCCGCTTGCGCGGTCCACTGTCCAACCGGCGCTCTCGACTTCGCTGATCTTCCCGAGGAGCAACTAGCAAACGGGGTCGAAGGCTTTCCCCAAACGGATCTGGGGCCGCGGATTCAGATTCGTCCCCTGGCCCGAGGCCGGCGGTTGCCGGTCATGAGCGCATCAACGGTGGCGCAACCTGTCGTTGCCGCCGCGGATTCGTCGCGATCCGCCATTTCGCTGAAGTCCGAGTGGTCGTTGTGGCTGTTCACCTCGGCGGCCGCGGCCTTGGTGGGCGTCGTGGCGGCCAGCGTGAAGAACGCGTCGGCCATTAATCCCTTCGCGTTCGTTGGAGCGGCGGCCGTGACGATGGGGTTGGCGACTTTGCACCTGGGACGATTGGAGCGCGCCTACCGGGCGATGTTGAACCTAAGGCGGTCATGGCTGAGTCGCGAAGTGGTGACGATCCCCGCCTTCCTGGCGCTGGCTACGCTTTACGCGTTCTCCGGTCCGTCTGCAGTTTTACAGGGATCCGTCGCGGCGCTGGTCGGATTCCTCGGTCTCGTGTGTGCCGACCAGGTCTACAGCGTCTTGAAACCCTCCACGCCAGCGTACGGCCACAGCGCCAGCGTTGTCTGGACCGGGTTCTTCCTCGCGGGAATCTTTAGCGGCACCACTTGGCTGGCCGGTGTATTCGGGTTCGGCAAGCTTGGTCTTTATGTATTGAGGAAGCTCGACTTCATCGATGCTGGTCGTCCCGTCCGTCCCATCGTGACTGCTACACGCACGTTGTTTGGGCTCGTTATTCCCCCGATACTCTGGGTGGTCGACTTCCAGGCCTGGTTCCCCGCGATCGTCGCCGGCGTATTGATCGGCGAGCTCATCGACCGCGGCGAGTACTACGAGGAGTTGCAGTCAGATTCGCCGCGCCGCGAGATGAACGCGGCGCTGCTGCGGCAGACCAAGGAAGATAGGCCGAATGCACGCCGATTCCTGGCTGCAGGCTAGCTAAGCACTACTACAGTCAGTGCGGTACGGCTTCTGGCGATACTAGCGGTCTCTGGTGAGCGCCTCGATCGATCGTCGTGCGGTTTCGACGCGGTGCTGAAACTCGGCGTCTGAACCCTCCCAGAGGTTTATGAAACGACCATAGTACTCCACTGCCTTCTCCCGATCCCCCAGGCGCGCGTAGATTCTGGCCTGACGCAGGTAGGACGGGCCCGCCATTATGGGGTGAAACCAGTAGGTGAGGGATTGATACCAACCAAGGGCATCCTCGTATCGTCCCAATTCCTCCAGTAGCTCTGCTCTCAGGTACCTCTCCTGTGGTTGTGTAGAAAACCAGCTTACCTGGTTTTGACCCCAGGGCACCCTTCTCGGCGCGGCCTCCAAGGCGAGGAGCGCGTCGGCTGTCTGACCTGCCTCGGCGAGAACGTGTGCGCGAATGGATTGCGCTAGGTCGAGGCTAAGCGAACCAGCGAACTCAGGCGTCTCGAAGCCTTCTAGGTCGTCCGCATATCTCAATGCTGCTTTGGTCTCGCCCAGTTCGATGGACAAACGGCCCAACAGGTACAGACGAAGATGACCGTGAAGGCCGTCATGCCGCGCGGAGAAGAAGCTCCACCACGGTCCGAGGGATGATCCAGAAGCCAACGCCGGTGCCACAGACTCGGCGTTCCATCTCAGGAGCGCATCACGCCGGGCCTCGAGTTCGGACCGACTCGCTTCGAAAGCGGGCGCGAGAGACCAGTACGCCGCGTCCTCGAGGGCCCAGGCTGAGTTGTGAAGCATGAGCTCGTCAAAGCGTTCTTGTGCCGCGCGTCTCTGCCCCCGCGCAAGCTCGTATGATGCGCTCAACAGATGGTTAAGGGCTGCCCACTGTAAGGACTCCGGGCCTTGCTCGACGATTCGGGAGAACTGTAGGGCACTGCTGGGTTTCTGAGCCGTCAAGAACACGCGCCACCCGGCCAGCAGCACATCGCCGGGGTCCGCGCTTCTCGCCTCGGTCAGTATCAGCTTCTCTTCCGCCGGGTCGCCCGACCCAAAGGCATGCACGGAGCGCTCAAGCCATCCGGGTGGTCGCTCGACCAATATGCGTTCCAGCATCTGGTCGATTCCAACGGAGACCCGCGCTGTGGCTTCCAATGTCCATATGTGCCACAGCCCCATTGGATACTCGGGTTCGTACCTCAGCACGCGCATGGCAAGTTGCCGAGCTGTAGCCTCGTCGACGCCAAGGATGTGGGCGTACTCGCCGAGCGTTAGCAGTAGACCGTACCAGGCCTCGAGGTCTTCAGGGTAACCCCGCAAGGTCTCTCTGTGGAGGCTGTCGGCGACAGCGGCGTTGCCGCGGAGATATGCGACGTACGCGGCCAGCAGATGTTGCTCTCGCTCGTGGAGTTCACCAGCGTACCGAAGGGCGGTTTCGCCTGCCGGGCGGTGCAACTCCGGGGCCTTGTTAGAGAAATAGGCAAGCTGGGATAGGCGATACCATGCCAACGCGAACGTGGAGTCCATCTCTACAGTTCGCTGGAACGCGTCAAACGCCGCGCCACGGCCACTGACACCAGATTGATAATGCCGCTCACCGCCCAAATAGGCCTTTAGAGCTTCCAGCGATTCCGTCGTTGCGGCTGCGACGATGCTCAGGCGCGTGCCAGCACCGAGGCTGCCTACTAGTAGCTGCGCAGTGAGATCATCCACGAGGCCGTGCAAGCTGTCTGCCGAACCTTCGACTGCGCCCTGCACGTATGCATCGCCATCCTCCATCCTACCGTAAAGCCTGGAGTTGATTCGCAGCAGGCCACCTGCCTCAACGATCTCTCCTACCACGAAGTGTCCTGCATCGAAGCGTTTCGCGATCGCTCGCCCCAGATCGGGATTTGCCTCGTTATCGTTCTGGGCAACGCTTAGGACATCTCGTGGATCGACGGTGTGCATGTCGTCCGTGCCGTCCAATGTCGCGCTCAGCAGATTGACCATGGTTTCGCCGAGATCTCTGTGCTCGGCACTGCCACGATAGGCGAAAGGAAGTACGATGATTCGGTTGTTAGCCGCCGAGTCCTCTCCGCTTGACGATAGCAAGGGCGCTAGGAAGCGTACACCCACGGCCACCAGAACGGTTGCCACGAGCATCGCGACGACACTTCGAGCAAACAGCCGCTTGCCGGCCGCGGCGCTCTTGGAGTTCTTGAGCTCGGCCACGTCAGCGGTTGTCTCCAGCGCTCTCGCGAATTCGTCTGCCGTGCTGAATCGGTCGGCGGGTACCTTCGCGAGGGCGCGTTCGGTCGCCGCCACCACGGAGGCCGGCACTGACGGGCGAGCCGTACTCAGTGGGGGAACTGGGTCCAGGGCGTGCCGCGCCAGAATCACCTGCGCCGTGGGACCTGTAAACGGCGGCTGTCCGGCCAGCATCTCATACACGACACAACCGAGACTGTAGATGTCACTTCGACCGTCGACTTTGCCGCTTCCTCCCCCTTGCTCGGGGCTCATATACACGGGTGTTCCGATCGCTAGGCCTGTTTCGGTGAGCGTGTTACCTCCTGCTGCAGTCACGGCCCGCGCGATACCGAAGTCGGCGATCAACGCATATCGGTCGGACAGGAAGATGTTCTCGGGCTTGATGTCGCGGTGTACGATCCCACGGACGTGCGCGTAGCTCAGAGCGCCAGCCACGTCGCGGGCGATCTTCAGCGCGTCGGCCACCAACAGTCGCTGCTCTCGCGCGAGCCGTTCGCGTAGAGTCTCTCCTTCGACGTTCGGCATTACGTAATAGAGCGTACCGCCGGCTTCGCCTGACTCGTACAGCGAGAGGATGTGTGGATGGTGCAGTCGGGCGGCGATCTCGATCTCTCGGATGAAGCGCTCGGCTCTGACTGCCGTAGCGAATTCGGAGTGTAGCACTTTCAGGGCGACGGCGCGCTGGTGGTTCAGGTCCTGTGCAAGGTATACGGTGGCCATGCCGCCACGACCCAACTCGCGCAGGATGGTGTAACGCCCGGCCAGGGCGAGCCGAAGTCGATCGAGTGAACTGTCGCTCATCAGAACACTAGCCGCGCTTGGGTCAATCGCTCGTAGGCGTTTTGCGCGCTCTCGAGCATGGGATGCAGCTCTGGATCGCACTCCTGCCAGAGCTCGATGAAGAGGGCGTGATGTTCCGCCGCCTTTTCGGTGTCTCCGAGGCGCTCGTAGATCTCGGCTTGCCTCAGATGAGATGGCGCCAGCATGACCGTAGAGTCCCAGGCGTTAAGGGACTCGTACCATCTCAGCGCCTCGTCGTCGCGCCCGAGCCTTTCCAACAGAAACCCTCTCAGGTACCTGTCCTGCGGGGCTGTGGCTACCCAACTCGATCCCGGCTCTCCAGTGGTTTCAGTCCTCGCAACTTCGAGGGCGGTCAGTGCTTGGGACCAGAGCGCCTGTTCGGCCAGCCAGTGGGCACGGACCGAGTGCGCTAGGTAACGGTTCAGTGAGCCTGCGGCTTCCGGTGTCGGGATGGAATCGAGTTTGTTCGCGTAGCTCATCGCGGCCTCGCCTTCACCCAGTCGAGCGCTCAAGCGTCCCAGAAGGTAGAGGCGTAGATGTGTATGAAGGTTGTCATGACGGGCGGCAAACATCGCCCACATTCCCGGCGCAGAGCGGGTGGCCACGGTTTGCCCGGTGACATCCGGGTCCCACCTCAGGATGGAGTCGTATAAGGCATCGAGTTCGGCACGCCTCAGATCGAATTGGGGCGCGAGGGACCAGTAGGCCGCGTCCTCAATGGCCCACGAGCGAACAATTTGCGCCAGCTGGGTGAAGCGTTCCTCGGCCGCCCGTCTTCGGCCTAGGGCGAGTTCGTAGTCCGCGCTCAGCAATTGGTTGGCCGCAGCCCATTCCCGAGATTCCGTTCGATCCTCCAATATTCGGGAGAATTCCAAAGCCCCAGCGGGGTTTTGGCCGAATCTTGACACCCACATGCTTGCGATTGCGAGAGTGCCAGAGTCCCAGTTCTCGACTGCAGCCAGGGTCTCACGTATCTCTGCCGTATCCCGGGATCCGAAGATTGGTACGGCGCGCCAGAGTAAATAAGGCTCATCATCGCCGAAGACCCGGGCGAACACAGAGTCCACGCCATCCCAGTTGCGTTCGAGCGCTTCGAGTTGCCAGAGAGACCAGAGAGCCATCGTATTGTCGGGATCGTAGGAAAGCACACGCTCGATCGGTTCCCGGCTGATTGACGCGGGAAGCCCCATTACGCTCGCGAAGGCGGTGGCGGTAGACATCAGCCCGAACCAGGCCTCGAAATCATCCGGGTAGTAACTGATGATCTCTCTATATATCCTCTCGGCCTCTGCCGGGTCATTACGCACATACGCACCGTAAGCTGTCAACAACTGTCGCTCGCGTTCGGGAAGGCCATCGGCATACTGGGCCGCCTTTTCCCCTGCCGGCCTGATTAGGTCCAGAGCCCTGCCGGAGAAATAGGCTAGCTGCGAGAGTCGATACCATGCGAGGGCGAATGTCGAATCGGCCTCGACCGCCCTCTGAAACGCGAAATAGGCTTCGCCGCGACCATTCACCCCGGATTGGTAATGTCGTTCGCCCTCCAGGAACGCTTTCAGGGCGTCCAGCGATTCTGTCGTCGTCGCCGCCACTGAGATTAGGCGAGCGCTCTCACCATGAGTGCCCAACAGCAACTGCACGGTCAAATCGTCGACCATATAGTGCAGGCTATCGGACGGGCCCTCCACGGCGGCCTGTGCGTATTGCGCGCCTTCTTCGCCAACGCCGTAGAGTCGCGAATTGATTCGCAGCCGGCCGCCGGCCTCCACGATCTCACCGATTACGAAGCGGTCGGCATTCAGGCGTCGAGCGATCGACTCTCCTCGGTCGGTCGCTGCCACGTCCTCCTGCGCAACCTCGCTCAATACTTCTCGCGGGTCGACGGTGTGTAGCTGAGCCGCGCCGTCAAGCGACGTGCTCAAGAGATCGACCATCACATCGCCCAAGTAGCTGTGCTCCTCGCCCCCGCTGTAGGAAAAGGGTAAGACAACCAGTGATTGGGGGCCTTCGGCGTCTTTGGACATCAGCGAATTCAGGATAATCGCGGAGCCTGCGATGACGGCGGTCACGACTGTGGCGGCGATGGCCTTACCGATCAGTCCCCGCTTGCGCCTGAGTCTGTGTTCTGCCTCCAGCGCCTCAACGAACTCCCGGCATGTGCGAAAACGTTCGGCCGGCCGCTTGGCAAGCGCTCGCTCGGTGGCTTGCTGCACAGACATCGGCACTGAAGGTCTGGCCGTACGCAACGGTGGCACTGGGTCCTGAGAATGCCTGGCGAGAATCACCTCAGCGGTCGGCCCAGTGAACGGCGGCTCACCGGCCAGCATTTCATAGAAAACACAGCCGAGGCTGTATACATCGCTCGTCGTGTCGACCTCGCTGCTCGCGGCTCCTTGCTCCGGACTCATGTACGCCGGAGCTCCGGTCGGCAGGGTCGAGTCGCCGGTTGTCTTTACCTGTGCTCGTGAAATTGCGCTCCTGACCCCAAAATCGACTACGACCGCATGGCCGTCCGAAAGGAGTATGTTCTCGGGCTTGATGTCGCAGTGGACGATCTCGCGGTCGTGAAAATGGTCCAAGGCACTGGCTATGTCCCGGGCAATCCCAATTGCATCTGCAATGGCCAGTTGTCGCTCTTTCTTCAGGCGCGTTCGTAGCGTTTCGCCGTCAAGGAAAGATGTGACGTAGTAGAGGAAACCGTCGGCTTCTCCAGAATCGTGGAGCGAAGTGATATTCGGGTGACTGAGTCTAGCGGCACGCGCGATCGCTTGGTTGAAATCGTCGGCGTCTATCGTCGTTGCGATTTCGGAATGCAGGATGTTGAGCACCGCTGGTTTGTGCAGTCTCGGGTTTCGAGCGAGGTAGGCCGTTCCCAATTCACCGCTACCAAGTTCACGCTCGATGAGGTAACGACCTTCGAATGCAGCCAGGATCCGGTCAAAGGGAAACTCCATATGAAACCTCGCTACAGCATCGCGGGCGTTGGGGCTGATGCGGAAAGACGGTGATCGTCGGATAGAGTTTGGGTGGCCGCGTTAGCGAACCACGAGGGATAGACACAGCCCGGTCGGAGACGTCGCTGACTCCGCCGATGTGTCTCCCGGATGGAGTACTGAAAGCTCGACATAGGGCTACCGCATCGAGGTGTTGGGCTGCCTACATTATGCAAGGTGCGCTTTCGGCTGGCAATAAGCGCGAGGCTTGACGCACGGCAGCAACGCGTAGGAAGTTGTTGGTACACCTCTACTTCGTGCTCTATATGAAAACTCGCCGGACCAGCTCGCTGCTCGCTCTTCTTACGTTAGTATCTGCGACCTCTTGTGTCGCGCAGGACCGCCATGCTCAGCGCCGCTCGGACATGGTTCACCTGATCGAACGCTACGGCGTCGAGGATTCGATCACCCTGGCCGCCATGGCGGCGGTGCCGCGCCACGAGTTCGTGCCCGAGGGCCACCGCGACAATGCCTACGGCGACCGGCCGCTTCCCATCGGGTACGGCCAGACGATCTCGCAACCTTATATAGTCGCGTACATGACCGAGGTTCTGGAGTCCAGGCCCGGGATGAAAGTGCTGGAAGTGGGCACGGGCTCCGGATACCAGGCTGCCGTGCTCGCCGCGATCGGCTGCGAGGTGTACACGGTCGAGATCTTCGAGGCGCTGGCGGACCGCGCGGGAGAAGTGCACGAGCGACTCGGTTACGACGTCAACGGGCGGCACGCCGACGGGCACTTCGGTTGGCCCGAGGCGGCGCCGTTCGATGCGGTCATCGTGACGGCGGCTGCCGGGTACATCCCGCCGGCGCTGGTCGAGCAGTTGAAGCCCGGCGGACGAATGGTCATCCCGGTGGGCAGCGTGTACGGCGTGCAGAACCTGATCCTGGTGGCGAAGGAGCCGAACGGGGTGGTGCGCACGCGCAATTTGCTGCCGGTGCGGTTCGTCCCGATGCTGGAAGGTCTGCGCTGACGGCGTGGACAGGTTCTCGCGGCCGCTCGCCGTCGCGCTGATTGCAGCTGCCACGCTTTCGTACGAGATCCTTCTCGTTCGCGTCTTCGCCATCGAGCAATTCCACCACTTCGCATTCATGGCCATCGGCGTAGCCATGCTGGGGTTCGGCGTGGGCGGCGTCGCGCTGGCGCTGGCGCGGCCCGGCCCCGAGCCGGCGACTCGCGGGTTCGAGTTCGCCGCACTGATGTCGCCCGTCGCTCTCGTCGTCTGCACGGCTCTGGTTCAACTGATTCGTCTGGACGCAACGCAACTGGTCTGGAACTTCGGAGAGTGGCCGCGCCTGGGGGCGGTCTATCTGTTGCTGGCCGTGCCGTTCTTCGTGGGCGGCCTGGTAACGCTGCTGGCCCTAACGCTCCAGCCGGAAAGAGTCGGCTGGATTTATGGGGCGAGCTTCGTAGGCGCGGGAGTCGGTGCGCTGCTGGCCATCGGAGTACTTTGGCTGGTCTTTCCCGAGAACGCTCTGGCCGTGCCCGCCGTGATCGCGTCGCTGGGTGCTGTCAGTTCTACCATAGTCTCCAGACGGCGCAACATGTTGGCAGGGCTGGCGACGGTGGTCTTCATCGTAGCTTGCGCAACTGTGGTGCGGCCGCTGTGGACGCTGGAGGTTACGCCTTACAAGGGGCTACCGCAGGTCGAGGCGTTCCCCGACGCACGTCGCGTGGCCGAGCGCACGAGCCCGCTGGGCTGGGTTGTGGCGGTGGAAGCATCGGCGTTCCGTCACGCGCCCGGTCTGTCGCTCTCTTATACAGGTGCGTTTCCCAGACAGACCGCCCTATTCGTGGATGGGCAAATCGCTGGCGCGGTGAGTGATTGGGAGAGCGACACGTCGGCGTTGCAGATCATCGACTGGCTTCCGACGGCGGCGCCGTACGCTCCCGGCCGGCGCGACCGAGTCCTGGTGCTGGGCGCGGGTGGTGGGATCGATGTCTGGAACGCGCTGGAGCACGGGGCGTCCAGAGTGACGGCTGTGGAGTTGAATCCGCAGGTCGTCGAATTGGCGGGGTGGGGAAGCGCATCGCCGGCGGAACGGTACGGTGCTGAGGTCGAGTGGGTAATCGGTGATGTCCGTGGCTTCACCGCGCGGTCGGACGAGCGCTACGATCTCATCACCCTGGGGCCGGCGCTGTCGTTCGGATCTAGTGCGGCGGGCGTGCACGCGCTGAACGAAGATTTCATGCACACCGTCGAGGCGTACACGTCCTATATAGAGCGGCTGAGCGACGACGGTGTGCTGGCGATCACTCGCTGGCTGATGACGCCACCGCGAGAGAGTGTGCGCGTCATACTCACCGCGGCCGAGGCGCTGAGGCGGACCTCGCCCGAGAACATGATCGACAAGCTGGTCGTCCTGAGGAGTTGGGCGACGGTCACTGTGTTGATCAAACCTTCGGGATTCCGCTCGGACGAGCTGCACGCTCTCATGGGCTGGGCAGCCGAGCGACGCTTCGACTTCGACTGGTATCCGGGCATCGAGGGCCCCGGCGATGGATACAATATCCTCGACGAGCCGGTTTTCTTCAGGGCCTCAGCCGCAGCGATCGATGGAAGCGAGAGTGCTGAAGAATTCGCGAGCGAGTACGCGTTCGAAGTCTCGCCGGCCAACGACGCGCGGCCCTATCCGCATCACTTCCTACGCGCCGGATCGATACGCGCCTTCGTCGGCCGCGACCGCGGCAGTTGGTTGGCCTTCGCCGAGTGGGGCTACGTGGCGCTGTTTGCCACGCTTGCCCAGAGCATTGTACTCGCCGCTCTGTTGATGCTGGCCCCGGCTGCGGTTCGTGTCGGTGTGACGTCAGCCGGAAGTTGGATCAGGCTGGTCGGCTATTTCGCCGCCATCGGCTTCGCCTACCTGGCAGCGGAGATCGCGGCCATCCAGCAACTCAACCTGTTGCTCGGCCATCCGGTCTACGCGGTGGCGGCGGTGCTGGCTGCGTTTCTCATCTGCTCCGGTCTGGGGAGTATCTGGTCGGATCGCTTAACCGCGGCAAGAGGATCGCAGGTCGGGGCAGCCCTGGCGGTCCTGCTCGTTCTCTACGGCGTGCTATTGCTTTCGATGGTCCATCTACTGCAACCCGCACCACTGACGGTGCGGGCCGCGGTGGCGATGATGCTGTTGGCGCCACTGGCTTTCCTGATGGGCACGCCGTTCCCGTTGGGCCTGCGGTCGTTGGCCGGAGCGGAGATCGAGGGAGTCGCCTGGGGCTGGGCTGCGAACGGCTTCGCGTCGGTGGTGGCGACACCGTTGGCCGCTCTGATCGCGCTGGAGTCGGGCTCGAACACACTGCTGTTCGCCGCTGCGGCGGCGTACGCGACCGCGGCCGTGTTACAGCGTGGTGCGGATTCTCGATCTGTGGTGGAAGGGTCCAGCGTGAGGTGAATTGAGCGGCGGGACCAGCCACATGGCCCCGCCGCTCGGTTGTGGTTAGGGCCAAATGCCGCGCTCCAAGGTGACCTTGGCCACGCGGCTGATCGCCAGTATGTAGGCGGCCATCCGCAAGTCCACCGGCACCAGCGGGAAGCTGTCCCTGCCGTTCTGCTTGCGGCGAGCGTTCAGGTCGTCGAGCGAGCCGTTGATCTCTCTCTGCTTGTCGATCACCGCGTCGGTGGCCCGCTCCATCTTGACGTGCATTTTGAGATTGACTTCGTCCTCATCCCACTGCTCGTAGTCGTTGTTCTGCACCCACTCGAAATAGCTCACCGTCACACCGCCGGCATTGGCGAGTATGTCGGGTAGCACCTGGATGCCACGTTCGAAGAGGATCTTGTCGGCGGTCGGAGTCGTCGGGCCGTTGGCGGCCTCGGCGATCAGTTTAGCTTGGATCTGGTGCGCGTTGTCAGCGCGGATCACGTTCTCCAGCGCTGCCGGGATGAGGATGTCGCACGGGATCGTCAGCAGCTCTTGGTTGTCGACTTCTCTGGCGCCCGGATAGCCGAGCACCGACCCTGTTTTCTTCTTGTGATCGAGCACCGCAGCTGGATCGAGCCCTTTGGGACTGTAGATGCCGCCGCGCGAGTCGCTCACGGCGATGATGCGGGCACCCTCGTCCGCGAATAGCTCCGCGGCGATGGCGCCGGCGTTACCGTAGCCCTGTACCACGACGTCGGAGCCGACCACTGAGTTCAGATCTCGGACGGTGCCACGGGCCAGCGCCCTCTGCGTGCAGAAGAGGCAGCCGCGTGAAGTCGCCTCGTTGCGGCCGAACGAACCGCCGATGTCCACCGGCTTGCCCGTCACGACACCCAGGTTGTTGCGGCCGCGATGCATCATGTCGTAGGTGTCGTAGACCCAGGCCATCGTCTCGGCGTTCGTGTTCACGTCGGGCGCCGGAACGTCGGTGAACGGACCGATCTGATCACCCAGCTCGGCGATGAACCTGCGCGTGATTCTTTGCAGGTCATCCTTGGTGCGCCTCTTCGGGTTGCAGATGACCCCACCCTTGGCGCCGCCGAAGGGGACATCCAGCACCGCGCACTTCCAAGTCATCCACGATGCGAGGGCCCGGACCTCGTCGGCCGTTACGCCGGGGTGGTAGCGGATTCCGCCCTTGCTCGGCCCGCGGGCGCGGTTGTGGACGCACCGATACCCGATGTAGTTGCGAACTTCGCCTTCGGCGGTCTCGATGGGGAACTCGACTTCGATCATCCGGCTGGGCAGCTTGAGAAAATCGGCCAGGCCGGGCTCTAGTTCAGGGATGTATCTGGCAGCGTTGTCGAACTGTAACTGTGCAATGTGAAAGGGATTGAGGTCTTCTGCACGGTCTGCGGACCTGGCCGGAGTGACCCCGTCAGGCGCGGTTGCGGCTTGCTTACCCATGGCTGTCTACGACCCTCCGTCAATGGAACTTTATCGTTCCGCCCCACCCTCGAGCCTCGGTGCAACCATCATGCCCTGCTGTATCACTTGTCTAGGAATCCCTGGTCGTCGGTGCCGCGACGCCCGAAGCCCGCACCTCCCTCCTTGAAGAAGGCCGCGTCGGCCGCGTAGCTCTCGGTCAATCCCTCGAGCCTGGCCATCTCGCTGCCGGAAAGCGGCTGGAAGTTGGTCGCGATCGAGACGTTCTCTTCGAGTTGAGCCACGTCATCGCAACCGATGATGACCGTGCTGACCCCGTCGAGGGTGAGCACGTAGGACATCGCGTCTTGCATCGTGGTGATGCCGCCGTCGCGGAACATTCGGCCCCGAGCCGGGATCTTCATCGCGATGACCCCCATGTTCTTCTGCTTCGCCACGGGGAGCAGTTCCTGTTGGAACGGTAGGAAGTTCTTGTCAGCGGGGTTCAGCGCCATGAGAACGGTGTCGAAGTCGAAACCGTACTCGTTGATCCCTTTCATCAGGACGTTGGGATTGTAGTGGCCCGTGATTCCCAGGAAGCGAACGATCTTCTCGTCGCGTGCCTGCTGCAGCGCCTCGATCGCTCCGTTCTTCCCGAAGATCGTCTCGAGCTGTTCTTCCCTGGAGATGTTGTGGAGTTGCCAAAGATCGAGGTGGTCGGTCTGCAGCAGCCGCAGGCTTTCCTCGAGCAATCGCATCGAGCCGTCGCGCGTTCGGTTGTGAGTCTTCGTCGCCAGGAACACTTCCTTCCGGCGCGTGGCCATCACCTCCCCGACCCGCGTCTGGCTGATTCCCCTACCGTAGGCCGCCGCCGTGTCGATGTAATTCACCCCCAGGTCGATGGCCCGGTTGATGATGGCGGTCGACTCGTCGTGTAGGCGCTTGGCCTCGGTGGGGTCGTCCGATGAACGCTCGACCGTCGCTTGGGCGCCGAGGCTGAACAGCTTGACGTCGTGGCCGGTCTTCCCGAATGGACGCGTCGGCATGGCCGAGTTCACGCCACCACCCATCGCACTGTTCCGGCTGAGCAGGAGGGCGGCTGTGCCCGTTGCTCCGACTTTAACGAAGTCCCTGCGCGTAAGCTTACGACTCACCATGACGGCCTCCGGGCTCGTGACACACGCGTTCTGGTCGAGTTGAAAGGATTACGCCCCTGGGGCTGGGAGGCTGGTACGAACCGAAACAAGATTGTACGCGTTCGCTTTGGGCGCAAGATTCTGTCGCGCCGCCCAAACCCCGCGATTGGGCGCCTTGCGGGCACTGAACGGCTTGTGATATTTGGGTGCCCCCAGCCTCACCGCTACATATGAAAAGGGAACCGCATGCCACGGTACTCGAGAACAGCTGTGGCCATCGCCCTCGCGCTGGTGGTCTTTGGAGGCGAGGGCTATGCCCAGGTAGCCGACGAAGCGCGCCGTCGCCCCATACCCTATCCGGTCTCGTACTCCGATGGTTACGAGCGGGCGCTCCAGAACGGAACCCGCACAGCTGCGGGACAGCCCGGGCCGGCGTACTGGCAGCAGTGGACCGACTACACCTTGCGGGCTCGGATCGACACAGACGAGCAACGTCTCGAAGGCTCCGCGACGATACTCTACCACAACAACTCGCCGGATGCCCTCCAGGTTCTGTTCATCAACCTCATCCAGAACGTGCACGCCGAAGGCGCACCTCGGAACCGCCCCCAGCAGGTAACGGGTGGGGTCGAGTTGGAGCGGGTATCAGTGGCAGGGCAGGAGCTTGGCACCGTGACGGGAGACGGGCCGGGTTATCGGGTCGAGGCCACCGCGATGGAGATCGTTCCGCCTCAGCCGGTATCGGCGGGCGACTCGGTTGTCATCGAAATCGATTGGTCGTTCGAGATCCCCAGCGAGGGCGTCTCCAACCGGATGGGTTGGGAGGATGATCTGTTCTTCCTCGCGTACTGGTACCCGCAGATGGCGGTCTACAACGATGTCGTCGGCTGGCACACCGACTGGTTCATGGCCGGCTCCGAGTTCTACGCTGGTTTCGGCAGTTACGACCTGACCGTCGATGTCCCAGAAGACTGGGTGGTGATGGGGACGGGCCGGTTGGCGAACACCGACGAGGTTCTCGAAGAGCGAGTCATCGATCGGTTGCGGGAAGCGGAAAGCAACGACGAGGTCGTGCACGTCATAACCACAGACGATCTAGCGAACGGAGTCACTAAGAGTAGCGATGACGGCCGGCTGGCCTGGCGTTTCGTCTCCGAAAAGGTGAGGGACGTCGCGTTCTCGGTCACGCGTGCATCGCTGTGGGATGCCGTGCGAACTCCGGTTGGCGACAGAGACGGCGATGGCGAGGAGGACTACGCCCGTATCGACGCCATCTATAAGGAGAACGCGCCCAAGTGGATGAGCGCTGCGTTGTATGGCCAACACTCCATCAAGTTTCTTTCGGAGTACACCGGGATCCCGTATCCCTGGCCGCACATGTCGGCTGTTGAAGCCGGTTTTAGGGGTGGCGGGATGGAGTACCCGATGATGACCCTCATCGGAGACTACAACCAGCGGACCGATAGCGCGCTGTACTTCGTGACAGCCCACGAGTTGGCCCACATGTGGGTACCGATGATCGTAAATACGGACGAACGTCGTTACAGCTGGATGGATGAGGGCACGACCTCGTTCAACGAGAACCAGGCACGCAAGGATTTCTTTCCCGGTCTGAACCACGACATCCCCGACCACAACACGTATTTGGAGATGGCGCATTCGGGAAACGAAGGCGAGATGATGCGTTGGTCCGATCACCACTATGTACCGCAGGCGTTTTCCGTTGCGTCGTACTCCAAGCCCGCAACGGTCCTGGCGGCGCTGCGTGGCGTACTGGGAGAAGAGACGTTTCTGAAGGCGTATCGGGCGTACTTGAGCACGTGGGCGTACAAGCACCCCTATCCGTGGGACATGTTCCAGATGTTCGAGGATGTGGCGGGTCGCGACCTGGATTGGTTCTGGCGCAGCTGGTACTACGAGACGTGGAAACTGGACCAGGCCGTCGCTGCCGTGGAGAAGTCCGATGCCGGTACACGCATCGTGATCGAGGATCGCGGGCTGATTCCCATGCCGGTGCGCCTACGAATCAGTTTCGCCGACGGGTCTGTGTCGCGGGAGGAGTTGTCCGTCGAGCGGTGGCTGGGCGGAGCCACGACGACGGAAATCACGATAAGGGGTGAAAGGGAAATCACTCGTGTCGAGATCGACCCCGAGTTCCTGTTCCCGGACGCCGATCGCAGCAACAACAACTGGACGCGCTAATCAGGAAGGTACAGATCTACTGATGTTTCCAATTCACCGACATTTCGAATCGTTCGTCATCGCACTGGGTCTCGTCATCGTGTCAGCATGCGCGAGCAGCTCGGTGCACGTACAACAAGGCGTAGACGAGGCATCCGGACATCCGATGACGGCCAGTTCGCGCCAGGCTCCCAGCCCCATCTCCTATCCGTTGACATATGAGAGCGCGCTCGATCGAGGCACTAGAACGGATAGCGGCCAGCCCGGGGCCGGCTACTGGCAGCAGTGGGCCGATTACACCCTGACGACTCGGATTCTTCCGGAAGAGAAGCGACTCGAAGGCGAGGCCGCCATCGTTTACAGGAACAACTCTCCCGACACGTTGCGGACGGTCTACCTACACCTGCACCAGAACTTGCATTCCGAGGGCGCAGTGCGGCGAATCCCCCAGGAAGTGACCGGAGGAGTCGAGCTAGGACGCGTGGCGGTGGACGGTCAGGAGTTACAGACGCGACAACGCCGGGGTCCGACCTACGAAGTCACGGCTACACAACTGGGCATTCGGCTGCCGAGCCCTCTGCCCCCTGAGGGATCGGTGTCAATCGAGATCGACTGGGCCTTCAAGATTCCTAAGGCTGGCGCCTCTGGTCGCATGGGCTGGGACGCCGACAATCTGTTCTACCTGGCTTACTGGTACCCCCAGATGGCCGTCTACGACGACGTTGCAGGTTGGCAGGTCGACTGGTTCACCGGCATGGCGGAATTTTACGCCGGGTTCGGAAGCTACGACCTGACGGTAGAGGCTCCACAGGGTTGGGTGGTGAGGGCGACGGGTCGGTTAGAGAACCCGGATGAAGTTCTGTCACCCGACATCGTCTCGCGCTTGAGGAGCGCCGAAGACAGCGATGAGGTCGTTCACGTTGTCACCGCCGACGATTTCGATACGGCGACGCAAACCAGTGACAGCGGAACGTTGACCTGGCGTTTCGTTTCAGACACGGTTCGTGATGTGACCTTCAGTGTCACACGCGAATCGCTTTGGGACGCCGCGCGGACCTCAGTGGGCGACCGCGATGGCGATGGGGCCGTCGATTACGCGCGCATCGATGCGATCTACCGAGAATCGGCACCCCGATGGAAAAACGAAGTGCGCTACGCGCAACACTCGATTCGTTTTCTGTCCGAGTACACGGGCGTCCCGTATCCGTGGCCGCACATGACCTCGGTGGAGGGAGCCGGCATCATAGGCGGCGGTATGGAGGCTCCGATGATGACCATCATGGGGGGCTACAACGCGGCGGGCGACACGGCGCTCTACGGAGTCACGGCCCACGAGTTGGGTCACATGTGGGTCCCGATGATCGTGGGAACCGACGAGCGGCGTTACAGCTGGATGGATGAGGGGACCACCAGCTTCAACGGTAACGAGGCCAGCGGTGATTTCTTCCCCGGTACGAATCCAGGTTCCGGATCCCAGTACGGCTACATCCAATTCGCGCAGACGGGTAACGAAGGCGAGTTGATGCGGTGGTCCGATCATCACTACGGGTTCGGTGCGTTCGGCATCGCTTCGTACGCCAAGCCCGCGTCATTGCTCATGGCGCTGCGCGGGGTGTTGGGCGAAGAGGATTTCCTGCGCGCCTACCGGGCCTTTCTGGCGGCGTGGGCGTTCAAGCATCCCTACCCGTGGGATATGTTCCACATGTTCGAGAGTGTCAGCGGGCGTGATCTGGGGTGGTTCTGGCGGAGTTGGTATTACGAAACCTGGACGCTGGATCAGGCGATCGCGAGCGTGGAGGCCACGCAGAGTGGGACCCGTATCGTGATCAAGGATTTGGGGCAGGTGCCCATGCCGGTGCATCTGACAATCACACGCGAGGATGGTGAGGTCGTGGACAGGGAAGTACCGGTGGAGCATTGGCTCGCCGGGGCGAGCACGGCCGAGGTGACGGTGGAGAATGGGGCGGCGGTTGTCAGCGTTGAGATTGATGCTGAGAGGGCGTTTCCGGATGTGGATCGGAGCAACAACGTTTGGGAGCGTTGAGTTGAGCCGAGCAAACTGAGGGGTGTTTGATTGGGGCCGGTGAGTGGTGTGCTCGCCGGCCCTCTTCGTTTTGGATGTCGCGGACGCGGGGCGCGGGCGCGGGCGCGGACGGATCGATGACGTCGACGTCGTCGGGAGTTGCTCGATGTCCCGTCGATACTTGACAGGGTTAAGGGAGTCGGGTAGGTTGGGCGCTAGTTGAGAATGGATCTCAATGTCAGATTGGCCCCAGCCTTCCTTTGACCGTGACGTAAGTGCTGTGAGGAGGGGCTTTTGCACCCTTATCGTACCGTTGGAATAATCATCGCGCTCGCCGTCATGGCCGCTGCGCTGATTCCTGCCTTGAGGTCCCGCCGCTCGCCCGTGGAGGTGGAGCGGGAGACCTATGTCATGGGGACCCTGCTGAAAGCGTCGGTCACGGCTTCGAGCAGGGATGCGGGCATGGCGGCTATCGAGGCCGTCTTCGAGGAGATGGCGCGGTGGGAGAGTGTTCTGAGCAGTTGGCGCGAAGACTCCGAGCTCTCCCGGTTGAACGCCTCACCGCTGGACCAGCCGCAGACCTTGTCGCCGGAATTGCTGGCGCTCCTGGGTGAAGTGTATCGGTGGGCCGAACAGAGCGGCGGTGCCTTCGACCCGGCGGTGGGTCTCTTCATCGACGCGTGGGACTTGCGAGGCGAGGGGACGCTTCCTTCGGAAGCGGAACTGGCCGAGGCGTTGGAGAAGACTGGGCTGGGTGCTTTCGATGTCGACGAGGCTGCGGGTCAGGTGATCCGCCGACACGACGGCGCTTGGATAACAGCGGGTGGGTTCGGCAAAGGCGCGGCTTTGAGAACGGTGCGCTCGATCTTGTTGGACATGAGGGTCGAGGCAGCCGCCATCGACTTCGGTGGCCAGCTGCTGATCATCGGATCGCCGGAGGGTGACGAGGGCCTCGTGGTCGGCGTGGCGCATCCGTCTCGGCGCGCCGAGGTGTTCGCAAAGCTGAAAGTGCACGGTGGCTCGGTGGCAACGAGCGCCGCATCGGAGCGGTTCGTGGAAGTCGACGGAAAGAGATATGGGCATATCCTCGATCCACGCACCGGGTGGCCGGTCCCGGCCTGGGGAAGCGTCACGGTCGTGACCAACGATCCACTCGTCGCGGACATGGCTGCCACGACACTGTTCGTGCTCGGGCCCGACGAGGGGATGGCTAGGGCCGAGCGGTGGAAGGACGTAGCCGTGTTCTTCCTACGACAGGAGGGTGAGGTCGTCACGGCGAGCTGGACTGAGGGGATGGAGCCCTGGTTGTTGGACGTGCCGGGATGGGAGCCGGAGGTTGGGAATGTCGAGCAATAGAGCAATAGAGCAATAGAACAATAGAGCAATCGAAGTTGAAGTTAAGGGTCCTTGCACCCTGCAACGCAGTTGCCGAAGTCGCGCGATTGGCCCCAAGACAACTTTTAAGAGAAAGGACACTGTTACGAGTCGTGAGTTACAAGCGACATGGAAGCTTTGTGTGGGGCATCGTGTTGGTAGCCTCGTTAATCGCGAGTCCTTTGTTAGGGCAGGAAGAGGACATAGAGGAGCGGTTGAGAGACCTGGAGCGACGCGTTGAACTGCTCCAGGAGTTGCTGGCTGGACAGGACAGCGCCCAGATCGCTGAGCTTCAGCGCCAGATCGATGCCATCACTCGCGAGATCGAGGAATTGAAGCTGGGTCAGGAAGTTGTCGTGGAGGCCGACACCGCTGTCTACGGGTTGGGACCGGCGGCGTCCAAAGTCTACAGGGTCCAGCAGGGCGTGTCCATCGGCGGATACGGCGAGATGCTGTACCAGAACTTCGCGACAAGCGGTGAGAACGGCTCTCCCTCGGGCAAGAAGGACCAGCTCGATTTCCTCCGCGGCGTGGTCTACGTCGGCTACAAGTTCAACGACCGGATTCTGTTCAACTCGGAGATCGAGATCGAGCACGCGTCGACCGGTCAGTCGGGTTCGGTATCGCTGGAGTTCGCCTATATCGACTACTTCATAGCAGACGCAATAGCGGCTCGCGCCGGTCTGGTCCTGGTGCCCATGGGTTTCATCAACGAGCAGCACGAACCCACGACGTTTCTGGGCAGCGAACGTCCTGCCACCGAGCGGTACATCATTCCCACGACCTGGCGCGAAAACGGACTGGGACTATTCGGTCAGGCCGGCGGTTTCGTCTATCGCGGGTACGTGGTGAACGGTCTCGACGCCATCGGCGGTGGAAGCTCGAAGGCATCCGGCTTCAGCGCTGAAGGTTTGCGAGGTGGCCGACAGAAGGGATCGAAGGCGGCAGCGGAAGACTTTGCCGGCGTAGCTCGCGTGGACTACATGGGCCTGCTGGGCCTTCAGCTGGGCATGTCGTTTTATGCCGGCAACTCGGGTCAAGGCAACGTTGTGCCCACTGACTCGTCTGCGACGATCGGTGCGCTGACGGTGATCTGGGAAGGACACGCCCAGTACCGGGCGCGCGGCGTAGACCTTCGCGGTCTGTTCGCCCTGGCCAACGTCGATGACGTCGTTGGCGTCAACGCCGCCCAGGGATACACCGGAAACCAGTCAGTCGGTGAGCGGCTCACGGGCTGGTACCTGCAGGGCGGTTACGATGTTCTTCACAGAGTGAACACGCAGCATCGGTTGATGCCGTACGTGCGCTACGAGCAGATCAACACGCAGGACCGGGTTCCCCAGGGCTTCTCCGCGAACCCGGCCAACGATCGGGAAATCATCACGATCGGTGCCCAGTGGCAACCGATCCTGAACCTCGCGGTCAAAGCCGACTACCTGATTAACAAGAACAAGGCGGATACCGGGGTGAACCAATTCAACATCAACATCGGCTACTTGTTCTAGAGGACGGAGTATCGGTGCGGCACAGGCAACCCCCTTCTAGCACGATTCCAGGTCGGCGATCGACCCGGAACTGCACGAGATCGATCGCCTGCCTGGCTATGCTGCTGGCGTCGCTAACGCCGGGGGCGGCGTTCGCGCAGTTGCGGATGACGCAGCCGGAAGCGCTCAGGCTAGCGTTTCCCGAGCCGCTGCTTCTCGAACGGAAGACTGCTTTCCTCACCGAGGAACAATTGGCAACGGCGCAGGAACTCGCGGGCAGCGATGTCGAAGTCGATCACAGCGTGGTCACATACTATGTGGCGAGCGGTGATGGAACCGCCGCGGGAGTCGCGTACTTCGACGCCCACCGGGTTCGGACGCTTCCCGAAGTACTCATGATCGTTGTAACGCCCGAAGGAACGATTCGGCGCATCGAGGTGCTGAAGTTCTCAGAACCGCCCGAGTACCTGGCACCCGAGAGCTGGCTAGAACAGTTCGAGGGGAAGGAACTGACGAGCGAACTTCTTCTGAAGCGCTCCATCGTAAACATGACGGGTGCGACGCTGACCTCCCGTGCGGTCACGCAAGCATCGCGACGCGTGCTCGCGTTGCACGAGGTCATCGACCCCTTCAAACAATGAGACAACTAGTGGTCCGATGAACCGATTCGAGAAATGGATGCTGTGGACTTCGTTCACACTGACAGCGATCACCGGGGTCGGACTGCTGTGGACGAAATATTTCATGCTTACCGATGATCCGTGGGCAGTCATCAACCACCCATTCCAGCCGTGGCTGCTGAAGGCGCACATCGTTACGGCGCCGGCGCTGGTCTTCGCGCTAGGACTCATCAGCTCGAAGCACATCTGGCAGCAGTTCAAGGCTCGCGCCCCCGCAGGTCGCAGAACCGGAACCGTGACATTCTTGATCGCCGCCCTGATGATCCTCTCCGGCTATTTGATCCAGATCGTGACTCAGGTCACGCCGCTGAAGGTCCTGGCGATCTCGCATATCGCTCTCGGTTTTGTCTTCTTGATCGGCTTCGTTGCTCACCAGGCGCTGGTCGGGTCCCGGGTGACGCAGCCTGAAAGCGCATCGGGATAGGGAATTCGAGCAGTAGAACAATAGAACAATTGAGCAATCGAAGTCGAATTACCCTCCGTTTGCGGCAGATCACCTCATGTAATCCCCACCTACCGCGAAGGGACAGGCAGCGCGTGAGGCTACTCGCGGACATTTGAGCGCCCCGGCTCATCCCAGACCATGGCTCGAGCCGCGCGATATGAAGCGAGGCCTCCACGCGCTGTCTGGCCCGGGCCCGCGCACGGAAATCTTTGCAGCTTCCAGGAAAGTAAGTGTCTCCCCGAAAGGCAGGACAGCTTTTCGGCCCACCATAAATTGTTGTCATACCAATAGTTATGGTACGTCGCTTCCAGTTGTGCCTTCGGCGCATCTCTTGCGTTCCAGACCTTCGAGCGAGTAACGACGGAGGCAAGGGATGACCACTGGCAAAGTCCAAGAGCGGATTCCACAAACCGCTGGGACGGCGTCTCAGAACGGGCCGGCGAAGGTCACGGTGTTCACGACCGACGAGGCGCTTCTACGTTCTCTCGCGACCATCTTCGAGGAAGACAGCTACCAAATCTCGGGAGGGCGCCCGCCCGAGTCGCTCGCCAGTTTTCTGCTGGACCGCAGGACCGATGCGATTTTGCTCGACATCAGACTGCCGACTCAGGAGCGCGCGGATGCCGGGAAGCAGATCCGGGCCATTCCCAAGCGCCCGACGGTTCCGATCATCGGTCTTTGTGATGCCGAGACCCCGTACGATGGGCGCCTGGCCGCGCTCGAAGACGGTTTTTGGGATGTTCTCGAGATGCCGGGAGAGTCCTCCGAGCTGGTGGTTAAACTGGCGAATTGGATCGTGATGAAGCGGGACGTGGATGGGCTGCAGATCACCAGTTTGTTGGATGCCGAGACCGGGCACTACTCCTCCCAGGGTATAAAGCGTCGCCTTCGCGAACTCGCAGCTTTGACACAGCGGACGGATTCGGCGCTGTCGTGCGTTGTGTTCGGGGCCGATCGCTCGGTCGATAGCGACAGCATTACGGGCGACACGGTGTCCGAGGCGGGGAGGGAGTTCTCTTTGGCCCTCCATCACAGGACGCGCAATTCAGACATTATCGGACGTCTGGAAACCCTGAAGTTCCTGGTCCTCGCGCCCCACACCGGGCCGTCGGGGGCCGTGAGGTTGGCAGAGCGTTTCACGACGTTCTCGTTGTCCCGGCTGGTTGCCGGCGACTTGCCGTTGACGTTCAGCGCCGGCGTGGCTGGAGTGGAAGGCCGCAACGGGCAGGTGCAGACCAGCCCGGAGCTGTTGCTGAACGCGGCGGATCGGGCGCTGAACCAGGCCCGTAACGCAGGTGCTGCTCAAGTGGCTGCCGCTTGGGGAAATGTTTGAAGTAATGGGAAAGGGGGAAGCTTTGTCGAAGAATCGTAACGACGATAAGGTGCGGCTCCGCGAGTTGGCCCGACAGACGCTCGAGGCGTATCGCAACCTGAACTCGGTCGCCGCCGAGGCCTCACTGCTTGGGCACAAGACGCCGAACGGCGAAGGCTTGGCGCGAGCCGGTGAGCTGCTGGAGTCGGTGATCACCGAGATCAAGGGAACTAAGGCCGCGGTGGCCAGCTAGTTCCACCTGAAATTCATATAAGACTTTACCCCAGCCGTCTGGCTTCTGGCCCGACGACCGGGGTAAGTGTGTTCCTGAGTCTGGCTGGGCCGTGTTCTATCCGGCTTCGCCCGCCGGCTCGCCGAAGCCCGGCAGCTTGATCCGCTGCGTCAGGGCGCCGCGGTCGATGACGATGAAATGGTGATTGCGGCTATCGACCAATCCATCCCGCTTGAACTCCGCCAACACGGTCGTGACGGTTTCGCGAGTGGAACCGATCAGGTCTGCCATCTCCTGGTGTGTGAACCAATAGGGAACCTCGACCCCGCGCTCGCTGGTCTGGCCGTAACGGTCGGCCAGCCAGAGTATCGTGCCTGCGAGGCGCGACGGTACGTCGAGGAAGGCCAGCATCTTTATCCGTTCTTCCATATGCAACATCAGCGCCCCGGCATGGCGCAGGAGGTGTCGGGTCAATGCGGGATCACGGGCCAGAAGGTTGCGGAGCGAATCGGACTCGATGCTCAATAGCTCGCTACCCTCGGCCGCCGACGCAGACATGACGCGCCGAGGACCCTCGGCCAGCGCCTCGAGCCCGAATGCCTCGCCTTCGGCGGCGAAACCGACGGTGATGTCGCGGCCTTCCCAGTCGCGGTCACGCAGACGAGCCCGACCCCTCAGCACGAAATGTATCGCGCTGGCCGGCTGGCCCAGCTCGTAGATGCTCTCGTTCTTGCGGTAGCTGCGCACCGTGCCGATGGCGCGCAGATCGTCAACCTGGGAAAGCGTCAGGCTTTTCAAGACGGCCGTTGGCCTCTGGCCGAATCGCATAGCCGAACCTCCTCTGAACAAGCCACCCATCGAGCCCCAATAACCGGTCGCCTCCGCGGGCGGCGGAGGTCTCAGGAGCCCTCCAGGTAACCGGGGAATGTCGTCCAAAAAGCGGCCGAGCCGCCTCGTCTCAACAATCTACGCCGTTTGAGGTGATTCCCAGCCCCTCAAAACGGGTCGACAACCATAGCGTAGGATCTTTCACAATAATAGGTCTTTCGGGGTTAGGAAAGGACGGGAGAGAGAAAGCCTGTAGCAACGTGCCCCATCGGACCCGGTGGGCGCGAACTTTCAAGGCGCCATTAGCGTTGCACATAGGACGGTCAGCGGTATTATTGGGACCAGCCCTGACCCCGATCATTAAAAGAGACCGATGGGACAAAACGACTCTCCCAGGCGCAAGGAATTCGAGAACGAAGCGCTCGTCCACCTGGACACGCTGTTCAACGTGGCTTTGCGCCTATGCGGTAATGCGTCGGATGCTGAGGACCTCGTGCAGGACACGGTGACCAAGGCTTACCGGGCCTGGGACAAGTACGAGCCGGGAACAAACTGCCGTGCCTGGTTGGTTACGATCATGCGGAACACGTTCATCAATCAGTTTCGACGTAACAGTAGACGGCCGAGCGCGGTTCAGTTCGAGACGGTCGAGGACATATCAGTATTCGAATCCGTGCAGGACAAGGACCCCGAGGGCACCTTCTTCCATGAAATCGTGGACGACGAGGTGAAACAGGCGATCCAGGACTTGCCCGAGGAGTTCAGGATCCCGGTGGTGTTGAGCGACGTCGAGGGAATGAGCTACGCCGAAATAGCCGAAATCTTGGACCTACCGGTTGGGACCGTGAAATCCCGACTGTTCCGCGGGCGCCGGCGGCTGCAGCAGCGCCTGTACGAGTATGCTCTCGAGATGGGGTATATCAGATGACGGCGTTCTGGAAACTGGGGAACTGGATGGGCAAGGCGATGCCGCCACCGGGTGGAGTCGACTGTTGCACCGTGATGCAGCAGCTCTACGAGTACATCGATGGAGAGCTCGACGAGCAGAAGGTTGGGCAGATCCGCGAGCACCTGGCGAAGTGCAAAGCCTGCATGCCTCGATACGATTTCGAGACGGCCTTTCTCCGTTTCGTCGAAGACCAGGCTCACATTCCCGCACCGCCCGAGCTTCGCCGCAAGATCTTCGCGAGCCTCCTGGAAGAGGAGGGTGAGAGCTGAGTCCCTGTCCATTCGAATCGCGCCAACCGCGTAACGCCACGCTTGCCTGTCGGTTGCCTTCCCGCGATAAGCTGAACGATCTCTTGTAATGAAAAGTGGAAGTAGTACTTATAGGGTGACGATCCGACACTACTCTCGGGCTCAACAGTACGAGGTGTTGGAGATCGACGCCGCTGATCTGCGCGATGCTCTGGTCAAAGCGGCCGAGCGATTCCCCGAGGCGTTGACGGCCAACGCCGACCTCGTCGAAATCCGCCTGGCCAATCCGGCCGAGTGAGGGCGCCGACCGAAGGAGAGATCGTGAAACGCTACCCCGCATACGACCCACCGGAATACGTCGATTGGCAGCCCGACCCGCAGGTGACGGAGGCTTATCGGGCCACCCTCGAACGTGATTCGTCGCGGCGCCAGATCATCGAGGAGCTGCCGCACTATCGACTTCTGGACCTGTACGCGGGCATGCTGCGGTTCCGTCTCCACGACATCGCGCTGAAACGATGGGTGCGTCAGGGCGTGATCACGAAGGCATGGTTGGGGACCGGCGAGGAGGCGACGACGGTCGGGCCCGTGCACGCGCTCAATCGGTCGGGGGCCGACGGGGACGTGGTGGGGCCGATGATCCGGAACGCCGGCGCCTGCCACGAGATGGGAATGCCGGTGGCCGACATGCTTCGGGGCTACCTAGCGACGGCAGATTCGCCGAACGCGGGACGAGACTTGCACATCGGCGGCAAAGAGTTCGGGATCGTTGCACCCACGAGCATGGTCGGGGCTCTTACGCCGGTCATGGCCGGCTACGCGCTGGCGTTTATGAAACGAAGCGAGCAGCGGGTCGCGCTCACATGGATCGGTGACGGTGCGACGAAGTCCGGTGCCGTTCACGAAGCTTTCTCGTTGGCTGCGGCCCAGCGCGTGCCCGTCGTGTACATCATCCAGAACAACCAGGTGGCTCTGGGCACGCGCTTGCGTCAGCATCATCGAGCGGAGGACTTCTCCGAGTGGGGCCGACTGTACGGCGCCCTGGCCAGCGGGTTCGATGGCAACCACGTACTCGACGCCTACGCGGCCACGCGGTGGGCCGTGGATGAGTGCCACCAGGGTAACGGGCCGGTATTTCTGAGCGCTGAGACGTTTCGAATGGGTGGCCATGCGACTCACGACGAGAACGAAGCCCGTACGCTCTTCGAGCCGGAGGTCTTCGCGGAGTGGGGTATGCGTGATCCCATCGGCTGCTATGAGACCTGGTTGATAGAATCTTCCATCGATCTCAAATCCGGTGAGCGCGTATCGGGTGATCCACCTTCCGAGGCCAATCGCGAAGCTCTCGCCGGTATCGAAGCTGACGTGACTGAAGAGGTGGAGAGCGCGGCCGAGAGAGCCTTGGCCAGCCGGGCCAAGATGCCCAAGCCGAAGGCGGCGGCGGAGGGTGTCTACGAGGAGTGGCCGGCCGATCTGGACGGACGGGCGCCGTTCAACGAGTAAGCCGGGCTAGCGGGCTCTTTATTCTCTGCGGTTGGTCATTCTGGAGATGACATCGGACGAGCTGTGTCCCGGTACGATGGCTGCCAGCTTCACCTCGCCGCCGTAGCTCCTCACAATATCCGCCCCGACGACTTCGTCGATCTTGTAGTCGCTTCCCTTGACCAGGACGTCGGGCTTCAGTGTTTCGATCAGTTTCAGCGGAGTATCTTCCCCAAACAAGACGACCAGGTCGACTGTGCTGAGAGAGGCGAGCACCATCGCTCGGGCCGTCTCGTTCTGTACCGGTCTGTCGTCGCCCTTCAATCGCCGCACCGAGTCATCGCTGTTCAAACCGACGATCAAACGGTCGCAGGCCGAGCGGGCTTCTCCGAGGAGCGAAACGTGTCCCGGATGCAGGAGATCGAAGCACCCGTTCGTGAAGCCGACGCGAAGACCCCGGGCCCTCCAGCGGGCCACTGCTTCGTTGGCCGCGTGGGTACTCACGACCTTGGACTCGGATGAGAGGACTTCGGCCTCCATGATCGCCGAGGCCAACTCGTCCCGGCTGACCACGGCGGTTCCCACCTTCCCGACGACCACCCCGCCGGCCACGTTAGCCAACTGCGCGGCGCCGGCGAGCTCGGCGCCTGCCGCCATCGCTACAGCGGTCGTGGCCACGACGGTGTCGCCCGCTCCGGAGACGTCGAACACCTCGAGGGCTCGAGCCGGCAGGTGCACTGGCTCGGAGTCCTGTTCGATGAGACTCATCCCCTTCTTCGAGCGACTGACCATGATAGCGGCGAAACCACAGTTCACCATCGCCGAACGAGCAGCCGCGGCGACTTCGTCGTCGCTACCGCATGGCATGCCGGTCGCCGCGGCCAACTCGGATTCGTTCGGCTTCAGGACTGTGACGCCGGTATAAGTGGCGAAGTCCCTGCGCTTGGGGTCGGCGATAACGGGCACGCCGGCCGCGCGCGCCTTTGCCGTGAGTTCCGAAAGCAACTCGTCTCCCAATACGCCCTTCGCGTAGTCGGAAAGCACGACGACGTCGACGTCGTTCAACGTCTCAGCAACGGTCGCGACCAGTTGCTTCAAGGTGTCCGGTGCCAGGGCGAGCGTTACCTCCTCGTCGGCGCGGAGTAGCTGCTGTCCATCCGCGATATAGCGGGTCTTAACAGTGGACGCTCGACCGGCCTCGACGACCAGACGCGGCTCGAGGCCATCCTCGTTTTCGGCCAGCCCGCGTATCTGGTTACCGGCGGGATCGTCGCCAACGACGGCGACGAGTACGCAACGAGCGCCCAGCGCGACGACGTTGCGAGCGGCATTGCCGACTCCGCCCAACATGGCGCTCTCGTGGCTGACCCGGAGAATCTGGATAGGGGCTTCCGCCGAGATCCGATCGACATCGCCGTATACGAATCGATCGTACATCAGGTCACCGATGCACATCACGCGCGCATCGGCGAACCGATCGAGTAGACCGTGTAACGCGTGCTCGTCCACTTTGCCCTACGCCCGTCCCAATTCGAGTTCTAGTCCGCCACAGAGCATGTGGCCGAGGAGGATGTGCATCTCCTGGATGCGTGCCGTATCGCTCGCGGGCACGATCAAAATGGGGTCAGCGAGCTCCGTTAGATCGCCGCCGTCACCGCCGGTCATGGCGGTGGCGGTCAGCCCGCCCTCAAGCGCAGTCTTCAAGGCGGTGCTTACGTTGGGACTTCGACCCGATGTCGATAGGCCGACAGCCAGATCGCCCGGTTGACCCAGCGCTCGAATCTGGCGCGCGAAGATCTGTTCGAAGCCCAGATCGTTTCCACCCGCGGTTAGTGTGGAGGTATCGGTCGTCAGCGCGAGCGCCGCCATAGGCGCGCGGTCGCTGCGGTAGCGCACGACCAGCTCGGTGGCGAGATGCTGGGCATCTGCCGCGCTGCCTCCGTTGCCGAACAACAGGATCTTGCCGCCGTTGCTCAGGCAGTCAGACCAGGCGCGCAGCATTGCGGCGAAGGGCACGGCCAGCGCGTCCTGGCAGGCCCGGGCGACGTTGAGATGCTCGGCCACCTCCGCTTCGAAGTACTCCTCGGGTGTCGTATCCATTGGCAGGGAATATCACGGCCTAGGGTGGCCGATTCAAGACGTTGCTGTCCGCGGGCCCGGGTGCCTGTTGAAGGGGAGGGTGGCGGCTGATATAATCGCCCCGGTCTACATGTGTAGTCGGTCGGTAGCTCGACCACTCCATCAAAACATGGAAGGGATTGATGATGCAGGAGAGTTCTGTCGGCTTCTTCAAGCGTTTGCTGGCTCTGCCCGGGCCGTCCGGCTACGAGGCTGCACCCGCGCGTGCCTGGCGGGAAGAGGCCGAGTCTTTCGCCGACCGCGTCTGGGCGGACGTAGCAGGGAACAGTTTCGCGATGGTGAACCCGGACGTCGAACCGCGGGTGATGCTGGCCGGGCACATCGACGAGATTGGCCTGATGGTCAATCACATCGATGATGACGGCTTCCTGTACTTCTCCACGATCGGCGGTTGGGATCCCGAGATCATCGTCGGCCAGCGAGTGGAGGTACTCACGCGTCAGGGCCCCGTTCCGGGCGTGGTCGGCAAGAAGGCGATCCATTTGATGGAGAAGGAAGACAGGGATCGCCCCTCCCGGATCAAAGATCTGTGGATCGACATCGGTGCTTCGGACGGCGCGAACGCTCGCGAGCGCGTGCGTGTCGGCGATGCGGCCGTGCTCGACGTGGGCGTGATCGAGATGCCCAACGGTCGGATCGTTTCGCGGAGCATCGACAACCGGGTCGGCGCTTTCGTCGTACTCGAAGCGTTGCGCAGGCTGGCAGCTGACAGGCCATCGGTGGGCGTTATCGCTGTCGCTACCGCGCAGGAGGAGATAGGCGCTGCGGGCGGCGGAGCTCGCACCGGAGCCTACGGGCTGGATCCGCGCGTCGCCGTGGTCGTGGACGTGACCCACGCCACCGATCACCCCGGCACCGAGAAGAAGGGGCAGGGAGACCACCGCCTGGGTGGCGGACCTGTGTTAAGCCGTGGTTCGGCGGTGAATCCGGTCTTGTTCGAGCGCATGGCTCACGTTGCGGACGCCGAGAGCATCGCGTTCTCCATCGAAGCGTCTCCTAGCCGCACGAGCACGGATGCCGACAACATCTACACCGCGCGCATGGGGATCGCGACGGCGCTTGTCTCCGTGCCGAATCGCTACATGCATACACCCAACGAGATGGTAGTCCTGGATGATCTGGACCGGGCGGCGGAACTAATCGCCGCGACCGTTCGTACGCTGACGGCCGCGGACGATTTCGTGCCTGTGTGATCCAGCGTCTAGTTGCGGTTGGTTTTCCTGACGTCGGTGACTTCGTCCGAGCGATAGACCGGCACGTCCATCGACGTGCTCTCGTTGTAGAGGTTCAGTAACTCGTCCTTAGGAAGCTTCTCGATGTCATCCTGTGACGCGAACCGGTCCTCGGGAACTTCGACCACGCGATAGGGACGCTGCCCCGTCGGCTGGCAGAAGAATAGAACAACGCGCTTGCCCGGTCTCGGTCGATCCTCTCCGAGTCGGACCTTCCAGCGATCACCGTCGATCTTGATCTGTGCCATAATCGCCTTGAATTCTAGGTGTCGGCGGCGGAATCTTCGCCACCGCTTTGATGAAGAGATCCCGGTTCTACCCTGACCATTTCGGCCAGTCCGTGGCCCAACGACCGCTCCTGCCCGTCGATGCGAACCAGGATTGGGCCTTCAAAAGGCTCGCGGTCCAAAACCTCGACCCGGGTGCCAGGGAAGAGGCCCAACTCGGCAAGATAGCGAAGCTTGCCCTCGTCCGCATCGCTGACTTCCCGGACAATCACAGTGGCGCCGACCTTCATCTCCGACAGGGCGGGATGCAGTTCTTCCGCGACCTCGCCTTCGGCTGTGGGAATCGGCGATCCGTGAGGGTCCATCTCCGGGTTGCCCATCACCGAGGCCATGCGCTCGACCAACTCGTCGGAAGCTGCGTGCTCGAGACGTTCGGCTTCGGCGTGTACCCGGTCCCACGAGTAGCCGAGCCGCTCGATCAAGTAGGCCTCGATCACACGATGTCGGCGAATGATGCGTAGAGCTTCGCGCTCTCCCTCTTCGCTGAGGCGAACGCCGCGATAGGGTTCGTGTTCTACCAGGCCTTGTTCGGCCAGGCTCTTGATCATGTTGGTGACAGACGCGGGGGAACGGTCGAGGTGCTGAGCTAGGGCCGAAGTGCTGACGGGGGCCCGTTCCAGCTGCAGGTGGCGGATCGCCTTCAGGTAGTCCTCGGCCGCGCGGGAGCGGTCCGGCCCGGTTACCCCGGTGCCAGTTTCCGCAGCTAGCCCTTCGGCGTTCTCTTCCCGGGTCGTCATGATTTTTCGTCCGGGCTAAAAATCGGTGCCACTGGCTCGGGTGTCAATGAGACGGGGCGAAACCTCGGCGTTGACCCGGGCGTTTAGCCTCGGTAGGTTAGCGCCGCTGGCCGTGGGCCTGAATCGGCTCGCGGCCTTCTCCTTTTTCGGGACCTGGGACCCTCGGGCGGACAGAAGACGGGGATGATCGATACTCCAGATAGATACGACACTCCATCAGACGTCGCAGATCGCATAGACCTTCATCTCCACTCGACGCGATCGGACGGACGAGTCGAGCCAGCGGAAGTTATGGCAGCCGCCAAGGAGAAGGGACTGAAGGCGGTTGCGCTGACCGACCATGACACAGTGGCAGGACTCGAAGAGGCGACGACTGCCGCAGAGGCATTGGACCTGGAGTTCGTGCCCGGGATCGAGTTTTCCTGCTACGACGACGCGGGTTCGACGCACTTGCTGGGGTACTATGTCGACCCATCCTATGGCGATTTGGTGGAGTATCTGGATGGTGCTCGGAAGAAGCGGATCGAGCGGGCGGCTCGGATGATCGAGAAGCTGGATCGACTGGGTATCCAGATCACTCTCGAGGCGGTGATGGAGCAGGCATCTGCCGGTGGCCTGATCGCCCGGCCGCACGTGGCCCGAACCCTTCTCGAGCAGGGCCACGTCAAGAGCTACCGCGAGGCGTTTGACCGGTTACTTGCCGCCGGCCAGCCGGCCTACGTCCCCACCTGGCGTATCAGTCCTGGAGAGGGAATCCGCCGCATTCACGACGCCGGCGGTTTGGCGGTCCTGGCGCACGGCGGCAAGTCTCACGGTGACGAGGCCATCGATAACCTTGCCAGGGAAGGGCTGGACGGGCTCGAGTGTCTCCATCCCGAACACGGCCCCGTCGAGGTACGAAGATTGCGCAGACTAGCGGCCGACCACGGACTACTGGAGACCGGCGGGTCGGATTGGCATGGCCCCCTCGACGGTCGTCGAGGTCAGCTGTCGTCCCAACCGGTACCGTACGAGTGGTATTTGCGTCTGCGGGATGCCGCCGTCGCTGGCAGCGGCGCCGGGAGTTGAGTGAAGCTTAGGAGGCCGAAGGAAGATGTCGGGGAACGGAACGAATAACGAGAAGGTTTTCGAGCTGGTGATCGTCGGCGGCGGGCCCGCCGGCCTGACGGCGGGTATGTATGCGAAGCGATCGGAACTGAACGCCGTGCTGCTGGAGCGTGGGCTACCCGGCGGTCAACTGCTGAACACGGACCTGATAGACGATTACCCGGGGCTCCCGGAGATTGACGGCCGCGAGTTGGCGGAGCGGATGGAAAAGCACGCCAAGAAATTCGACCTTCAGATCGATACGGCTACCGTGAGCGCGATCAAGAAGCTCGAGGATGGCGACTTCCGCATCACGACCGATGAGGGCCCGGTGTATCGGGCGCCGGCAGTGATTCTCACGGCCGGCGGCACGCCCAACAAGCTGGGAGTCCCCGGCGAGGAGGAGTACGCGGGCAAGGGCGTGAGCTACTGCGCGATCTGCGATGGCGCGTTCTTCAAGGGCGAGACGATCGCGGTGGCTGGGGGTGGCGATGCTGCGGCGGAGGAGGCGGAGTTCCTCACCCGCTACGTCGACAAGCTGTACATCATTCATCGGCGCGACGCGTTGCGGGCGCAGAAGATCCTCCAGAAGCGTGTCTTCGAGAACCCGAAGATCGAAATGATCTGGAACACGGTGATCGAAGAAGTGGTTGGAGAGCCGATGGGGATGAAGGGTCTTCGCCTCAAGAACGTGGAGACCGGCGAAGATAGCTTCCTGGACGCGACGGGCCTGTTCGTATTCATCGGCTTCCGGCCGAACACCGGCCTTCTGGAAGACCACGCCGACCACGACGCCAGCGGATACCTGATCAGCGATCGGGACATGCGAGCCTCGATCCCGGGACTGTTCGTCGCCGGCGATGTCCGCGCTCAGTTGACGCGACAGATCACCACGGCGGTGGGAGATGGGACGACTGCCGTGATCGCCGCCGAGAAGTACCTTACGGACCTGAAAGAGGCCCGTGAGACAGTCGGTTCTGGGAGTGCAGAGTAAACGAGTAATAGAGCAATCGAGACTTCGAGTTTGAAGTGGGCCGTCGGTCCCCCTGGAGCGTTATTGACAGTGCGGGGCCATGGGATGTTATTCTAGTCAGGAATCATTATTAGAAGGATGTGAATAGATGTCAGACACAACACAAAGTACGACAGCGGTCGTCGAGCTTACATCGCAGGCAGCCGAAAAGGCGTTGGAGTTCATGGCGACCGAGGACTTGACCCCCGAGAAAGGCGGCCTGCGGGTCAGTGTGCTTCCAGGCGGCTGTTCCGGGTTTCAGTACGGTTTGAATCTCGAGGAAGAGGCGCGCGACGACGACGAAGTGTTGGAGTCCAACGGGATCCGGCTGTTCGTCGACCCGTTCAGCGCTCAATACTTGAAGGGCACGGTCATCGGTTACCATTCGTCGTTCCAGGGTTCGGGTTTCACCTTCACCAACCCGAACGCTTCCGGCGGTTGCGGCTGCGGTTCTTCCTTCACTGTCTAAAGACCACACATAGCAGGTTCTTGCGGGCCCGCGCTTGCGGGCCTTCCTTTTTGTGATCGGCCGGTGGCCTTATCTTGTGAGCGCCGTGGCCAGGAGCCCGGCGCTGACGCTTGCCTGAACGGGCCGGTTTTGGGGGTGAGAGTTTGAAGATTCGCGGCACAGCGGTTGGGCCTTTGCAGGCCAACGCTTACATCGCCATCTGCGAGGACACTCTCAAGTGTGCGTTGGTGGATCCGGGCGAGGAAGCCGAGCTGCTGCTAGCGGTCGTCGCGGAGGAGGACGCGACCGTCGAATCCATCATCCTGACCCACGCCCATCTCGACCACATAGGTGGCGTGGCCGAGGCCAAGAGTGAAACCGGCGTGCCCGTGTACCTTCACCCTGCCGACCTGAAGCTCTACAGCGCCGCTCCTCTGCAGGCGCGTTCGTTTGGCCTCGAGATGGAGACTCCACCTCCGCCCGATCGAGACTTGGAGGACGGCCAGACCATCAAGATTGGATCGTCCGAGCTCGAGGTACGCCACACCCCCGGCCACTCGCCGGGACACGTTTGCCTCATCGGGGACGGGTTCGCTCTGGTGGGAGACTGCGTGTTTGCCGGATCCATAGGACGGAGCGACCTTCCCGGAGGTGACGGACGCACGCTGATCGAGTCGATTAACGAGAGAATCATGACGCTGCCCGACGACACCGTTCTGTATTCGGGTCACGGGCCGGCGACGACCGTTGGCCAGGAACGAACGACGAATCCGTTCCTGACGGGAGTGATGGGGTGGGGCGGCTGACCGAGACGCGGGTCGCGGTACCCCACGCGCTTCGCTCGGAGCTAGAGTTGCGTTGTCTCCGCTGCGAACACGTGGTTGTCGAACGACCCAGAGGCTGCAAGGCCGGCCATTGCGCCAACTGCGGCCATCCTTATCCACTCGGCGATTGTTCCGACTAGCTTCTATCAGCTATGCCTGACTCAAGCGAAGCCGTTGGCGCGACCGAGCAAGAGCAAGAAGTCTGCTGCGCGGCGCCGCGCCTGGACGATCTGCGATCCGTCTTCGAAGACGGCCATCGCTGGCTCATACTGACCCACGACAACCCGGATCCGGACGCTCTGGCTTCCGCGTTTGCGTTGTTGAGGTTGGCGGAATCCTTCGACCATCCGACAGCACGCATCGGCTTCGGTGGCTTCGTCGGCCGAGCCGAGAATCGCACGATGGTCCGCGAGTTGGGACTTCCGATCATTCCGACGTGGGCAGTCAGCTTTGACGATGTCGACAAGATCGCGCTGGTGGACACGCAGCCCGGGACGGGAAACAACGCTCTCCCGGCGGATCGCGAGGCGGCAGTAGTCCTCGACCACCACCCACTCCGTCCTGAAACAGAGAGGGCCAACTTCTGGGACGTGCGGACCGAGTGTGGATCGAGCTCCACTCTACTCACCCAGTATCTCCAGGCTGCCGGCGTTCCTCTGGAGGGCAACCTGGCGACAGCGTTGTTCTACGGGATTCAGTCCGAGACGCAGGACCTCGGCCGCGAGGCGGGCGAAGGTGATATGAGAGCTAGCCTGGCTTTGTATCCTGGGACCGATCGCGAATTGATTTCACGAATCCGCTACCCAAGCCTGCCGAGCCCGTATTTCAAATCGCTCCATCGCTCCCTCGAGCGTGCGCGAACTCGCGGTCCGGTCGTCGTCTCCTATGTCGGGACGTTGGACTACCCCGACCTCGTGGCTGAACTGGCCGATTTCTATCTTCGCTTCGATGGAGCTTACTGGTCGTTCTGCATCGGGATATTCGAAGACGACATCCTCATTTCGATCAGGACGTCGCTCCCCGACGCGGCTGCGGGCCGACTGTTGCGGAAAGTGATCGGCGACGACGGCAGCGCCGGCGGCCACGGCATGATGGCGGGTGCCCGGGTTCCCATCGCGCATCTGTCGGCCGAGGACGTTCGTCTGAAGAGCGAGGAACTCGTGAATCGCTTCATCAAGGAGCTGGGCGTCCAGGATGAGAAAGGCGCCGCACTCCTCGATGCAAGCGCGCAAGGCAAGGACTGAGGAGATCCGTGCTGCGAGTTGGCCTTACCGGGAATGTCGGAGCTGGCAAATCAACGACCGTCTCCCTGTTCGCCAGCTGGGGCGCGACGATCATCGATACGGACGTCCTTGCCCGCGAAGTTGTCACGCCGGGCAGTCCGGCTTTGGTCCAGATCCGCGACACGTGGGGCGATGCGGTCGTCGCCTCCAACGGTGAACTGGATCGGGCCGCCACCCGTAGGATCGTCTTCTCCGATCCGGAAGCCCGCAAGCAACTAGAAGCCATCCTGCATCCCGCAATTCGCGAGCGATCCCGTGAGCTGTTCGTGGAGGCCGAGGCGCGTGGCGACCGGATCGCCATCGGCGTAGTCCCGCTTCTATTCGAGGTGGGCTTGGAAGACGAGTACGATGTCGTGCTTCTGATCGATGCGCCGCTCGGACTGCGAATCGAGCGCCTGGTCAACAAGCGCGGGCTGACCGCCGACGAAGCGCGAGCGATCGCCGATGCCCAGATGCCGGCTGCGGAAAAGCGCGCGCGGGCCGACTTCATTATCGACAACGACTCCGACATTACTTCCCTCGAGCGGCGCGCCTGGGAGACTTGGAAGGAGATAGAGAAGTTGAGCCGCGACGAATGAGTCTGCTCCGGCTCGATCTCCACATACACACGCAAGCATCCCACGATTGTCTCAGCGATTACGAGGACGTGGTCACGACCGCGCGCGCGCGCGGACTCGACCGCATTGCCGTTACCGACCACAACGAGATCGAAGGTGCGTTTCGGGTCCGGGATCTCGACCCCGATTTGGTGATCATCGGTGAGGAAGTGAAAACCGCCGAAGGTGTGGACATCACCGGGTTGTTCGTGTCGGAGAAGATCGCAAGAGGAACACCGGCTGCCGAAGCGGCCCTGGCGATCCGCGAACAAGGCGGCCTGGTCTACGTGCCCCACCCATTCGCCGGCGGTAAGGGTCTCGGCCCAGAGGTTCTAGCTTCGATCGAGCCGTTCGTCGACGTGGTCGAGGTATTCAACGCCCGCATTCACAAGCCCGAGCTGAACGAGAGAGCTCGCCTGTGGGCCGAGGAGCGCGACCTGCCCGGCGGCGCCGGCTCTGACGCGCACACACTGCGAGAGATCGGAAGAGGCGTGATCGAAGTCCCCGATTTCGAAGGGAAAGAGGGTTTCCTCGAGGCGCTGCGGGCTGGTCGGGTGGTGGGGCGCAGTTCCAGCCACCTGGTCCACCTCGCCTCTACTTGGGCCAAGCTTGCGGGCAAGTTTGCTTGACAGCACCGGAGGCTGCGCCTAGAGTAGCGCGGCCCCCCGTTCCCTCACCGAACTGCGAGTGCACATGGAAATCTTCGAAAACGTCGTCAACAAGCTGTCCGAGTACATCTGGGATAAGGGAATACCGTTCCAGGGCGAGGAGATCCCTTGGGTCATCATCGCCCTGCTGGGCACCGGCGTATTCCTGACGGTTCGGCTCGGTTTCCTTCAGCTCCGCAAGCTGGGACACGGGTTCGCCGTCACCTCCGGGATCTACGACGATCCTAGCGAGCCCGGCGACGTTTCCCATTTCCAGGCGCTCACCACTGCGCTCTCGGCGACCGTCGGGATCGGCAACATCGCCGGTGTAGCCCTGGCCATTCACTGGGGTGGGCCCGGGGCGCTGTTTTGGATGTGGATCACGGCGCTGGTGGGTATGGCGACGAAGTTCTCCGAGGTCACCCTCGCGCAGCACTACCGGAAGGTCGAGAAAGAGGATCTCGATCCGCACAAATGGGAGGGCACGGTCTCCGGCGGCCCGATGTACTACATCGAGCGGGGCCTGGGTCCCAGGTGGAAACCCCTCGCCATCTTCTTCGCGCTGATGCTGGGGACGACGGCGTTCCTCACCGGAAACGCGATCCAGGCCAACACCGTCGCCGACACGTTCAACACTCAGTTCGGAATACCGGTTTGGATCACGGGTCTGGTCACCGCCAGCATCGTCGCTATGGTCGTCGTCGGCGGCATCACCCGGATCGGGAAAGTGACAGGCATCCTCGCCCCCACGATGGCAGCGATCTACGTGGCGGGTGCGCTGATCATCATCGGCCTCAATTACGAAGGCATCATTCCCGCCTTTGGTTTGATCTTCCGCGAGGCGTTCAATCCGACGGCCAGCGTTGCCGGCGCGGGCATGGGTGTCTTCCTGCTGACGATGATCTGGGGAGTGAAGCGAGGCCTGTTCTCGAACGAGGCGGGGCAGGGCTCGGCGCCGATCGCTCACGCGGCCGCTAAGACCGACGAGCCGGTGTCGGAGGGCGTCGTCGCACTCGTTGAGCCGTTCATCGACACCATCGTCATCTGTACGATGACCGGCCTGGTGATCATCCTCACCGGTGTCTGGAACCTCCGCATACCCACCGAGATCACACTCGATGGGGGCGACATCTCGTACGTGGCGGAGCGCACCGAGGGTCGATTCGGCGAGATTGACGGACCCGCGCAGATCCAGCTCGAAGCCGGCCGGCACGTCGAGATGGGCACCGAGGCGGCTCGGGTCACCTGGCACGAAGTCCCTGTCGACGTCCTCTACGTCGACGAGGAGCGAACTCAGCCGTTCACCGGTATCGTCTACACCGATCGCGAAGTCGCGGTGGCCGAGGATGGTGCCACCTATACCTCGCTCTACGGGCTCGCGGCGGAGAGCGGTGCGCCGCTCACGATGGTGGCGTTCCAGCACGGCCTTCCCGGCGACTTCGGGCTCTACATCGTGCTCTTGAGCGTGTTCTTGTTCGCGATCTCTACGGCCATCGCTTGGAGTTACTACGGCGATCGTTGTGCCAACTACTTGTTCGGGGTGAAGATGATCCTCCCGTACAAGATGGTATTCGTGCTCATGCACTTTGTAGGATCGGTCCTTTCGTTGTCGGTGGCGTGGACGCTGGGTGACGTGTTCTTGGGAATCGTCATCCTCCCGAACCTTCTGGCGCTGCTCCTGCTGTCGCCGAAGGTGTGGGAACTAACGAAGAGCTATTTCGAGCGGAAACCTTGGATCGAGAACCGCGAGGTGCACCGCAGGCTGAAAGAGCAGGGACGGCACGGGCAACATACCTAAGAGCAGCCGAACCAGCTCGCGGTGATCCAGACGCCGTCGCATCGCCTCGATTCGGCTCGCCGGATCGCGCATCGGCTCGAGGACGCCGATTCCATCGCTATCGCCACACACCTGGGTGGTGATGGGGATGGCTGGGGTTCCGCCTGCGCCATCGCACACCACTTCTCCGATAAAGACGTGCGGCTTCTGGCGGGTACACCCTTTGCCGACAGCTTCCGCTTTCTTCTGCCAGAGGGTGTCGAGCCACTTCCGCCGGACGAGATCGGCTTCGAGGCACTGCGCCGCGCCGACGTCCAACTTGCGGTCGATACGTCGGAGCGGAGCCGCTTGGGAGATTTCGCAGCCCTGTACGAGCTGGAACGCACGGTGGTCATCGATCATCATGCCGTGTCCAACAACGAGATCGCCGCAGCGGTGACTCTCGTCGACTCCAAGGCGGCGGCCACAGCCGAGTTGGTCTACGACGTGTTGGTATGTTCAGGTAGACCCATCGCACCGGAGACAGCCCGGGCTCTGTATGTTGGCCTGGTCACGGACACCGGATCTTTCCGCTACTCGAACACCAGTCCCCGCGTTCATCGACTCGCAGCGGTATTGATCGAGTCGGGTGTCGATCCGGAGGCGCTGTACGGGCCTCTCTTTGCCACAGCGACGACCGACGAGTTGGGCGTGCTCAGCGCGGCTCTGGATGGGATGCGACGGGATGAGAAGCTAGGACTCACATGGGCCGTGCTGGATCGAGGCATCCACCTCCGGTTCGGGCCGCTCGACGAGTACGAGGGGATTATCGAGCACCTGCGAAACCTGGCGGGAACCGAGATAGCCGTCCTCTTCCGAGAAGTGGATGATGGGAAAGTGAAGGTCTCGCTCCGCTCCACCGGTCCGGCCGATATCGCGAGCGTGGCCCGCACCTTTGGGGGTGGCGGCCACGTAAAGGCGGCGGGTGCCACGATTTCCGGCGATTTGGCCGCGGTGACCGAGCGGGTATTGAACGAATGCCGGTCGCAGTTGGCCAGACTACGTTCCCGCTCTTGAGGGCGAGCCGCGGGGGCGGTATCTTATCTTATTGTAGTAAGCCGTACAACAGCCCGTTACGACGGGATCGGGAGGTGGTGGCTGGTGAACGGGCGCAGAAAAAAGGCACGTGAGAGCGGTTCAAGGCGTCGGATGCTCGTGAATGGAATGACCGGTTCGGCCAAGCCGGATCGAGTGCTTCCGCTCGGCCTTCGGTTGCAGGCGATCGCGGACAGCGTGCCTTCCTCGCTAATCGACGAGTTGTGGGTATTCCCACCGCTCCCCAATCGCGAACTGGCCTGCGAATTCCTCGTTCTTATCTGTTACGATGGGGGACCCGAGCGCCGTCGCATCCTGACGTCGCACGTGGATGCTCATCGAGCCGATCCGGACAGCGAAGACCTCGAGTGGGTGCAAAAGCTCAGAGAGCACGGGACGGCGCCGCACGACTGGGTGGCGGGCGTACCGGACCGTTTGCTCAAGCGCCTCTCCGAAGCGGGAACTCCAGAGGTCATCGAAGTGGGTGGAGCCCTGGAGGCGTGGGAGCAGGTTTTGCAGCGTTTCGCGAATGGCAATGGTAACGGCAACGGAAACGGCCAGGCGGCGACGGCCCCAAACCACGTTGACAACCGCCTAGCAACAGCAATAACTTTTAGTACTATTAACGAGACGGAGACGGCCGTTTCTGGAGACGGTGCCTACACTGAACCGGAATAGTTAGGGCCATGTTTCTCGCTTCTGAGGGAAGTAAAGAAGAGCGGTTGAAGACCGCGCTGGAAGCGTCGGGTCACCGACACACCGCTCAGCGGGCGGCGATCTATCGCTACCTGAAGAACGTCACGATACACCCCACCGCCGACGAGATCTTTACCCAGGTACGGGAAGTACTCCCGGAAATCAGCCTGGCCACGGTCTACAAAGCGCTGGAGGCGTTCGTTGAGGCGGGTGTGTCCCGCAAGCTAGCGCTGGGCGGCGGACCCGCGCGTTACGACGGGCGCACCGATGACCACGACCATGTTCGTTGTCTGAAGTGCGGGACCGTTCGCGACGTCGTGGGGAACCACGACTCGGAAATGATCCGAGGGTTTCACAGCGACGATGGTTTCGAGATCCTCGACTATCGTCTGGAGCTCATCGGCTATTGCCCGAGCTGTCGCGACTAGCTTGACCTAGTTGGGCCCACAACCTTACAAGTAAACCCGGGCTAGGGCCCGGGCCGGGGCTGAGTATGCGCGGCACCCGTACACCCGGGGCGTCGCGCTTTTCTATGAGGGGCTGACCCAGTGGACTCAGGTTCGTTCGTTCCCAAGAGAATATTCCTTACCAAGGGAATGGGGATCCACCGTGAGCGGTTGTCCGCGTTCGAGATGGCGCTGCGAGGGGCTCGCATCGCGCGATACAACCTGGTGGGCGTCTCTTCGATATTTCCCCCCCACTGCAAGTTGATCGAGCGGGACGAAGGCCTCGAGGAGTTGACGCCCGGCCAAATCACTTTCGCCGTCATGTCTCGTCTCGAAACCAAAGAACCGAGTCGTCTAATCGCGGCGAGCATCGGTGTTGCGATACCCAAGGACCCCAACCAGTTCGGTTACCTGTCCGAGCATCACGCATACGGGGAGAACGAGAAGACAGCGGGCGATTACGCCGAAGACCTCGCGGCCCAGATGCTGGCGACCATTCTCGACGTCCCGTTCGATCCCGACACCAATTGGGACGAACAGCGCGCGCAGTGGCACCTGTCCGGCAAGATCGTACGCACCGCCAACATCACTCAGACCGCCGAGGGCGGTGAGGACGGCAAGTGGGTCAGTGTCGTTACAGCTGCGGTGCTGCTGCCCTGAGTTGGTTTCTGGTTGGCGAAAACTAGATTTGCTCGAGTAGTCGTTTCTGGCGGTCTCGTGTAATCAGTAATCAGTAACCAGTGATCCCGTGCTCGGTCGCGTTCCTCGACGCGCAGGCGCGCGCGTAAAGACAACGCGAACGGCCACGGAGTTACTGGTTACTGATTACTGATCACAGGTGGCCCTACATACCAACTTGGACGGTAAGAACGTGTCAGATTTCTCGTGGGAGGATCCATACAGCTTCCTCGGTCTGGGCGAAGAGTGGAGCGCTCTGGAGCGGGCGCGCGTTGCATTGCTGCCTGTCCCCTATGAAGCGACTACCTCCTACATGGAGGGCACGCGGCGCGGGCCTGAGGCGATCCTCGTTGCGTCCCGGCACGTGGAATTGTACGACCACGAGTTGGACGCCGAACCGTACCGCATGGGCATCCACACCTATCCCACGGTTGAGCTAACCGCGGGCGGTCCCGAGCAGGCGCTCCAGGAGTTGCGCGTTGCCTACGCCGAGGTTGCCGACCGCGATCAGTTCGTGATCGCATTGGGCGGCGAGCATACCATAACGCAGGTGCCGATCCTCTACTGGGCCGACCGCCTCGACGACGACCTCGCCATCCTCCAGTTCGACGCACACGCCGACCTGCGTGATAGCTTCCATGGAACCCGCTGGAGCCATGCCTGCGTTATGCGTAGGGTGGTTGACCGGGTACGGCCCGTCGGTGTGGGTATCCGAGCAATCGATGTAGAGGAGCGCCGCCTGATGGGCGA
The DNA here is from genome assembly GCA_039589995.1 of Gemmatimonadota bacterium. Classification (GTDB taxonomy): domain Bacteria; phylum Gemmatimonadota; class Gemmatimonadetes; order Palauibacterales; family KS3-K002; genus JBDHGH01. The sequence goes on along the minus strand of JBDHGH010000003.1, from coordinate 39,052 downwards.
ACTGGGCCTCACCATGGTCTACGGCGAAGAGTTGGGCGGCGAGGGTTGGATGGACCGCGCGCTGGAAGCTCTGGACTCGGAGAACGTCTACATCAGTTTCGACGTCGACTTCTTCGACCCCGCTTTCGTCCCCTCGACAGGGACGCCGGAGCCGGGCGGCGGCACCTGGGAGCAAGCGACGAAACTGCTCCGACGTGTCTTCGCCGAGAAGAACGTCGTCGCGGCCGACGTCGTCGAACTGGCGCCGATTGGGGGTTCAGTGGCACCGGATTTTCTAGTGGCGAAGCTGGTGTACAAAATGATTGGTTATTTTGGGTCTAAGTTGGCTTCTGGTTAGCGTTTCTGTGCGCAGCTGACAACGGGTTTCTGGCCGTCAAGTGTAATCAGTAATCAGTAACCAGTGATTCCTTGGCCAGTCAGGGCCCTCGGCGCGCAGGCGCGCGCGTAGTGGATCGCGAACGGCGTTGGAGTCACTGGTCACTGATTACTGATTACAGGTGGCCCTAGATAGGTTCTGACAGAAAGACTGCTCGAGCCATAGAAAGACCCCGACGCCCGAACACAAGTGGCCTTAGATAGGATTCTGCCCAAGATGCAAGAAGGAACATCGATCGGAATCTTCGTGGCGCTGATTGCTGGCCTACTGAGCTTCCTGAGCCCCTGCGTTTTGCCACTGGTACCGTCCTATGTGTCCTTCATAACCGGCCTCGGGATGGAGGAGCTCGAGCAGGGAGGGGAGGACGTCAAGCGAAATACGTTGATCCACTCGCTGCTGTTTGTGGCTGGCTTCACCCTCATCTTCATGCTGATGGGTGCCTCGGCCACGTATATCGGGCAGCTGCTTCGTGTATACCAGGATGTCATCGCCCGCATAGGGGGTGTCATCATCATCCTCTTCGGCGTCTTGTTGCTCGGCATCATTCCTATTCCGGCGCTCAGCCGCGAGAGGCGCTATCAGTTTCAGAACAAGCCGGTGGGCTACTTCGGAACGATGGCGGTCGGTGCGGCTTTCGGGGCCGGGTGGGTGCCGTGCATCGGGCCGATACTCGGTGCCATTCTAACGTTGGCGGCAACTCGAGCGAACGTCGCGGAGGGTGTCGGTCTGCTCGCGGTCTACTCCGCGGGGCTTGCGATTCCTTTCGTCTTAAGCGCTGTCGCTTTGACGGCTTTTCTCTCGTGGTTCCAGAAGTTCCGGCGTTACCTACGCTATGTGGAGTGGGTAGCGGGCATCCTGCTGATACTGGTCGGGCTGCTGCTGGTGACCGGGAAGTTCACGTTGCTGGCGGGTTGGCTCGTTCAGTTTACTCCGGACTTTTTGATGGAGCGCATCTAGGCCGTCGCCCGGCCGGTCTCCAGGCTTTCCTCCAGAAGTTGGCGCCGCAGAAGCCGAGCGTAAGTGCCGCCCGCCTCGATGAGCTCCGGGTGTACGCCGCGCTCGACAATCTCTCCGTCTTCGATGACCAGGATGAAGTCGGCATCCTTAACGGCTGTGACTCTGTGCGAAACGATGAGGCTGGTGTGTCGCTTCAGCACGTCCTGTAGCCCGGCGAGGATGCGCATCTCGGTGTTCGTGTCCACCGACGACAACGCATCATCCAGTATGAGCACCGGCGAGTTACGGGTCAGCGCTCGGGCCAGCGTCGCACGCTGCTTTTGACCCCCCGACAGGTTGATCCCTCGCTCGCCGAGCTGGGTGTCGTAACCCTGCGGGAAGTCTTGGATCGCTTCCGTCAGCTGCGCGATTTGCGCGGCATCTTCCACGCGCTGGTCATCGCCACCGTTCTGCAGACCGAAGGCGATATTCGAGCCCAGTGTCTCGGAAAATAGGAACGGCTCCTGCGGGACCATGGAGATGAGACTGCGCAGTTGCTCGAGCGGAATATCCTTTACGGGAATGTCGTCCAGGAGAACCTCGCCCTGGTCGGTGTCGTATAGTCGCGGGATCAGGCGAACGATCGTGCTCTTCCCCGAGCCTGTGGGCCCGACGATAGCCACGGTTTGCCCGGGCTCGATGTTGAAAGAGATGTCGGTCAGCCCCTGTCTCTCGGTGCCCGGGTACCGGAAGGAGACGTTACGGAACTCGATTCCGCCTCGTGGCGTCGCCACTGCCACGGTCCGGTCTCCGTCCGCGATCGTTGGTGGTTGCGACATGATTTCCTGGATCCGACCCATCGAGGCGGCGCCGCGCTCGAACAGGTTGATCACCCAACCGAGGGCGATCATCGGCCAGATGAGCTGGAGCAGATAGAAGGCGAAGGCGACGAAGTCTCCGATGGTGATTCTGCCCATGATCACGTCGCGGCCGCCCTGGCCCAGGACGATGACGGCGCCGAGACCCGTGAGTAACATGAGCGCCGGGTGGAACAGCCCCCACACCTTAGCCAGCCGGAGGTTGCGGCTCATGTACTCACGGTTCAGAACCGTGAATTCACGCGCTTGCGCTTCCTCCTGGACGTATGCTTTGACGATACGGGCGCCCGCCAGATTCTCTTGGGCCATCGTCGAGATTCGACCGAACTGGGCTTGGATCGCCTCGAAGCGTTTGTGTATCTCGCGTCCGAAGTAGATGACCGTAATGGGCACAACGAGCAACGGTAGCGACGCCAGAGCGGTGAGGCGGGCATCGATCAGAATCAGCATGGTCAGCGCGATGATCGAGACCACCGCGGTATTGACCAGGTACATGATCGCCGGGCCGATCACCATTCGGACGGCTGGGATGTCGTTCGTCGCCCGACTCATCAATTCGCCGGTGGGAACGCGTTGATAGAATTCTGGCGACAGGTGAAGCAGATGTTCGAAGTAGTCGTCGCGTAGATCGTTCTCCACATGACGACTCATGCCGTTCATCAACTCCCGCATCAAGTAACGGCCGATACCGCCCAGAATGGAGAATCCAACGATGGCGCCGGCGTACCCGGCCAGGCGGCCAGGTGTGGCTCCGGCCTCCATCGCGTCGATTCCCAATTTCAGAAGGTAGGGCCAGGCCAGAGAGAAGCTGTTCGCGAACAGGATCAAGCCGAGCCCGGCGGCGATCCGGGCTCGGTAGCGGCGTGCGTAAGGCAGTAAGGGTGCGAGCTGTTTCAGCAAGTCAGAACCCCAGCGCCCGTCCGCCCTCGCGCCGGGGGTCGGACGCGCCGTAGAGTGTCCCGTCGGGCGCGCGGATGATCAACTGGATGTCGCCGAAGTACCCGGCCATGGGTGCAAGCTGGTGCCCCATCGAGGCGAGTGCAGACCGCGTCATATCGTCGACTCCGTTGTCCTCTAACTGGAGCCTGTCGGGCAGTAGTTGATGGTGGATACGCGGGGCGTCGGTGGCGTCGCGGACGCCCATCCCGAAATCAACGACGTTCATGATCACCTGGGCCACCGCCGTGATGATTTTCGGACCACCTGGCGAGCCGACGACCATGAGAAGCTCGCCTTGGGGGTCGAGTACGATCGTCGGGGACATTGCCGACAGCGGGCGACGACCCGGACCTACCAGGTTGGCATCGCTCTGTACCAGCCCGTACATGTTCGAGTACCCGGCGCGCACGGTGAAGTCGTCCATCTCGTTATTCAGAAAGAAACCTGCCCGTGGGACCACGACGCCCGAGCCGAAGCTCCCATTGATCGTGTAGGTGAACGCCACAGCATTGCCCTGGCTGTCCACGATGGAAACGTGCGTGGTGTTGGCCCCTTCGCCGACCACGGGCACCCGGTTGAATGACTCCGACGACGAGGCCCGGCTCCTGGAGATCGAGGCACGCTGCTCGGCCGCGTAGTCTTTGCTGATGAGCCTTTCTACGGGCATCTCGACGAAGTCGGGATCGCCCAGGTAGAAATTGCGGTCGGCGAATGCGCGTCGGAACGCTTCCGTCATGAGATGAATCGACTCGGGTGTGCCCCAGCCCAACTGCGCCAAGTTGTAGCCATCCAAGATGTTCAGGGACTCTGCGATGGTGATTCCGCCCGACGATGGCGGTCCCATCGAGATGACGGTGTGGCCGCGATAGTCGAACGTGATCGGGTCGCGCCACTTCGCCTGGTAACGTGCAAGATCATCATGGGTCATCAAACCGTCGTTATCGCGCATGTCCTCCACGATCATGTCGGCGATGCGTCCCCGGTAGAACGCGTCTTTTCCCTCGGCAGCGATCAGGCGCAGGGTCGATGCGAGCAGTGGCTGCTGAAGCGATGAGCCCAAGCGCAGCGGTTCGCCGCCGGGATAGAAGATCTGGGCGGTCGTCTCGAATTGTGTCAGCGTCGTCTGTTTCGCTGCGAGGGCGTCGCTGAGGCCTGCACCGACGGTGAAACCGTTGGCGGCCAGGTCGATCGCCGGCGCCATCAGGTCAGACCAATCCTGCGTGCCGTATCGCTCGTGAAGCTCGGCAAGCCCGGCAACCGTGCCAGGGACGCCCGAGGCGAGATAGCCGACACGAGAGTCATCGGTCGGCCTTCCATCCCGACCCAAATAGTCGTCGGGCACGAGTGACATGGGTGCCATTTCTCTAAAATCGAGAGTCGACGTCTCTCCGTCAGCCGTTCGCACCACCGCGAAACCGCCACCGCCGATATTCCCAGCCTGTGGGTGGACCACCGCAAGCGTGAAGCCGACCGCGATTGCGGCGTCTACGGCATTGCCACCGTTCTGTAGTACGTCGAGACCGACCCGCGTGGCACGCACGTCGGTGGTCGCGACCATCCCCTGAGTTCCAGTTCCGATGGGGTCGAGGCCGCGGAACGCCCAGTCAAAGGGAAAGGTGACCGTGCTGCCGCCGCCGCTGGGGCTCGTTGCCGTGCTGGGGCCCGATGCAGGAGGCGTGCAGGCCAGTGTTAGGCTGAGAGCTACGAAGGGTGTTAGGAGCCGCATGGCTGTTTCCTCTCGTTCATTGGGCTGTCACCGGTATTGGCACCTCGACCTTCGGACAAAGATCCCCAAGCACACACTCCTCACACGCGGGACGTCTTGCCCGGCACACGGCGCGCCCATGACGTATGAGTTGAATGTGGAAGGTGAAGCGTATCTCCGGTGGTACGGAGTCATCACGATTCAGAATACTATGAGCCTGTTCCGCCGTGGCGCGATCCGCGATCAAACCCAGTCGCCGCGCCATTCGATGCACATGCGTGTCCACCGGCATGTAAGGTCGGCCCATGGAGAAACAGAGAACGCAAGCCGCGGTCTTGACGCCAACGCCGCGGAAAGCGGTCAGATAGTCGATCACCTCGGCGTCGGACATACGCTCGAGAAAATCCATCTCGAGGCCACCGTTCCGTTCGTGTAGCGCGTCGAGCGTTTCCTGCAGCACTTGGGCCTTCTGTTTCCAGAGTCCCGCCGAGCGGATCGCATCCTCGACCTGTGAGCGGCGCGCCTTGCGCACGTCCTCCCAGTTCGGAAAACGCGATCGGAGAATCTCGTAGGCCCGGTCGCGGTTGGTGTCGGAAGTGCTCTGGCTGAGGATCGTGAGCATCAACTCGTCCAACGGATCGAGCCTCAGCTTTTTCGCCGGACCGTACGACCGCTCCAGCCTTCGGTTGAGCGCACGCACGCGTCGCCGGGTCGATCGCGGGGGAGCCGCAGTCGCTACCACTCGGCCAGCGCCTTGTGGGCAGCCGCTGCCATAACGGCCGCTCCCCGGGGTAGACACCTTTCGTCTATGTCGAAGCGTGGCGAATGATGACTGCGCGGGTCATCCGCGATCTGAGCCCCCACCCAGAAGAAGCAACCCGGCGTGTTCTGGGCCAGGTGTGCGAAATCCTCGGCTCCCATGATCAGGTCGGCCTGCTCTACGTCCGCCTTGCCGACGACCGACTCGGCAGCCGAACGGACCAAGCCGTTGAGCTTAGCGTCGTTGATCACGGGTGGGTTGCCGTCGCGAATCTCGAGTCGGCCGCGACCGCCCATAGCGTCGGCCACGGCAAACGCACGACGCAATTCATCGTGCAGTTGCCTGCGTACGTCGAAGCTGAAATAGCGCAGTGTGCCCTCGAGCCGAACCTCGTTGCAGACGATATTCTCCGCCGTTCCGCCCCCGATGGTGCCGAACGTGATCACAGCGGGTTCAAGCGGGTCGATTCTCCGCGCGACCACATTCTGCGCCGCCAAAATCACCTGACTGGCGATCACGATAGCGTCGACGCCTTCGTGTGGAAGCGCCGCGTGTGCGTTCGCGCCCTCGATCGTGGCCCGCAGCGTGTCGTTGCCTGCCATCAGCGGGCCTTCCCGGAAGAGGATCTGACCGACGGGCGATTCCGAGGCCACGTGCAGGCCGATGACCGCGTCAACGCCGTCCATGGCTCCGTCTTCCATCATGCGCACGGCTCCGCCGACGTTGTCGGCGTCGGTCGTCTCTTCCGAGGGTTGGAACAGGAGACGGACGCGCCCTGCCGGCAGCGTGCCACCTTGGGCACTCTCCGCTAACAACTGGGCGGCACCCAAAAGGCAGGTCACGTGGGCGTCGTGCCCGCAGGCGTGCATGACGCCTATGTTCTGGGATCGATAAGGGACTTCGTTGGTCTCCTGGATCGGCAGCGCGTCCATGTCTGCGCGCAACGCGATTGTGGGCCCGGAGCCCGTGATCAGCTCGCCGACGCAACCTGTCACTCCGACGTCGGTTCGGACGTCGAATCCGAGGCCCCGCAGCCGTTCGGCGACGAGGGCGGCGGTGCGTTTCTCCTGGAAAGACAGCTCGGGGTGGGCGTGTATGTCACGCCGAATCTCAACCAGATCCGGGGCGAGTGCCTCGGCTTTGGACAGCAGCTCCATGATCCTCCTCGCTACCGATTGACGACGGCAAACGTAGGCTCAAACTGCCCTGGCGCGCTAGAGAACGAGGCTAGCCGGCGGCCAGCAGTCCTTCCACCAGCTTCTCCAAGTGCTTGAACGCGGGTAGGATCGCGCTGGTTTCGATGCGGACGGGTGGAGGGGCTCGGAAGAGCCGGTTACGGTAAGCTGCCAGTACCAGCAATTGCTTCTGGTCTTCGGCCGAGAGCGAGACACGGGTGGCTTCCTGGGCGGCACCACGAGAGCGTCGGCAGGCAAAGCGTCTGTCTTCCCAGCCCCTGTGCATCCCGGGGCTTACGCACTCGAGCTCTTCGATGCTGAGCAGATCGATGACATCGGTGAACAGCAGCGATTTGGGCACGTTGATGCCGTCCTGCAGAGGATCCACCTCGGGCATCGGCATGTTCAGCAGCAGCCCGATGGTCGCGGGGAAACTGTCCTTTATAGGATTCAACCGGCTGATGGCCAGAATTTCGGCCGCGTGCAGACCGAGATCGAGGGATTCGCAAAGTGAAATCAGATTGTCGGCAGCACTGGCCTGGGCTTCCTTGGCGCCGTCCCAGAGGCGCCGCGCTTCGTCCCCGTTTATGTAGCCTGAACCCAGGTCGCTGTCGAAGCCTTCCCGTGCCGTGGCCGGGACGTGGCACTGCCGGCAGCGCCAGCGCTCGGGGTGCGTCGTGCGCACTTCTTCGCGAGCGCCCGGTCCATCGTGACAGGCCACGCAGTTCTCTCGCATCAGAATACGGTGCGGAATGGTCGGCGGCGCGCCCGGCGTCGCTCGACTTCCGTGCCGCAGGTTCTGTTCGAGAGGTTGGTACTCGGAGGGCACGAACAGTCCTCCGTCGGTGACGTAGACGTGACATTGGTTACAGCGGGCGGTGGCGCCGGCCACAGCCGTTCCCTCGTGGGGAGAAGCGGGGGCGAAGCCGACCCCGCTCACCGATTGCCCCTGCGCGTTATGACACGCGGCGCAGCGTGCACCGAAGGCTGCGTGCGGGATCGTCGGTGGCGCGCCGTCGTAGGCGCGCCGGTCGGCCCTCACGGCGGCGGTCGATTTGACCGCTCCCTCCCGGTCGGGGACCGGGACCCTGTCACCGTAGCTACAGCCGGATGCCGTCAGTGCGGCACCGGCCAGAACGCAGATCGTCAGACGAGCTCTAGTCGGACCGCGCATTTCTTGAAATCCGGTTCTTTGCTGATGTTGTCCATAGCGTCGACGGTCAGCACGTTGGGTAACCGTGCTTCGTCGAAGAACGGAATGAAGACCGATCCCTGCGGAGGCTTGCCCCTGCCGTCGATCATGGCAGGCAGCTCGAGGGTCCCGCGTCGACTGACCACGCGGACCATCTGACCGGCACCAACCCCCAGGCGCTGCGCATCGGCGCGGTTCACCTCGACGTAGCCTTCGGTCACCGCCTGGTGCAGCTGCTTCACCCTTCGGGTCATCGAGCCGGTGTGCCAGTGCTCCAGGACGCGGCCCGTGCATAGCCAGAACGGGAATTCCTCGTCCGGCGACTCGGCCGCCGGGTGCCACGGCCGCAGCCAGAACGCCGCCCGCTCGCCGTAGCCCTTGGCTTTGTAGAAGTGCACCCCGCGGCTCTTCTGCACATAAGGATCGTAGCCGGCGGCATAGCGGTAACGCGTCTCTACGCCGTCGACCACCGGCCACAATAGCCCGCGTGCCTCTTTCAGCTGCGCGTAGGAACCCACGTCCTTGCCCAGTCCCAGAGTGAAGCTCCGATACTCTTCGTACATCGGCTCGTGCCAGTCATCGTCCGGCCACGGGAACAGGTGCTCCATGCCCATGCGCTTGGCTACCTCGACGATCTGCCAGGCATCTTCCTTGGCTTCGCCGGGGGGCTCGACCGCTTTGTTCCACTGCTGGGTGCGACGCTCGGAGTTTCCGAACACACCCTCGCGTTCCACCCAGGCCGCAGCCGGCAGAACCAGGTCGGCCACCTCTGTGGATGGCGTCGGGTAGATGTCGCTGACGATCAGGAACTTGCCGTCGCCGGGCTCGCGCTGGATGCGGTTCAGGTTCGGGATGCTCACCCAGGGGTTCGTGGTCTGCGTCCACATCACTTTAACGTCGCCGCGCATGAAGGCGCGAAACATGTCCATCGTGTGGTAGCCGGGCCGAGGTGGGATGGTGCCCTCGGGCAACCCCCAGATCTCTTCAGCCTTCGCCCGATGCTCGGCGTTCATCACCACCATGTCGGCGGGCAGACGATGCGCCAGCGTGCCGACCTCGCGTACCGTGCCGCATGCCGAGGGCTGGCCCGTCAGGCTCCATGGGTTGGCGCCGGGGCGGCTGATCTTTCCCGTGATCAGGTGCAGGTCGGTGATCAGATTGTTCATCCAGGTGCCGCGGACGTGCTGGTTCACCCCCATGCACCAAAGGCTGACGGTGCCGCGGTTGGGATCGCCGTAAATATCGGCCAACTGATGGATCTGCTGGACCGGCACGCCGGAGATCTCGCTGACTCGTTCCGGCGTGTAATCGGCGAGGAACGCCTCGAGTTCTTCGAAGGAAGAATCGCGACCCTGATCGCGGAAGAGGTAACGTTCGGCGGGCACGGCGTCTGGGCTGAGCGCCAGGCCGTCCTCACCCCAACATCCGTAGCCGATCTGCTCGAGATCTTCGATTCCGCGCTTGAAGATCACGTTCTCGCGCACGAAAGCGTTGTTCACGTTCCCGTCGCGGAGCAACAGGTGGAGTATGCCGTTGGCGATGGCCAGATCGCTGTTCGGCGTGAACTCCACGTACATGTCGGCGTGGTCGGTGGTTGGAGTGCGTCGCGTGCCGAGGTCGATTATGCGAACGCCGGGGTTCTCTCGCTTGTTCGCCAGGATGCGCGAGAACAGCACCGGGTGCATCTCGGCCATGTTATTGCCCCAGAGGATGAAGTCGTCGCCGACTTCGAAATCCTCGTAGCAGCCCATGGGCTCGTCGCTCTGGAACTGCGTCATGAAGCCGGTCACGGCAGAAGCCATGCAGAGACGCGCGTTGGGCTCGACGTTGTTGCTGCGCAGGCCGCCGCGGAACCATTTCGATGCGGCGTAGCCGTCGAACACTGTCCACTGGCCCGACCCGTAGATCGCCACGGACTCGGGCCCCGACTCGTCGAGCGCTTCCTGGTACTTCGCCGCGACGAGATCCAACGCCTCGTCCCAAGAGATGCGCTTCCAGCCGTCGCCCTCGCGAAGCATCGGGTACTTCAGCCGATCTTCGCCGTACAGCATGCCAGGCAGATGGTATCCCTTCACGCACAGTAGGCCGCGGTTAACGGGGCTCTTCTCGTCGCCTCGCACCGTTACCACGTGCCCGTCCTTCACGCCGACCTCGACGCCGCAGCCGGTGCCGCAGTAACGACAAGGTGCTTTGCTCCAGGTCAGGTCCGCCTCGGATATGGATCCAGCGTCACCTTGCAGGCGTCGAGCCTGTTCCTGGTCGGTGCACGAGAAGGCGGCGACGCCAACCGTCGACGCGCCCAGGGTCTTAAGGAATTTCCTCCGTTTCATGGCGACTTTCCTTATTCAGTTCTGCTGTCCGCGCCCGTAGCGACGTTCCATTTCCTCTCGGATCCGCTGCATTTGCGCTTCGGCTCCTTCTTCGAACCAGATGTGCTCGGGCCGCGCGAGGATCTCGTCGATAACTGCGCTGACCGCAAACGCCTCGTTACGATGTCCCTCGGTAAGCGCGTGGCTCACGATCTCTCGTGCCTGCGGGATTAGCTCCATGTAGAAACGCTCGGCGACTTCGTACATGCCGTGCCAGTGCGTGTAATCGGGTGCCATCATCGAGGCGCCATGCCGTGCTCGGCGGCCTTCGTGATGCCACAGGTAGAACCACGTCCACTCTATCTCTTCGTCGAAGTTCGTCGGTGTGCGTAGACCGTTGTTCACCAGTGCGCCCATGATAGCCAATCCGGGCTTCGCGAACTTCTCGTTGTAGAGGATTACCAGCGCGTCGTACTGCTTGTAGAAGTCATTGACGTAGGCGGTCGTGTGGCAGTTCGAACAGACTTCCTTCATCCGGTCCCGCTTCTGTTCTGCGGTGTCGTGGATGAGGGAGCGCCGAGTTTCCGGCTCCGTCTCGGTGACGATGTTGTGGTTGATATCGGTGTCCATCACCAGGCTGACCGCCGGACGGTTCGTCCAGGATATCCGCTCGCCCGGATCGTGCGTGATCCGACCGCCGTTGCGAATGTTGGCCGACATGTGACAGGTGGCGCACGTAGGAGCCGCCGCATAGTCCCGGCCGAGCACCCACTCACTGGCATCCAGGTTCATCTCTGCCTTCAGGTCCCGGAACGCGATCCCGTGCTTCGACTCCTCGTAGACTTCCTTCTGCGGGTGGTCCGGCCCCAAGTGGCACTTGCCACAGTTCTCGGGCTGCCGGGCGCGGCGCGGCGAGAAGTCGTGTCGGCTATGGCAGGCGGTACAGGACCCACGCGAGCCGTCGAGGTTCAGGCGACCGATTCCGGTGTTGGGCCAAGTCATCGAGCTTAGAATCGGCTTTCCGTTTTCGTCGCGTACGATGCGGCCGACGGCATCGAGGTTGGTGGGGCGGCCGTCAGCGTCGGGCTCGAGATCGTCCACGGTGATCGCGCCGCCATCGCTGGAGGTCAAAGCCACCTTCGAGCCGTGGCACTGCTGGCACCCGGAGTTGGCGCTGGCGAAGCCGTTCACGAACTCCACGGCTTTGCCCGGCGTCGGCGAGTGGGGGCTGAAGAACATACGCGCGCCTTCCACCGTCTCGGCCAGGAAGTTGTCCAGCGAGGCGAGGATATTACCGCCTGCAGCGTGGTGGCTCTGTGCGAACTCTTCGGCCTCGTGGTCGTGACAGCGTGCACAATCGCGTGGCGTCACGATCGTGGCGATCTGTTCGCCGTGGTGCAGGTAACTGTCCGCCTCTTCGCGCTCGGCCTGATGGCACTCCAGGCAGCCCACGCCCGTCTGCGCGTGCGTGCTGCCCTCCCAGTGCGCCACGATCCCCGGGTTCTCCTCGGCGTGGCACTCGACACATTGCCGCGATGCCGCCGGAACGGATACGTGAGGAGCCCTCAGGCCGGCTTCCTCCGCCTTGCGCGCCGTCTCCATCCACTGAACCAGGATCAGGGAGACGAGGAACAGGCCGCCGAGTGCGGCGATGACGATGCGTTTGGTCTCGAGAGTCATTGATCTCCCCTGTACTTACGATCTAAGAAGGTCCGTCGTTGTAGCATTCGATTCCGCGAGTTAGTGCCGGGCTATAGCTTCCCACAGCGTCAGGCCGATGATGGTAAAGACGCCAATGATCCCCACATAGACGCTGAATTCTTGGAAGCGCGTGTGTTTTCGCACCCAACCGTCTATGAAAGGCCATGCGAACATGATGAACACGATGAAGCCCATGCTCAGAACCGCCGCCGTCCCGGCGAAAAGCTTCAGCCAGCGGAAAGCGACGTAGAAGAACCATTCCGGCTTGATCACCTCCGGCGTCTGCAGCGGATTGGCCTGTTCGCCTAGAGTGGCTGGAAGGATCGTGGCCAGAGCACTGAGCAGGATCATCAATACGAGACCGATCATCAGCTCCGTGTAGAGGTGATCCGGGAAAAAGTTGAACGTCTTGGGCGCCCCCGTTTCTTCGTCCTTGAAACGGAACTCGGTCACACCCTGCATGCGGATCACCGTGATGTGAATCGCGACTAGAAACACGATGGTCACCGGCAGGATAGCCGCGTGGAGCACGAAGAACCGCGATAGCGTAGCCTGGTTGTAGCCGTCACCCGCCAGCATCATCCGCTTAATGAATCCGCCAATGAAGGGAACCGTTTCGGCGATGTTGGCGCCGACGGTGGCACCCCAGAAGCTCAATTGCTCGTAAACCAAGCTGTAACCGGTAAATCCGGTCATGAGCGTGCAAAACAGCAGGCACATGCCAACGATCCAGTTGATCTCCCTTGGCTTTCGATAAGCGCCGGTGAAGAACACGCGCATCTGGTGGAGGATGACTGCCACGATCATCAGGGTGGCGGCCCACTTGTGTACGCTTCGGATGTACCACCCGAACGAAACCTCGCGTGTGATGTATTCCACCGACTCGTACGCGGTGACCGGCGACGCTTCGTAGTAGAAGGCCAGCAGGATGCCGGTGAAGATCTGGACTATGAACAGGTAGGCCGGCGTGCCGCCGAGAGCGAACCACCAGCGCTTCAGATGATAGGGAACCGGTTCATTGGTCAGCTCGCGAAACTGTCGACCCGAGACAGGCAGGCGCTCACCGAACCAGTTACGAACGATTGTCATCGTAGCCGTCTCTCGATCTGGGGTTCGCTCTCCCTAGACTAGGGTGCCGGGTTTGCGCTTCGGGCGAACGGCGAGACAGGGGTCATGTCCCGGCCCGCTGACGCACTCATCGCCTTCCAAAACCTCGCCGCGCGGGTCCGCATCCGAAAATCGCGGCGGCGGCACGGCGATGAAGAGAAGTCCTCCCTCGACGTTCAGTTCGTACTTCGGCAGTGCTTGGCCCGCCTCGCCAGGCGGCCCTGCGGTGGCCACGCCGGACCGATCGAACACGCCGTTGTGACACGGGCAGAAGAAGCGATTGTTCTGTGCTTCCCAGCGCACCTGACAACCGAGGTGAGGGCACGTGCTGGAGAGGGCGATGAAGTCGCCGGACCCGCCGTCCCGACTCATTCGAGTGATGTTGATGGTCTCGCCGGAAGGCCCGCGATATCGAATCGACTCGCCGACCTTGATACCTTCCACCTCGCTCACCAGCTGCCACATCACCTCGCCCGTGCGGGAGGGGTAGAGGTAGCGACCGGCGATGAGCGCAAATCCTCCATAGCCGCCCACGATACCCGCGGTCATCGCGGCCCGTGACGCGTTCTTCAGAAAGTCGCGTCGGTGGGTCCCTTCGGTCGTGTTTCCGTTTTCGCGTCTTTCTTCGTCTGCCATCTTGGCCTTCCTCGAGCGAGTAACTGACGCACGGGTTCGACTCCGTGCGGCCGTGATCCACGGCCCGGAGCAGAACGCGATTGAGTTCTATGGGCTGGTAAAAGCTGCTGGGGCTGTCGTTCAGGCCGGGGCAGCGACGCAAGGCCGATGGACCCCGGTGCACGAGATTATCACCTGAATGTGAGGATATTGGGACGCCGATTCGCTGGCGTCAATACTTTAGGAGTCGCTCCTACTTGATTCTCATTCCAGGGTGATAAATATTGGCCACGCGGTCTTGCGGCCAAGTGAGCAAGCCATCCGTACCCTCGTGCGGAGCGGTCCTACCCAACCGTCCTTTCTATCTCGATCCGCAGTCGGGCGCAGTCCGTCTCGCGGTTGTCATTCATGATCAGGCACACCAATCGGAGGTGGGGTATGCTGCTCCGCTCGAGTCTCAACCGGGTGCTGAACGCGCTATTGGTCACGTGTTTGATGTTCGCGGCTATGCCGGGCACGGTGCAGGCTCAAGACGAGGACGAGTTTCCCAAGATCAGATTTGACGGCCAGTTCCGCTTGCGTGCAGAGGGTGACGGGCGAACGACTGGCTTCAAGCCCGACTTCGCGACGTTGTCACGGATCCGCGGCGGAGCCAGAGTGGGCTTGATGGATTGGATCCGCGCCTACGTACAGCTACAAGATGCGCGAGCCTGGGGCAGCGAAATCAACACGCTTACCGACGCAGGTGCCGATAACTTCGATATGCATCAGGGCTACGCCGAACTTGGGAGCACCGATGCGTTCACCGCGCGGCTTGGACGGCAAGAAGCGCCGCTTGCAGACGAGAGGCTCGTGGGCGCCGTTGGCTGGAGCAACACCGGCCGGTCCTTCGACGGCGTGCGTGTGTTAGGCGTGGCCGGTGGGATTGGCTGGTCTGCTTTTGCCTACAATGTGGTCGAGCGTGATTCGTTGTTGACCGTCGGTTTACACCCCCAGCTGAACCAGGGGGTCTACGACGACGGCTGGCTGATCGGCGGGTTTGCGTCGAAGACGTTTGGTGACGTCAATTCCGAGTTGACCGCGCTGTACGATGTGGATGCGATCACAGAAAAGTCGTATACGGTGAACTTGCGACTCCACGGTCGGAGTGGGGTGGTCCTATATGAAGGTGCAGGGGCATATCAGGGCGGCCCGAGTCGCAGTGCCTACTTCGGCAGCGGGCGGCTTGGCGTGGCCATCGGGAAGGGAACCATAGCGGCCCAAGTGGACTACTTGTCAGGCGACGATGACCCGGCGTCCGGCGACATCGAGTCCTTCACCACCTTGTACGCCACCAACCATAAGTTCTACGGCATCATGGACTATTTTCTCGCCCCCAGGTTGCAGCTCGATGGGGCGGGACTTGTCGATGCCGTTCTCAGGGGCTCCCTCGACACAGGTACGAACACCCGGCTCAGCCTCGACCTGCACCGCTTCAACACGGCCAAGAAACGCGGTGGAGAAACGGCGCTGGGCACCGAGTTGGATCTGGTGGGCAATTGGAAGTTCGCAAAGCCCGGAGCCGTGCAAGCGGGCTTCGGGGTCTTTTTCCCGGAAGATCTAGTTACGCAACTCCTGCCTGCCTTCCAGGGTGGTAAGGATACGACGTGGTGGGGCTACGTGCAGATGATTCTGAACTGGCCTTGATCGAGTAGGCGACGTTCAACAAGCGGTCGACCCAGGTCTGACGGGACTTGGGTCGACCGTTGAGCGTCGAACGTCGAACGTTGGCCAGAGGGTTCTTCCTTCCGGGTCAGAGCACCCGTAGCTTGAACATGCCATGGTCGACGATCTCTTTGATTCCCGCCTGACCGAGCAGTCGAACCCGCGCACACGGGAAATCGACGGCGCCAGCCCGTTGGAAATCGTCGACCTAATCAACGCCGAAGACCGTACCGTTCCCGAGGTCGTACGCTCGCAGCGGGAAGAGATCGCTCGCGCTATCGAGATCGCCGTCGACGGTTTTCGGCGCGGCGGTCGGTTGATCTACGTCGGAGCCGGCACCAGCGGACGCCTGGGCACCCTCGATGCTACCGAGTGCCCGCCGACGTTCGGGACGCCGCCCGAGATGGTGCAGGGGATCATTGCCGGCGGGCATGTGGCTTTGGTGCGTCGGCATCGCAACATCGAGTACGACGCCGTACGTCCGCGGTGCGTTGGAGCGTGCAGCGGATCTCGGTGCCCGCACGGGTTTCCTCTGCTGTACCGAGCCGGGTGATGACTATCGTGCACTCGTCGACGTGTGCATCGTCCCGCTGGTCGGACCGGAGGTTGTGACGGGCTCGACGCGGATGAAGGCCGGGACGGCCACCAAGCTGGTGC
This sequence comes from Gemmatimonadota bacterium, assembly GCA_039589995.1. Lineage (GTDB taxonomy): Bacteria > Gemmatimonadota > Gemmatimonadetes > Palauibacterales > KS3-K002 > JBDHGH01. The sequence continues at coordinate 22,998 of JBDHGH010000003.1, read as the reverse complement.
TCAACACGATCACCACCGGCGCCATGATCCGGCTCGGCAAGACCTACGGAAACCTGATGGTCGACCTTCAGACGATGAGCGAAAAGCTGGTGGATCGCAGCGAGCGCATCGTCATGGCGGTGGCGGGCTGTTCGCGAGAGGAAGCGCTCCGTCTTCTGCACGACGCCGGCGGTTCGGTGAAGGTCGCCGTCGTGATGGCCAGGGCGACAGTGAACAGGGAGTTGGCCGAGCTGTACCTGGCGGAAAGCGAGGGGTTCGTCCGCGGTGCACTCGACTTGGCCGACGCGGTGAATCGCGACTCGGAGGACGAAGACCCGTTCGGTCGATACCCGATGGGACCGCCCAGCTCGTATAGTATCGAACTCGTTTGCTCGGCGATGGGGAATCTTTCACAACGCATCGCCGACTCGATCTCTGCGGTGACCGACGAGCTACTCAGTCGGCGACCCGCCGATGACCGTTGGTGTGTGAAAGAGCAGCTGCAACATTTGGTCGATTGTGACGAGTTCATGCGAAAGCGCATCGTCACCATCCTGAGTAGCGACGAGCCTGCAATCGTCAATCGCGACGATCGCAAAGAGAACGCGAGAACATCTCATAGCGGAGCCCGGGATGCTGAGGCAGAAACTCTGCTCGAGATCTTGAGAGAGAGTAGAGCTCGACTACTGTCGCAGATCCAGACGGCGAGTGTGGAAGATCTCGAGCGAACGGGGAAGCACGAGATCTTTGGACCGATATCAGTCTATCAAATCCTGCGGCATCTCGTATGGCACGATCACCGTCACCTCGAGGCGATCAAGAGCCTCCTATCGGACTGAGAACCTTGTCGAAACGATACTTGGGCTTGATGTCCGGCACATCGCTGGACGGCGTGGATGCAGCGCTGGTCGAAATCGAGAACGAAGAGGATCGCCTGGGAGCCCATGTCGAGGCGTTCCTGTCCGTGCCCTACGATGACCAGCAACGCCAGTCCATCAGGATGGCGCTGTCCGGCGGTCCCAAGGAGCTTTGTCGCTTGAACGTCCAGCTGGGTGAGTGGTTCGCCGAGGCGGCGCGCCAGCTGTTGGGCGATTCTGGTGTGGAGGCGGCTCAGGTCTCAGCCGTAGGCAGCCACGGGCAGACCGTCTGGCACGAACCGCCCGCGGCCAACCAGACCGGCGCCACGCTGCAGTTGGGCGAGCCGGCTGTGCTGGCCGAGCGACTGGGTGTGCCGGTCGTCTCCGATTTCCGAGCACGGGATGTCGCGGCCGGTGGCCACGGAGCACCGCTGGTGCCGATCGTCGATCGCCTTCTGTTCTCGGTCCCGGGCGCGTGGCGTGCGCTGCAAAACATCGGCGGGATTGCCAACGTAACGTTTTTGCCGCCGGCCGAATCGGAGGAGTCGCTCATCGCGTTCGATACCGGTCCCGGTGTCGCGGTGATCGATGCGGTGGTCAGATTCTTGAGCGACGGCGCGGAGCACTTTGACGTCGACGGGCTTCGAGCAGCGTCGGGTCGGATCAACGACGGGTTGCTGTCCACGCTACTCGACGACGACTATTTCCGAGAGAGCCGGCCCAAGTCGACGGGACGCGAGCGGTACGGTGAGGCCTACGCTCGAGCGCTGATTCGACAGGGCAGGGAGCTGGGCTTGGGCGACGATGATCTGGTCGCGACGGCGACGGCGCTCACGGCGCAGTCGATCGCCGGAGCGTACCGTCTTTCGGAACAGCAGCCGGATGAATGCATCGTCTCAGGTGGCGGAGCCCGCAACCCGACACTGATGCAGATGCTCGCCGAACGGCTCGATCCTATTCCAATTACGGATCTGTCGGTATTGGGGTGGGACCCCGATGCGAAGGAAGCCGCCGCCTTCGCGATCCTCGCGCATCTGTTTCAGACGGCCACGCCGGGCAATGTCCCCTCGGTCACCGGTGCTGCCGGACCCCGAATCTTGGGCAAACTGACCCCACCATGACCACGGCCCGCCTGGTCTTTCCGGCCATCCGTTGGGGTGACCGCGGCCCCGACGAGGTTTGGCCGGATGTGCGACGCGACATCGATCTCGGCGTAGGCGGGTTCGTCATCTTCGGCGGAAGCGTGGCTGCGATGCGCGAGCTTGCAGAGCGCGTCCGACAGCACACGGATCGAACACTTCTCTTTGCATCGGATCTCGAGCGTGGTGCGGGTCAGCAGCTAAGGGGTGCGACGCCGTTGCCGCCGCCGGCGGCGCTGGCTGCGATGCCCGCCAACATGCTGGTGGAAGCGGCTCGGATAACGGCACGCGAAGCTGCGGCTGCCGGAGTCGGTTGGGTGCTGGCGCCGGTGGCCGATCTCGATATCGAGCCGGCCAACCCCATCGTCGGTACTCGAGCCTTCGGTGCCAGGGCAGCCTCGGTCTCGGAGCGGGTGCGGACATGGATTCAGGCCGCCCAGGCCGAAGGCGTTAGCGCGTGTGCCAAGCATTTCCCCGGTCATGGTCGCACGACCGTGGATTCGCATGCGGAGCTTCCCGTCGTGGGTGCGACGCGGGAAAAGCTCGAGGCGGATCTCGCTCCGTTCCGGGCGGCGATCGAGGCAGGCGTTCGTTCGGTTATGATGGCGCACATCGCGTTCCCCGAGTTGGATCCCACGGGAGCTCCGGCCAGCCTGTCGCCTGCGACAATTGAATTGCTAAGAGAAGAACTGGGCTTTGATGGCGTTGTGGTCACCGACGCGTTCATCATGCAGGCGGTTTCCGGTTCAGGTCGCACGGAGGAAGACGCTGCAATCGAAGCTGTGCGGGCGGGCTGTGACGTCGTTCTTTATCCCAGCTCGCCGAAGAGCACCATCGCGGAGCTCGAATCCGCTGTCGCATCAGGTCGTTTGGACAGGCGACGCATCGAAGAGGCTACGGATCGGATCGGTGAGTTGGCGACTTCATCGAAGACATCGCTGGGATCAACACTTACAACATCGAGTGGTGTCCGCGCGTTGGAGCTAGCGGTTCGGTCGGTTCACCTGATTCGCGGTTCGTTGCCTTTGGCTGGGCCGGGCCAAAATGTTCGACTGCGTGTCCTCGACGATGATGTGGTGGATCTTCCTCCGTCGGTTGGTGCCCCGGGTTCGGCCCTTTCTGACCGTGGCCGATTCGCTTCGGCCTTGCAGGACCGAAGCGTCACGTTGGGGTCGGAGGCCGCCGGATCGGATATCGACATCGTAGCCGTGTTCTCCGATGTAAAGGGATGGAAGGGACGGTCGGGTCTCGGTGAGGCGACCGTGGAGACGTTGCGGGGCATGCTCGAGGGTTCGCCTGATGCGGCGCTCGTCTTGTTCGGCCATCCGCGCATGGCTGACCAATTGCGATTTGCACCAAACGTTCTATGCGCTTGGTGCGGAGACACACTGATGCAAGAAGCCGTGGCCGAACGCCTGGTGACAGCGGCCGGTCGATGACTTCACTCGACTGGCTGGTCATCGGCGCCTACCTGGTAGCGACACTAGCCATCGGGCTTTTCTTCTCGCGCCGAGGTGCTCGCAGCTTCAAGGAATTCTTCGTCGGCGGCCGGGCCCTGCCGTGGTGGCTGGCGGGCACTTCGATGGCGGCCACGACGTTCAGCGTCGACACACCCCTCTATGTCACAGGACTCGTCGCTCGGCGCGGCATCGCCGGCAATTGGGAATGGTGGGCGTTCGCCATCACGCACGTGCTGATGATCTATCTCTTCGCGCGCCTGTGGCGCCGAAGCGAGGTGGTCACCGACGTCGAGCTGACGGAACTGCGCTACGGTGGCAAACCCGCCGCCCTACTGCGCGGGATGCGCGCTTTCATTTTCGCAGTGCCCATCAACTGCATCGGTATGGGCTACGCGATGTTGGCGATGCGGAAAGTCATCGAAGCGCTGGGCCTGTGGGAGTCGATGGGTATCGACCTGCCGGGCGAGCCGCGCCTCTGGATCGTGGTGGCGATATCGGTGCTGGTCCTGGTCTATGCCGGGCTGGCGGGGCTGTGGGGTGTTGTGGCCACGGACTTCATCCAATTCGTGCTTGCGTTGCTGGGCGCTCTGCTTGTGGTGGGCTTCGCCCTCCCCGACGTGGGCGGGATTGCCGGACTGAAAGCGACGTTGGTCGAGAGCGGACTGGGAGACAGACTCGACTTCATGCCCTGGTCCGACATCGCACAGTTGTCCATGACCACCTTCCTCGCCTACATCGGTATCCAGTGGTGGGCGTTCCGAAACACAGACGGCGGCGGTCAGTTCATTCAACGCTTCATCGCATCGAAGAGCGAGGAAGACGCCGTCAAAGCGGCTTGGTTGTTCAACGTTCTGCACTATGTCGTGCGAACCTGGCCTTGGATCATCGTTGCACTGGTCGCGCTGGTGCTATACCCGACCCTCGCGGATCCCGAGATCGGCTACATCCAGTTGATGCTCGACTACCTGCCCGCGGGCCTGCTCGGCCTGGTGATCGCGTCCTTCCTGGCCGCGTTTATGAGCACGGTTTCGACGCTGATCAACTGGGGCGCGAGTTACATCGTCAACGACCTGTATGCCCGTTGGGTACATCCGGAAGCCGAAGATCGAGAGAAGGTTTGGGTCGGTCGGGTGGCTTCGGTGTTCATCGTGGCCCTGGCCGCGGGGGCGGCTTTCATCGCTCAGGATATCGGGACGGTATTTCGCTTCATGATTGCCATCGGGACGGGGCCCGGCGCCGTGCTAATTCTGAGGTGGTTCTGGTGGCGAGTTAATGCTTGGGCCGAGTTGGCGGCGATGCTCGCCGGGATGTTGATCGCCATCCTGTCGTACCTGCCGGCGTTCGGCGATATCGATTTCGGTGTGAGGCTGGCGGTGACGGCCTTCGGTTCCATGGCGATTTGGGTCCCGGCGATGTTGCTCACCTCGCCGGAGTCCGAGGAGACGCTCGAGAGGTTCTATCGGCGCACGAGGCCGGGAGGGCCCGGTTGGCGGCGTCAGCGGGTTGCCACGGGGTTGGCTCCGCTCCAGGATTTGGGCGCCGACGTCTCCTCGGGCGTCGTTGGGGTCGTGCTCATCTTTGCGTTGATGTTTGGTGTCGGGTGGCTGGTGTTGGGGTCTACTGTAAAGGGATTGGTGGCCATGGCCGTGGCCGGTGCCGCGGGTGTTGCGTTGCGGCGTGTCGCTGCGGGGCGTGTTGATCTAGAACAGGCCGCGTGATCGAGTACGAGTGGGAATAGGAGCAGAGACAGAGTGGGTTTTTGACGGGGTGAGAGGGGAAGGGGTACTTTGGTGCTTCGATGAGAGAATGTGCGAAGTCGTTCACGCCCGCGGTAGGATCTCGCGTTGCCGCGATTGTACTCGCGCTGACAACCAGTGCGGCGTGTGCGTCGCGGACATCCAAGGTTGGCCCTCCACCGATACCGATGCGATCGGGACCGCTAGCCATAGATGTCGTCTACCCTCCCGATAGTAGCCGGGTCGCCGCGCGAGATTCCAACTTCATATTCGGGTCCGTCGGAGACGGTAGCGCTCGGCTGACGATCGACGGCTACGACGTTTCCGTGCAGCCAAACGGATCCTTCCTGGCATGGCTCCCGGTTCCCGGTGTCCCGGGCGATTCCCTCGCCGATTACGAACTCACGGCGTCGTTGGGCGACGAGAGTGTGACTAGCATCCACACGATCCGCCGGCCGCCGCCGGTGAGGCCGCTCGCGTCCGATTCGGCGGTGATCGATGCTGCATCCATGGCTCCCCGAGGCTCCTGGTGGGTGCGCGATGGAGAGGCGATCCCGATAAGTGTGCGCGCTACCCCCGGCGCTGTCGTGCGTTTGCTACTTCCGTCCGGAGACAGACTCGCGCTCAGACCCGAGTCCCCAGAGGTCAGTGGCTCGCCAGCGATCTGGGTATTGGGCCGGGTTCCAACATCGTTGCGTCGTTCCTCGTCCTCGCTCTTTCGTGGAGAGTTGATCGCCGAGGAATCTCTGGGGCGTGGCTACAAAACGCCCACGCTGAGTCCCAAGGCGGTCGGCGCCTCGTTCGATGAACCCTACTGTTCATTGCCGGTCGACAGCCTCGCGAAGATCGCGGGCGACGAGCCGCTGGCGGTCACCGACAGCGTCGTGGCCGTGGCGGTGGAAACCCCTCTGGATGAACCGACGGCGGCGGATAGCGGCGCGACAGTGGCGGGCGAGTCCTCGGTGTCGCCTGAGGGTTGCGCCGTCGTTGAGGTCGCGACCCAGGACGACACCACCCGAGTGCCGCTTCCACTCGACGTTTGGATTCAGGGCGATCAGCCTGTGATCGAGCTGCATGAGCAGTCTTCGGCTGCCGGCAGCGATGGTTTCATTGTCGGGCGAGCGGCGCGTAACGCAACGACGCTCTGGATGTGGGCCCCGCAGATGCGCGCGCGCGTAACCGGTCGCCGCAACGGCGCGCTGCGGCTTGGCCTCGATGGCCAAACCGAGGCATGGGTTGCTCTGGACGAAGCGGTTTGGTTGCATGGAGTGACACTTCCCGCGCGAGCACGCGTCGGGACGGTTCGGTTCGAGGGACACACCGACCACCTTCGCGCCCGTGTCGTTCTTCCCTACCCGGTTCCGTATCAGGTCGAGATTGAAGGAAAGCGCCTCACGCTGATCCTCTATGGCGCGTACTCGAACACAGACTGGCTACGTTATGGTGCCAGCGATCCTTACTTGCGATCGGCCGTTTGGGAGCAGGCTTCTTCCGACCGCTATCTCCTACACATAGAGCTCACCGAACGCCCTTGGGGGTATCGCGTCGATTACGATAGCGGGTCGCTGATACTCGATATCCGTAAACCGCCCGGCGTCAATGACAAGAATCCTCTGTCGGGGCGGAGGATAGCCGTGGACCCCGGCCATCCGCCCGCTGGGTCTACGGGACCCACTCGCTTGTACGAGGCGGATGCGAATCTCGCGATAGCGAATCAGCTGAAGAAACTGCTGGACGAGGAAGGAGCGACAGTCTTCATGACGCGGACGGACAGCAGTTCGGTGCGACTGTACGATCGAACGCGCTACGCGGAGATGATGGATGCGGAGATCCTGGTCTCCATCCATAACAACGCTCTGCCGGATGGCGTGAACCCGTTCGAAAACAATGGCACCAGCGTCTTCTATTTCCATCCCGGCTCGCTAGACCTGGCGCATGCGCTGCAACGAAACTTGCTGAAGACGATGGGACTGCGAGATCTGGGGATCGGCCGGGCGAGCTTGGCGTTAGCTCGCCCAACTTGGATGCCGGCTGTACTGACCGAAGGCGCCTTCATGATGATTCCCGAGCAGGAAGCGGCGCTTCGCGATCCTGCCTTCCAAGAGGCCTACGCTAGAGGCATCCTGGAGGGGTTGAGGGAATTCCTAACGGAAAGGTCGGAGTGAGGCGGTCGCGAACCTCGCGTGGAGTGCGTGGACTGGCGGCTGTCGCGCTGCTCGTATGCCCGTTCCTCTTCGCCGTAACATCTGCAGCCCAGGTACCGCCGGACGAACGGTACCTGATGTTCAAGACGGACCACTTCCGAGTGGTTTTCCCCGAGGAAATGGAGCCTTTCGCGCGACGAGCGGCCGAGCGCGCGGAGTGGGCCTACTTCGCTCTCACGGAACACTTCATGGAGCCACCGTCGGGGCGGATCGCTTTGGTGATCACGAACTACACCGACCGACCGAACGCTTCGGCAACACCTATTCCCGACAATCGCGTGGTCTTGATCTCGACGCCGGATATCGCCAGCCGGACACTGAACTGGTACAACGATTGGGTGGACAACACCCTGGTCCACGAACTGGTCCACATCTTCCACCTGGATCGGAAGGAGGGTGCCTGGAAAGTCGCCCAGACAGTATTCGGCCGCGTTCCGTTCCTCTTCCCAGCGTTCTATCAGCCGAAATGGGTCATCGAGGGACTGGCGACCCACTACGAATCGCTGCTCACGGGCTCCGGTCGCGCTTACGGCTCCGCCTTCGAGGCTCTGTTGACCAACGACGTCGACGGCGGATCGTTTCGGCCTGTCGACGCCGGTAACGGTCTCTCCCCGATTTGGCCGTCGGGGCAGACGCCGTATGCGTACGGGGGACTGTACTTCCGCGACATGGCCGAGACTTACGGCGACAGCGCCGTGTCCGATCTGATAACCCGAGGTGCCTACCGCCTGCCGTACACGTTCAATTGGGCGTCCGGACCGTACTTCGGTAGAACGATGACGGGCAGCTGGAAGGAATGGAGCGCTGGGTTCGAGTCGGACGCCGAGGCCCGAGCCGACTCGCTTCGTGCCGTCGGCCTAACGGTCGGTGAACCTGTCTCGGGCTTGGCCTGGTCGGTGTCACCGCCGCGTTATTCGCCCGACGGAAACCAGATCGCTTACACCTATGTCACCCCACGGGATGACCCGGCTACCGAGGTCGTGGATGTCGGCACCGGCGCTGTCGTGCTCAGCAGACGCCGGAACGGGTCGGGCGTCAACGCGTGGATGCAGAACGGGAGCGGGCTCTACCAGAGCCAAAACGAGTATAGAGATCGCTACCATATATATGGCGACCTCTACACGCTGGAGGTGACGAGAGGGCGTGAGCGGCGACGAACAAAGGGGGCTCGCCTGTCGTCGCCGGACATGTCACCCGATGGTTCCACGCTTGTGGCGGTTCAGACGGGCGATGGTACCAACCGGTTGGTAACGGTCGACCTTCGGGATGCTCAGATTCAAGTCCTGGCTGACTTCGACCTCAGTGTGAATTGGCAGAACCCGCGGTGGTCGCCGGACGGCAAGTACGTAGCAGCCGAGCGCTGGGTGGAAGACCGGATCGCCAACATCGCCGTTGTCGACGCAGGCGGCAGAGTTGTTTGGCAAGTAACGCGGGATGATGCATCGGACATCACGCCGGCGTGGTCGCCGGACGGGAGATTCCTGCTGTGGGCTTCGGATCGAGACGGTGTCCACGATATCTACGCGCTTGAAGTCAACGTAGCCACTATGGGCCTCGAGCCCTCCGAACAGAGACCGTGGAGGGTAACGAGAACGCTCAGCGGAGCAAGTGGGCCGGACGTTTCGCCCGACGGGAGCTGGCTGGCGTTCAACGGTCTGTACCCGGAAGGGGTACGGGTCGAGCGCATACGATACGACACGACGACGTGGCAGAGGGCGGGGCCGGGTTGGAGGACAGTCCGGCAATCACCGACGCCCCGACCAGCGGACGTTGCGGACACCGAGGCGCCGGTGGGGTCCTACTCTCCGTTCCCGTCGCTATGGCCGAAAGCATGGCTGCCCATCGCGTTCAGCAGCAGCAGCTCGAGCGTCGGGTGGTTTATCGGCGCATCGACCTTCGGGGCCGATGATATCCGGCGACACGAGTACGCGGTCCTGGCCGGCTGGAGGACCGGCGTCGAGGCTGTAGAGGGCACCGTCTTCTACCGGTACTCCGGCTTTGGAAACCCGGTGCTCGACTTCACGCTCTCTCAAGACTGGTCGGCAGGCACGGTCTTTACCACCGACGGCTCCCCGGTCGATGTGACGATCCGCGAGCGTGACATCGTCGTGGCGGCGAACTTCCTTCGTCCCCGCATGCAGACTGCCGTCTCTCTTACACCCTATGTTGGTTTGGAAGAGAACCGATTCGCCCCAACGGACCCGGACATCACGTTCACCGATCCTACTGTAAGTGACCTTCGAGTCGGCTTCGTGACATGGTTCTCCCGCGCACGCGGTTACGCGCGATCGGTGAGCTTGGAGAAGGGGTTCAGCGCCCTCCTCGATCTATCGCACCGACGAAGCACCGAGGATTGGGATCGCTGGCGGCTTAGCGCTGAAGGCGTGATGCGCGGTTACCTGTCTTTTCCCGCGTTCGGGTTCGCGAATCACGTTCTGGCCGGCCGCGTCTCGGTCGGTGCCAGTCACGGTCATAACCGGTCGGCGGCGGGCTTTGGCCTGGGAGGTGTTCCGGGTCGCGACATCCCGATACTCTCGGGCGTCTCGATCGGCGGTGGAAGTCGCTATCCTCTTCGCGGTTACAGCAGCGGCGTACAGATCGGTGATCGCATCGTCAGTGGCTCACTGGAATATCGGTTCCCGCTGTGGCTGGTGGGGCGCGGTTACGGTCTATGGCCGATCATGTTGGACAAACTATCGGCCAGTTTGTTTTGGGATATCGGATCGGCTTGGCGGAACTCGGACGACATCAACGTTCTCTCATCCGTTGGGGCCGAACTGTCCGCGGACCTGGGTCTGGCCTACGAGGTAGTGTACCGGTTCCGGGTCGGAGTGGGTGTCCCGGTGGGTGACTCGACGCAGAATCCGACCGCTTATCTCGCTGCCGGTGTGGCGTTCTAGTTCTCTTGGGAGTGCAGAGTAATTGAGTAATAGAGCACAATCGATCACCTCGGCACACGCTTGAGAACGAAGCTCTTAAACAGCAACACTCCCACAACAGGAGTCCAGATGACCTCGACTCCCCAAGTACACCCTGAGGCCTTCATCGCGCCTAACGCCACGGTCGTTGGACGCGTGACCGTGGACCGCGAGGCCAGCATATGGTACGGCTGTGTCGTGCGAGGCGATATGGAGCCGATCTCGATCGGTGAACAATCAAACATTCAGGACCTGACCGTCATCCACATCGACCCTGGCTATCCCACACGAATCGGCGCCCGGGTCGGTGTGGGCCACCGCTGCTTGATACACGGGTGTGTAATCGAAGACGAATGCCTGATAGGAATGGGGTCCATCGTTTTATCGGGTGCCGTGATCGAGACGGGCTCCGTCATCGCGGCCGGAGCGCTGGTCACCGAGGGAACGATCGTGCCTGCGGGATCGCTTGCCATGGGTGTTCCGGCGAGAGTCGTACGGCCGGTCGATGATGAGTTGAGGGGGCGTATCGACCATACCTGGAAGGAATACATCGAGTTCTCTCGACTGCACCGCGAGGGCCGGTTCAGAACCTCCGGGGGCCCATTCGAGCGGTCCTAGGCGGCTCCGGCGTCAAATCCATAGGAAAAGCGATGATACACCGAATTGCATCTTGACAAGAGGGGTGCTTGAACCATATTTTGTGTCGCGCGGTTGAACAGAGTACTACATATTGTGTACAACGTGCTAGTTTTTGGCCGGATCTTTAGGGTCGTGGCCTCCTCCCCCGCCACCTGTCTGGGGGCCACAGCGGGAGCCTGATTCAACAATAGAAAGCTGGAGAATAGGGTCGCGCCGAGCGGCGCGCACTGGGCTTATTACCTCTACTTACGCGCTAAATTGCTCACGGAAAAACAGACAGACACGGAAAAGCGAGTTACGACGGCCAAGGCCGAGCGTGAGAACGAGGCAGACATTCCAGCAACGCCTCCCGCAGAGTTACCCGATCCCGACCTCAGTGAGAACGCAACCACGGTTCTCGAGCGTCGCTACTTAGTCAAAGACGACGATCTCCGTCCCGTCGAGACTCCACGCGAGCTGTTCTGGCGTGTGGCGCGCTCAATAGCAGCGGTGGACGGGGTGTACGGAGCGAGCGGAGCGGAGGCACGGAAGTCAGCGGAGCGGTTTTACCACCTATTGGCCAGCGGGCAGTTCATGCCGAACTCTCCGACCTTGATGAATGCGGGTCGCCCGTTGGGTCAGTTGTCAGCCTGTTTTGTGTTGCCGGTCGAGGATTCCCTTCCGGGGATCTACTCGACTCTGCAGAACATGGCCCTAATACATCAGTCTGGAGGCGGCACGGGGTTCGGGTTTTCGCGGCTCCGGCCCAGTGGTGATGTGGTGAGGTCGACGATGGGTGTCGCCTCCGGACCTGTCTCTTTCATGGAAGTCTACGACGCATCGACAGAAGCCGTGAAGCAGGGCGGTACTCGTCGTGGTGCGAACATGGGCATCCTGCGAGTCGATCATCCCGACATACTCGAGTTCATCAACTGCAAGCGAGAGAACAACCGCGTCACCAATTTCAATATCTCGGTGGCGGTGACGGACGCTTTCATGAAGGCGGTCGAGGCGGACGAGGAATACGACCTGGTCAGCCCGCGCAGTGGAGAGGTCGTAAACCGTCTTCGTGCCCTCGAAGTGTATGACCAGATCGTGCAGGGCGCATGGCAGAATGGTGAGCCCGGAGTGTTCTTCGTCGACGAAGCCAACCGCTACAATCCGGTTCCCCACCTGGGATCGTACGAAGCGACAAATCCCTGCGGCGAACAGCCGTTGTTGGCTTACGACGTCTGCAATTTGGGTTCGATCAACCTTGGCGCTTTCGTAACCGAGGGAACCGTGGACTGGGATTCGCTGCGCGAAGCCATCCATCTGTCCACACATTTCCTTGACAACGTCATCGACGCGAACCGCTATCCGCTGCAGGAGATCACGGACCTGGCGCAGCGGATCCGGCGCATCGGCCTGGGCGTGATGGGCTGGGCCGATATGCTGGTGCGCTTGGGAATCGCCTACGGTTCCGAAGAGTCGCTGGAGCTGGCCGAGCGCGTGATGCAGTTCGTCGATGAGGAAGCGAAAGTCAAATCGGAGCGACTGGCGTCCTGGCGCGGAGTCTTCCCGGAGTGGGAATTGTCGATCTGGGGACCGGACGCGACCTGCGCCCGCGATTCGGACGGGCTGCGTATCCGGCCAGAACGCCCGCTGCGCAATTGCAATCTGACCACGGTGGCTCCCACAGGGACGATCTCGATCATCTCCGGATGTTCCGGGGGCATCGAGCCGCTGTTTGCCGTGGCCTTTATGCGGAACCAGGCGGGCACGTTGATGCCCGATGTCAATGAAGACTTTGTGGCCCTCGCACGTCGGCAGGGGTGGTACTCGGATCAGTTAATGGAGCGGATCGCGTGCGAGGGCCACATTGATATGGACGAGATTCCGGAAGGTGTGCAGAAGGTCTTCGTGACGGCGCACGATGTCTCCCCGGAAGAGCATGTGAGGATGCAGGGGGCATTCCAGAGCTACGTGGATAGCGCCATTTCCAAGACCTGCAACTTTCACAACGATGCAAGCCCCGACTACGTGCGCTCGATCTACCAGCTGGCCCACGAGCTTGGCTGCAAGGGCGTGACGGTGTATCGGGATGGCTCGCGGGAGGGCCAAGTGTTGTCGACGGGCAAGACGGCGGAAGAAGTCGTGAAGTCTTTCGAAGGCGAAATGAGCTCGGTCTCGGAGGTTGGGCGGAAGGGCGAAGACGTGGCAGGGGATGCTGGAGTCGCCTCCGAGGCCGAGTTCGCCAGAGAACTAGCCGGACTTCGCGCCGAAGCCGATACACTGGCTGCCGAGAACGAACGTCTCAAGCGCGAGCTGTCGGCCAAGCAGGGCGAGTTGATGGGGAAACCGTTCGTTCGCGAGCGGCCCGACACCCTGCGCGGCGTCACCCGCAAGATGCTGTCGCCTCTCGGCACGCTGTACGTCACGATCAACGAGGACGAGAAGGGTCGACCATTCGAGGTCTTCGCGACTCTTGGGAAAGCGGGCGGTGCCGCGATGGCCGATGCCGAAGCCATCAGCCGGCTCATTTCGCTGGGGCTGCGTAGCGGTATTCCGCTGCGAACCATCTGTCGTCAGCTGCGTGGGATCTCCTGCGATCGTGCGGTTGGCTTCGGCAGCAAGAAGATCCTCTCGATGCCGGACGCAGTGGCTCTCGCTATCGAGGAGCACCTGGCGGACAAGGAAGGCCAGCAGCAGGTGCTGGAACTTCAGGATCCAGAGACCGGGTCGAAAGGAAACGGCGGTAGCCAGACCGCGGAGGCCGCCGCGATTACTCCCGATATTCATCCCGACCCAGCCAAGCACTTCGGCCGCGACATCAACGCCTTCATCGAGACGTGCCCGGACTGTAGTACGTCGCTGCAGTTCGCTGAGGGCTGCCTGAAGTGTCTGGCATGCGGTTATTCAGAATGCGGCTGAATCCCCCGAGCCGTTAGCAGTCCGGCTTACGTGAAGGGCGCCTTCGGGCGCCCTTCGCGTTTCTACAGGCGAAACCTTTTCCTCGATTTCTTGTTCTCTACGGAGGGAAGCCCCGCTATGGCGGTGGTTGAGGGCGGATAGCGGCCAGTAATGACAGGGTGGCAACCCGATGGGACAGACGTTCGAGGAGTTAATTGGATTACATCTAGACGATCTCTACTCGGCGGCGCTTTGTTTCACTCTCGACGAGCACCGGGCCGAGGAACTGCTGCAAGAGGCGTCCATCCGGGCTTTTCACGAGCTGTCACGAGGGCCCCGTGGGACCGATTTCCGCACCGGCATGTTGGGGGTGCTGGTGACGACCCATCTTCTGCGGCAGAGCCGCCAAGGGGTCGACCCTTTTTCATCGGAACCCGAGCCGCTGGACGAGATGCTGCGGGCCGCGCCGGTGAACTTCGAACCGTTTCCGGAACCCGGGACCGCCGGATACCGGCTGATGCGTGACTGGATGAGCCGGGTCTGGTCCGATCTGGATGCCGGCGACCGAATAGTTCTCTGGCTCACCGATGTCGAGCGAATCAGACACCCGGTGGTGGCCGGTATCACGGGACTAGATGTCGATGAAGTACGAAGCCGGCACTATCGCGCTCGTTTGGCGATGAGCCGCGGTGCCGCTGAGGAACTCGATCGTGCAGTAGGAGGCGCAGAAGTCTGATGAAGGATTGCAGAGAAGTTCGAAGCGTACTCTGGCCCGCCGACGTACTCCGCGTCAGCGATGACCAGGTACAGGCGGCGATCGAGCACGCCGAGAATTGTCCGACTTGCCAGCAATTCCTCGAAGAAGATCGGCGTGTGGCGGAATTCATTCGAGATTCCGTGCCGCGTGTCTGCGCTCCGCAAGAGCTTCGCGAGCGTCTCTACACCGCTCTGGCCCGGGAGCGCGCCGGCGCCGTACCGGTCCAGTCGCGGCTACGCCGAAACCGTGAGGTGTTGGCGGCGGCCGCTGTAGTCGCGGTCGTAGCGGTAGCGTCCTCCTTTTGGCTAGCGAGCCGTACTCAACCGGCAGCGGCGGCAACGGCTTTCGCGGAGGATTACTTGCGCCGTGTCGTCGAGCAGGAAGAACTGAACAGTTCTGACCGTACCGAAATCGCCTCCTTCTTCGCGCGCGAGCTCGGTGTAGCCATGCCACCACCGGAAGTTCCAGAACTCGAAATCCAACGCGCCACGATCTGTCTGATGAACGGTCGCCGCGGAGGTGTCGTGGAATACGCAGGGGCAGGCAAGCAATTGACTTACTATCTGCTTCCCAGCGAAGAGAGTACGCAAGCCGAACCGCGCAGTTTCGCTTCGCGTCAGGAGGACAGTGCCACCAGCACGGCGCCGGCGCTCGCCGAGGAGCGTGGTCTGGGTGTCGCGACCTGGTGGGACGACGAGCACCAACATGCCCTGGTCGGCAGCCTGCCCGAACGCGAATTGAAGCGGCTCGCGCCACTCTTCGCCTGCCCGGCCGCTCGCTCGCTCGCCGGTCCCTAGCTTTACCGACCGCTAGCTCACTACTTTACCGCCCTCACATTCACGACCGAGCGTTGGAGGGCGGTTTGAGCAGCCAATCGGGAATCATCACTTCACTACAAATCTGTCCCGGCCACGGTCTTCCCATGGATCCGGTCGATCCAGCGACCGTCACGGCTGATAGGGGCCTCGAGGGCTGCCGGCACGCCAAAGTGGGCAGCCGACGACAAGTGCTGCTCATCGAGGAGGAGATTCTGGACGAGTTGGACCTGCGTCCCGGGCTAATCAAAGAAAACATCACGACTCGCGGCATCGATCTGACATCGCTGCCGAGGGAAACCCACCTCTCGTTGGGTGATGGCGTCGAATTGTGGACGACGGGGCCCTGTGACCCGTGTGGTTTGATGGATGAAATCCGCGATGGTCTGCAGGAGGAGTTGAGAGGCCGACGCGGAACACTGGCCTGGGTGAAGCGAGGCGGCCAGCTGAGGGTAGGAGACCGCATCGAGGTGATAGGAGCTGGCGCATCGGGCTCGGGAGAAACGACATGAAGGCACATCGCGCGATGTCCGTAGTTGTCGGCGCATGGGTC
Organism: Gemmatimonadota bacterium; assembly: GCA_039589995.1. Taxonomy (GTDB): domain Bacteria; phylum Gemmatimonadota; class Gemmatimonadetes; order Palauibacterales; family KS3-K002; genus JBDHGH01. The sequence goes on along the minus strand of JBDHGH010000003.1, from coordinate 7,070 downwards.
TTGTTCGGTCATGCAAGTGCTTTTGGGCAAACGCAGGCCGGCCAGTCGGTGCGCGACTACCGGAAGGCGCACGAGGCGGAGATCGTCTCTCAGCTCGTGGAGTTTCTCTCCCTGCGAAACGTGGCGGCGGATATTCCGGATATGCGGCGCAACGCCGCTGCGCTGGTTGAGATGATGGAAGAGAGGGGAATCGAAGCACGGGTACTCGAAACCGCCGGCCCCCCCTACGTCTTTGGCGAGTTCGACGTGCCCGGCGCCTCCCGCACTGTCCTGTTCTACGCGCACTACGACGGGCAACCGGTGGACCCGACCCGCTGGGTGAACCATGAGCCGTTCGAGCCGGTTCTGAGAGACCGCGCGCTGGAGGCGGGTGGCACGATCATCGAGTTTCCAAGCGACGGTGAGTACGAACCGGATTGGCGAGTTTACGGGCGCTCGGCTTCCGACGACAAGTCGCCGATCGTCGCCTTGATGGTAGCCCTCGACGCTCTGCGGGCATCCGGTATCGAGCCTAACGTCAACCTCAAGTTCATCTTCGAAGGGGACGAGGAAGCGGGCTCGCCAAATCTTGGCGCGCTGGTGCAACAGCACGGTGACCTTCTGGCGGCCGACCTGGTCGTGGCAGCGGACGGTCCGGCCGATCCGTCGGGTCTACCCACGATGTATTTCGGGGCCCGCGGAATTGTCAGCCTCGAGGTCACGTTGTACGGGCCGTTGCGGCCTCTGCACAGTGGTCACTACGGCAACTGGGCCCCGAATCCCGCGATGCGGATAGCACAGCTTCTCGCTACGATGAAAGATCCGGAGAGCGGTCGAGTGACCGTGGATGGCTTCTATGATGATGTGGTACCGCTAAGCGAATTCGAGATGGCTGCCATCGCTGCGGCCCCGAACGATGATGAAGAACAAGCCTACGCCTTTGCCATCGCCCAACCGGAGGCCGATGGTGCCCGTCTGGAGCTGATCAATCTTCCGTCGTTGAATGTGCGAGGGCTTTCCAGCGCTTGGGTCGGTTCCGACGCGCGCACGATCGTGCCGGACTTTGCGGTGGCCGCGATCGATATGCGACTGGTAAAGAACATCGATCCGTCTGAACAGGTGAAACGAGTCATCGCTCACATTGAGACACAGGGCTACCACGTCGTTTGGGATGAGCCGGACGCCGACGAGCGACGTCGCTATTCGAAGCTGGCGTTCGTACGAAGCTCGGACGGATACCCCGCTTTTCGTACGTCGATGGATATCCCTGTGTCACGAGCCCTGATTGAGGCTGTGGAGTTCAACACCGGAGAGAATGCCGTAAAGTTGCCGACGTTAGGCGGCAGCATTCCGCTCTACTGGTTCACCGACGTGCTGGGCGTGCCGACGGTGGGCATTCCTATCGTAAACCACGACAACAACCAACACAGCCCGAACGAGAATCTGAGGTTGGGAAACCTATGGTCGGGCATCGAGATTCTCGCAGCGGCGATGCTGATAGAATGAGGGTCGGAGGGACACGTTATGGCTGACCTGGACTTGATTCACGGATTACTAACGCCATCCGAGTCGAAGATCGTCTTGCTGGTGCTCGATGGATTGGGTGGCCTCCCCATCGTGCCTGGCGGTCCTACTTCGCTGGAAGCTGCCAGCACGCCCAACATGGATCGGCTTGCCGCGGAGGGGATCGTTGGCCTCCACCAACCTGTCGCCCCGGGTATCACGACCGGCAGCGGTCCCGGTCACATCGGATTATTCGGCTACGATGCAATACAGTACCAGATTGGGCGTGGGGTGTTGGAGGCATTGGGCATCGACTTCGATCTGCAAGGTGACGATCTCGCCGCGCGCGGGAACTTCTGTACAATCGATACTGACGGGAACATCACCGATCGCCGCGCGGGTCGAATCCCCACAGAGAAATGTGAAGAACTTTGCGGCGAGTTGAGGCAGATCCAGATCCCGGGTGTGGAGATCATGGTCGAGGCCGTGCGCGAACACCGCTTCCTGCTGGTATTGCGCGGCCCTGATCTAGCCGAGGGCGTGGCGGAGACCGATCCGGGCCACCTCGGGAATCCGCCGTTGGAACCCGTTGCCGAGCGCGCTGAGGCGGAGAGAACGGCGGCCGTCGTTCAACGCTTCATCGCAGAGGCGCGCACCCGACTGGCCAGTCACGACCCCGCCAACATGGTAACGTTGCGCGGTTTCGCGAAGCTCCCTGATTGGCCGATGTTTCCAGACGCCTTCGGCCTACGCTCGGTCGCGGTTGCGCAATATCCGATGTACCGGGGCGTCGCCAAGCTCGTGGGGATGGACACGGTAGAGGTCGGCGCTTCAAAGGATGACCTATTTGGCACGCTCGAGCGTGTCTGGCCCGATCATGATTTTGCCTTCGTTCACGTGAAAGATACGGACAAAGCAGGCGAGGATGGCGATTTCGATTCCAAGGTGAGCGTGCTCGAGGAGATCGATACGTACATTCCGACGATCGTCAAGCTCGACCCCGCGGTGATCTTGATCACCGGCGACCACTCAACGCCTGCGGCGCTGCGCAGTCACAGCTGGCACCCAGTTCCGTTTCTGCTCCGATCGCCGACCTGTCGCCGCGATGGCGTCGAGCAGTTCGGCGAGCGTTGGTGCCTACAGGGTGGCGGAGGACTCTGTCGTTCCGATGACCTGATGCCTTTGGCACTGGCCCACGCCGAGCGATTGGCGAAGTTCGGCGCATGAGGGTGCGGTCGGATTGACTTGGGACACGGTGTCGTTCGATTGCTATGGCACACTGGTCGATTGGGAATCCGGCATCTCGCAGGCCTTCATCGACGCTGCGGCCCAGGACGGATTGGAGTTCGAACGCGAAGCGATTATCCACGCGTACCACATAGTAGAGCCAGTGGTGGAGGCTGGACAGTTCCGACCGTATCGCGACGTACTGGCCGAGACGGCACTGGGCGTGGCGTACAAGCTGAAGTGGCCGTTGACACCAGAGCGGTCGGGCTTCCTTGCCGAGTCGCTACCCGACTGGCCGGTTTTCGATGACACGCGCGCGGCGCTCGAGCGGTTGAGATCGCGCTTTCAGATTGCGATCCTGTCCAACGTCGATGATGACCTTCTCGCGGGGACGATCGCCAGAATCGGCGTCGAATTCGACTGGTCAGTCACCGCTCAGCAGGTTCGAAGCTACAAGCCAGCTCATGGGCACTTTCTCGAGGCGGTCCGCCGCCTGGATGGGCGGCCCGAGCGTCTGCTACATGCGGCTCAAAGCTGGTTTCACGATATTCGTCCGACCAGCCAGCTGGGGCTCGCCGCGGTCTGGGTGAACCGAGGGGGGGATGAGGCCGGGGAAGAGGCACGGCCGTTGCGTGTGGTAGGGAACTTGGCTGAGTTGGCGGATTGGTTGGAAGTCTAGAAGAAGTGATTAGTCAGTAGTCATTAGTCATTGGTAACCGGGAAATCCCAACTACTAGTCACTAATCGCTACGCACTAATGACCTCCCGACCTGAGCAACAACCACAGAAGAGGAGTTATGACTGCTAAAGAGCAACGCAAACGAATCGTAATCCTCGGCGCTGCAGGACGCGATTTCCACGACTTCAACACGTTCTTCAGAGGGAATCCGGCCTACAGAGTCGTTGCATTCACGGCGACGCAAATCCCGAACATAGATGATAGGCTGTACCCGAGCGGTATTGCAGGTTCTGACTACCCAGACGGTATTCCGATTCTGCCTGAGGATGATCTCGAGTCCATCGTGGAGCGCGAGCGGGTCGATTTCTGTGTCTTCTCGTACTCCGACATCTCCCATGAATACGTGATGCACATGGCCAGTCGCTGCCTTGCTGCAGGCACCGGCTACATGTTGCTGGGCCCCAGGCAGACAATGGTCCAATCGACGCGGCCGGTGATTGCCGTTTGTGCCGTGCGAACCGGTGCAGGCAAGAGCCAGACAACCCGCTATGTCATCGAGCGACTGCGCGAGTTCGGCAGAACGCCGGTGGCGGTTCGCCACCCCATGCCTTATGGCGACTTGAGCAAACAGCGTGTCCAGCGGTTTAAGACCTACGAAGATCTCGACCGACACGATGTCACGATCGAGGAGCGTGAAGAGTACGAGCCGCACCTGACGCGTGGCACGATCGTCTACGCGGGGGTCGACTACGAGGAGATTCTGCGGCAGGCCGAGCAGGATGGCGATGTAGTCCTCTGGGACGGCGGCAACAATGACCTCCCGTTCTACAAGCCCGACCTTCACATAGTAGTCGCAGACCCTCACCGTCCGGGCCACGAGCTCCACTATCACCCTGGCGAGGCCAACCTGCGGATGGCGGACGCCGTGATCGTCAACAAGGTGGGCTCTGCCCGCCCTGAGGATGTGGAGACGGTTCGCCAGAACGCCCTGGCGGTGAATCCCAAGGCAAAGGTCTTCCTAGGCCACTCGCCGTTCACCGTGGATCACCCCGAGCTTCTGAAGGGCAAACGCGTCCTTGCAGTCGAAGATGGCCCCAGCCTGACGCACGGCGAGCTGCGTTTGGGCGCGGCGAGCCTGGCCGCTCAGGATGCCGGTGCCAAGGAACTGGTCGATCCGAGGCCGTTTGCTGTGGGATCGATCGTCGACACGTTCGAGAAATACTCGAACACCGGGCCGGTTCTACCGGCGATGGGCTACGGCGACGAGCAGATCAAGGAGCTGAACGAGACGATACGCAACTCCGATGCCGACGTTGTCGCCATCGGCACGCCGATCGACCTGCTCAAGTTGATCGAGATCGAGAAGCCGGTCGTGCGTGTTACCTACGATCTGGACCTCGGGAACAACAGCGAGTTCGACGACCTTCTCCGCGCCGCGCTCGAGCGCGGCGATGGCCGAGGCTGAGCGGATCCCGAGCTTGGGAAGAGCTGGCGTGCACGGATTAGTATCGAGCGCACATCGCATAGCAGTCTTGGTGGGTTTCGTCGGCCTCGCCGGGACGGCGGCGGTGGGATGTCGGGATTCGCAGGAGGGAAACGTGGTTGACAAGCAGCAGGCGACCGAGATTCGCACCAGCGCGTTCGTGGTCGACGGGCACAACGACTTGCCGTGGCGCTATCGAACGGAGTTCGCTTCGAACCTGGACGCGTTCGATCTGTCTCTACGCAACGAAGACGGACACACGGACATCCCGCGCCTGCGCGAGGGAGGAGTGGGCGCTCAGTTCTTTGCCGCGTACGTGCCGTCCGAGTACGGAGAAGGAGCCACTCGCTATGCTCTCGAGCAGATCGATCTTATCAAACGGATAGCCGTTCGCTATCCGGATTTCGAGGTGGCGTACTCGGCGGACGACGTGTGGCGGATCGTGGAGTCAGGGAACATCGCGGTGCTTATCGCGATCGAGGGCGGACACACGATCGAGAACTCGCTAGGTGTTCTGCGGATGTTCCACGAGTTGGGCGTTCGCTACATGACGCTGACCCATGGATCGAACACCGATTGGGCCGATGCGGCCACCGATCAGCCCATGCACGGCGGTTTGAGCGATTTTGGCGAGGACGTCGTACGCGAGATGAACCGGCTGGGCATGCTGGTGGACATCTCTCACATTTCTGCGGAGGCGATGGAAGACGTGCTTCGAATCAGCGAAGCGCCGGTCATTGCCTCGCACAGCGGAGCGTTGGCCATCAACGATCACCCACGCAACGTGCCAGACCCTGTGTTACGCCAGGTCGCGGATAACGGCGGTGTGGTGATGGTCAATTTTTTCTCAGGCTTCGTCGTCCCCGAAGCTGCCGATATGGTTCGTGGCTTGTTCGATGTCATGAGGGATCTGATGGCGAAGTACGCAGATGACGAAGCTGCCTTGGAGGCTGCTAGACATGAGTGGTCGGCAGAGAACCCGATACCGCGCGGGACAGTCAGCGACCTGGTGGACCATATCGATCACATCGTCCACCTGGCGGGCATCGACCACGTAGGCCTGGGCTCGGACTTTGACGGCATCACCGTGTCGCCGGAGGGACTCGAGGATGTGTCGAAGTTCCCGGCAATCACCGACGAGCTGATACGCCGGGGCTACGGAGAGGCCGAGATCGCAAAGATCCTCGGCGGAAACGTACTGAGGGCTATGGCCGAAGCAGAATCGGTAGCCCAGGGCCTTCAAGCAGTGTCGCGGTGACGCGTTAAGGCCTGGCTGTCCCGCCGCGCTCGAGAACCATCAGGAACTCATCGATCGTGTGGCGGCCCTGATCCTGGCGGTACCACTTGAGAACAGGCCTGTTTACCTCCTCCTTCTTGTCCTTCAGCCGGCCGGCCTTGAACTCGCGAATCTTCTCCCGAAACATCGCCTGGGCCGGACTGGGTCGAGGACCCCACCAGCCGATCTTGTCCATGTTTTCGTCGAAGACGATCGCAACAGGGATGGCTCGTCCACCGTGACTGAGGTGTTCGTCCATGATGTCGAGGTTGGCGTCACGAGCGAACACCCGAAGTTCAACCATCTCCGGAGCGGCGTCGGTCAACTTCGCGAGTATCGGCACCAGCGAGGCAGCATCGCCGCACCAGTGCTCCGACAGAACGACTACGTAGCGACGGGCGGGTAGGTCTCTGAGGCGAAGTATCGCATCCTCGGGCACTTCGAGGTGATCGTATATGCCGTCCCACAGGCCCTGATGATTTTGAGCTGCCCCACGGTAATCGTCGTAGGTTTGGCCGGTGTCGAATCGCTCTCTGCTGATCGTCTGCATGTCTATATCATTCTCTCGATCGGGTTGCACTGTCGTCTCCCTTTGGGCCGATTCGCCCTGCGGACAGAGAATATTCACGTCACAGGCCTTCAGCGCCGAACTCGATCGTAAATGTTACCGTTGTAGCGAGTTATGGTTAGAGGCCTCGGGTCATCACCGAGGTCAACGCCGGATCTTTTTGTCAGCGTTGACGCTGTACGATCGCGATCTTGGTTCTGGAAGCTCGAGCCCTCCACAGTTGGCCCTGCCCGGATAGCGCGATCGGAAGAAATTGCTTATAGTTAGGGGACTTTGAGCCCCCGGTCGGGGCTCTCCCCCCAGGTCTAAGGACTTTCCCCCGCAAAAAGACCGAAACATGCATCGACGCATATGA
>JBDHGH010000002.1:0-66597 GCA_039589995.1 Gemmatimonadota bacterium | reverse complement strand
GGCGCGCTCATCGGGGTCGCGTTCATCGCCTTCAGCACTCGCCTCTTGCAGGGCTCGCGGGAGCTGGAGCTGGGGACACTACGTGGGGCCGATGCCCGCAAGGCACTGATGATCATCGGGGTGATGACCCTGCACTCGTTCACCGAAGGCGTGGGTGTCGGCGTGTCTTTCGGTGGCGGCGAGGCGTTGGGCGTCTTCATCACCACGGCGATCGCGGTCCACAACATCCCGGAGGGTTTGGCCATCAGCCTGATCCTCGTTCCCCGAGGCGAACCCGTTCGACGGGCGGCATACTGGAGCATCTTCTCAAGTTTGCCTCAGCCGCTTCTTGCCGTGCCTGCGTTTCTGTTCGTGGAAGCCTTCACCCCAGTCTTGCCGGTCGGCCTGGGTTTCGCTGCCGGCGCGATGATCTGGATGGTGTTTTCCGAGCTGGTCCCCGAAGCTCTGGAGGATGCGTCCAGCGGCGTCGTGGCGACGACCGTTACCCTCTCGCTCATGGCAATGATCGGTTTCCAGTGGTTCCTGCGCGGCGCCTAGCCCTGTGACAGAACGCCCCGGGGGGGGCGTGAAAACCCGCCTAGCGCTCCCAATCCGCACGCCATGGGTCGAGACCACATCTGATAACCGTAATAATTAGCTGTTTCTGATAGTGCCTTTCTTCCGGCCCGCTGTTTGCCGTCTATCGGGGGTATGAGTCGTGATGTCGGAGCGATTCGATACTGTGGTCTGTGAGGTGGAAGTCTGGGCCGGCTGGCTCGCCGATCGGGTCGCGGCGGCCAAGGAGAGCGCGGAGGGTGCACGGTCTTAGCGTCAAAGTTCGGGGGATCGTCCAGGGCGTCGGATTCCGTCCGTTCATCCATCAGCTGGCGAAGCGTCTCGAGCTGACAGGATGGGTGGGGAAGACCGACGGCCAGGTCGAAATCGAACTTGACGGCACCGAAGCAGCGTTGGAGCGATTCCTGCGTGACCTACGCGAGCGAGCGCCTCCGCTGTCGCGGATCGATGAAGTACACGTCGAACAGCGACCCGCCCACGGTTTCAGCACTTTCGAGATCTTGGAGAGCGAAGCCGTCGGTGGGTTGCAGTCTGGTCAGTCTGACATTGTGGACCTCCCCTTTACCGCGAGCCACGATATTCTTGCCTGCGGAGCTGAGCAGAAGAGCAGTTTCTGCTTGGTGAATGGCTCGAGAGCCTATCTGGGCCAACTCATCGAGGACCTGATTAGTCCGGACGCGCTTGAGCGTTTCGAAGACTCCGTCGAGACCCTCTGTCGATTGTACCAGGTGGCGCCGCAACTCATTGTCCACGACATGGACCCCGACTATCAGTCAACTCACTTCGCCCACGAGTACCCAACGACATCGGCAATTCGGGCGGTTGTCCAACATCACCATGCGCACGTCGTGAGCGCGATGGTCGATAACGGGCTCGAGGGTCCTGTCATTGGCGTTGCCTACGACGGTGGGGGGTACGGGACGGATGGGGCAGTATGGGGTGGTGAGATACTCGTCGCGGACTGGCGATCGTTCGAACGGACTGCGCAGCTCCGCTATGCTCCGATGCTTGGAGGCCGGGGCGCAATGCTGCATCCGTATCGAATGGCGGCCGCCTATGTCTGGTCGGTGTGTGCAGCCAGCGAATCCGAATTCGAGTCGTACCTGGCGACGGTGCCGATCGGCGAACGCATCATGCTTCGGCGTCAACTCGAAGGTGGAGACAAAACGCCTTTGACATCTTCTTGCAGCCGACTTTTCGACGCGGCGGCGGCCATGCTCGGTGTGTGCAGAGAGGCGCTATATGAAGGCCAACCCGCAGTGGAGTTGGAGGCGATCGCCGATCCGCGAGTCGGGGAGGTCTATCCTTACGATGTCATCCGACGTGGGGACGGTTGGATCATCGATCCGGCAGCGCTACTCCGCGCTCTCTGGTGCGAATATCGTGCTGGCCGACCCGTGCGGTACATCGCAGCTGCCTTCCATAACAGCGTGGCGGCATTTACGCGGACCACCTGCGAGCAGATCCGCGACGTTCGCGGACTGAATCGTGTGGTTCTCAGCGGAGGCTGCTTCAAGAGTGCTCTTCTCACGCAGCGTCTCGTGGACGGGTTGAAGGCAGTGGAGTTCGAGGTGTTCACGCACCGTCAGGTTCCACCTGATGATGGTGGGCTGTCGCTAGGCCAGGCGGTGGTCGCCCACGCCCTCACCTCGGAGTAGTTCGAGGGTCCCCACCGAATGGCTAGGTCGGCCTTCTACAAGTACGAAGTCAGCATTGTCCAGAGTATCAGGAAGATCAACGTCAGTCCCACGAATAACGCTGCGAACCCGAACGCTCTGAACAGCCTCTGTAGCTTCTTCGGATAGGGGTGTACCAGGTACTCGTCGAGCTTGCCCCCGTCGACGATCTGCTGGTACTCCCGGGGCTTGTCTTGCTTCAGCTCTTCAAGCGGCACGCGTCCGGTGAAAATCACCGGGTCCATCGGGAACTTGTCTGGCCGGAAGTGCGTGTTGAAGAAGTGAATCGTGAAGATGAAGGCCACGGCGAGCAACGCCTCGTCGCTGTGGAGTATCGTGGCCACGTTCACGGTCCATCCCGGCAGAAGGTTCGTGAAGAACTCGGGGAACCAGAGCAAGAGCCCGGTCGAGCCGATGATGAACATTCCCCAGAAGACCGCGAAGTAGTCGAACTTCTCCCAGTAGGTAAAGCGTCCGTACTTCGGCCGCGGCCCTCTCCCGATGAACCACTTGATCGACCCGGCGAACTCGCGCAGGTCGGTCAGGTTGAACATCAAGGAGCTATCGGAGAAGATGAACGCGCGCCAGCTCTTCTTCGACATCTGTTTGCGCTGAAATACATCGAACAGGTGGATCGCGAAGACCGTGATGAGCGCAACAGCGCCCAGCCTGTGCAGCACGCCGGTGGTTGCGAAGCCACCCGCCAGGCTGGCTGCAACTTGGGCCCAACCCATGTACGAGAACTTCAGTATCATGCCGGTTATGGCCAGCACGAAGAAGCTGATCAGCATCGCGAGGTGCAGCGTTCGCTCGAACGTCGTGAAGCGCCGATAGAGCGCCTCGCCTTCGACTTCCTTGTGGCGCGTCCACTCACCTGGCGAGCGCCACAGTCTGAACAGCCATGCCAGGGTGTGGATCGTGGCGAAGCTGAGCACGCTTACCAGCAGCGCTGTCATGCCCCAGAAAGTCCAAAACAGCCAGGGGTACCTTTCCGCGTCGTGGTGCGTAGCGTGGGTCAGGTAGCCCGTGAACTTCCGGTTGGCTCCGGGGTGGCACTGCGCGCACGTCTCGACGATGTTTCTGCGGCTCAGAGTTGACTCGGGGTCGGTGATCGGCTGGATGTTGTGCGTTCCGTGACAGTCGTAGCACTTGGCCGTTCCCGCGTCGCCCAGCCGCGAGACCTTTCCGTGGAACGTGTCGAAGAAGCTCTCCGACTCCTCTTCGTGGCAACGTCCGCACTGATTCATCATCGTCATCCGGAAGTCGCCCTGGTCGACGCGACTGATCGAATGCGACGTGTGACACTCCTCGCAGGTCGGGAACTCCTTGCCCTCGGGAGCCTCGTCCTGGCGCTGCCCGTGCACGCTGGCCGCGTAGGCTACTTGGATTCCGTGGTGACAGCTACCGCAAGTATCGGCGATGTTGTCCGCGTTGATCGAAGACTCGGGATCGTCCGGCGGGAGCTCCTTGTGGGGCGTGTGGCAACTAGAGCAAACCGCGGTTACTACGAGTCCGCTCTCGATGAGCCCCGTGCCGTGAATCGACATCTCGTAGCTGTTGACGATATCCGGGCCTTCGTGGTGAATCCGCTGCGCCGCCACCTCACCGTCGCGGTGGCAGCGGGAACAGAGGTCGGGGACGTTTCTCGCGAAGGTCGGGGACGTCGGCGTAAGGCGTCCTTGCGTGGCGTGGGAGTCGTGGCAGTCTCTACACGTAGGAGCGTCTGCAACGCCTTGGGCGGAAAGCCTGCCATGCGTGCCGGATGTGTAATCGTCTACCGGCACGGGGTGACATATCGCGCAGTCCACGTTTGTGGCCACGGTGGTCACGCAGGGTCGTTCCAGTAGCGAAGGAGTGACATCGGTGTGACACTGGGCACATCCGGTTCCGCCGTGCATCGATGTGGCGTACTCCCCTTCATCTACGTACAGCGAGATCGATTCCCCGTCTCGTTCCATCGTCAGGGTCGGATCCGAGTGACAGCGCATGCAGTCCGCATTCGCCGCACCCGCATCGTAGAAAACACGACGGATCTTGTGCGGCGAATGGCAATCCACGCACACGGGTATCTTGTGCGGCTCTTCTTCCCACAGCCTTCCCTCAATGACCTGTCGATGCACTTCCTCGATCAACGCGTGGCACTGGGTGCACGTACCCGGGACGTTGTCCTTGTAGATACTGGAGCGCTCGTCGGTGTGCGGAAGGATGAAATGAGAGGTGTGGCACGACGTGCAGACCGCCGTCACCGCCAAGCCCTGCTCGAACAATCCTGCCCCATGAATCGATAGCGAGTAGTTCTCTAGTATTTGATCCTGTGGAATGTTGCGCGTGCGTGAGACGGGCGTCCCCTCGTGGTGACATTCACCGCAGAGCAGCGGGATATTGAAGACATAGGTCGGCGATGTCGGATCAGTGTGGGCTTTGATATCATGGATGCCATGGCACGTGGCACAGCTGGGGGCGAGTGGATCGTTATTAGCCGCCGCCTGGCCATGGAGGGAAGCCGCGTGCTGGATCGACTGGTCATCGTGGCACGCGGTACAGTCCGCAGCCGGTCTTACGTCACCGTGTGGGAAAGACAACCCAGCGTGGCACTGGGTGCAAAGGACACCGGCCCGGCCATGCAGCGAGGCGTCGTGTTGCTGGCGCGTGACTACGTATCTCGACGGATCCTGTTGGCCGGAGAACAGGGCTTCCTGCTCGTGGCACATCAGGCACGTGTCGTTCCCCTGGGCGCGGGCGGTAGCAGGTACCAGTGAAGCCGCGAGAGCTAGGACCGTTGCCGCGATCGCGCTCGCCAAAGACGCGTGCGCGATCGGGGATCCCGCGCTCGAGGTTCTAACCCCCGACCGGGACTGCCCCAGTTGCTTCTGCATCCTCCCTCGTGATCCCCTTCCACCCCACGGTGGGCTGCGGGTTTATCCTGAAGCGGCGCGCTAAAGTGCAATTCATGTGCCCTGTATCGGTAAGCGGGCTCGCACACCAAAGGTGGCCATCCGCCTGTCCCCCCGCGAGACAATCCGCCCGCGTCCGGCCGCGATCGTGAGGACGTGTACTGACCTAACTCTAATAATAATAATGACTTGGCGCCACACTCAGCATTGGTACGCGCTGTGCCTTCAAGGAGAGCGTCGGACCCAGGACGTGCGTCGGGGTAGACCCCGGGCGCTAGCGGATGGTGGGACATTTTGAGACGGGTCCGGGTTTGCCGCCGGAGGCTGGTTGGGGCCATTTGCGCGAGAGACCGGTGGCAACCCGGACTTTTCTTTTTGGGCTAGCGCCGCGGCCGAGCCAGCCGCAGAGCGTTAGAGGTCACGGCGAGACTTGCCCCCATATCTCCCACCAAGACGGCCGTAATCAGACTGACCAGGCCCAGAGGGACCCCTGCCGCGAGGGATAGCTTTATCGCGATTGAGGCGGCGATGTTCTGGCGGATGACCGAAGCGCTTCGGCGCGACAGCCAGAACAGATAAGGAAGGCTGGTGAGGTCGTCGGCCATGAGTGCAACATCCGCCGTCTCCAGGGCTACGTCACTTGCAGCCGCGCCCATGGCGATACCGACGGTGGCCGTAGCCAGGGCGGGGGCGTCGTTGACGCCGTCGCCGACCATGGCGACGCTACCGGACTCGCTCATGAGTTCGCGAACCCTGTCCACTTTCTCGTTGGGCAACAAGCCCGCATAGACCTCGTCGACTCCGAGGCGTTCTGCCATCGTAAGAGCAGTGGCCTCATGGTCCCCAGTGAGCATCACGATCCTGGTGATACCCTGGTGGCGCAAAGCGTCGATCACCTCCCGGGCGCCGTCGCGCTCTCGATCCGCCAGAGCGAGCACACCCAGCACCCGCGAGTCCTCGCCGACGCAGATCGGAGTGTACCCCAGGTTAGCCAACCGTTCGAGCTCGGGCTTGCACGCATCGGTCCCTTTGGAGAACAGCTCCGGACGGCCGATCTGATACACTATTCCGTCGACCCGTGCCCGAGCTCCCCGTCCGGGAAGAGCCTCGAATTCGCTAATGCTGTTGGAGTCCTCGATGCCGGCTTCGGTCGCAGCTCTTCGAATCGCCGCACCGATGGGGTGCTCGGAACGCGCCTCGAGTGCGGCAGCGATTGTGAGAAGATCCTGTCGGTCCAGTCCGGAACTCGGCGCAACGTTAACCTCGACGACACTCGGTTCACCGACGGTGAGCGTACCGGTCTTGTCGAAGGCGATGGCGGAAACGCGGGCGAGCGCTTCGAGGTGTACGCCTCCCTTGATGAGGACACCGTTGCGGGCCGCGCTGGTGATGCCGCTGACGACGGCGACCGGTGTCGAGATGACCATGGCGCAAGGACAGGAGATGACCAGGAGAGTCAATCCGCGAACGAACCAGACGCTGAAGGAAGCCCCCATCACCAGTGGTGGAACGACCGCGATGGTCACCGCCAGAACGGTGACGGCCGGCGTATAGTAGCGGGCGAACTTCTCCACGAATCGCTCGCTGGGCGAGCGCGAGGCCTCCGCCTCCTCAACCAGGTGGATGATATGGGCCAGCGTGGTGTCGCCCGCCCGTTTGGCTGCCTCGACCTCGAGGTAGCCCTCCTGGTTCATCGAGCCAGCGTAGACGTAGTCCGAAGGCTGCTTGGTCACCGGCATCGATTCGCCGGTGATGGGGCTCTGGTCCACCGCCGATACCCCGTCTCGCACCCAGCCGTCGACCGGGACCTTCTCGCCGGGTCGGATCTGAACGATCTCGCCGAGTACGACGTCCTCGACCGGTATCGTCACCACGTCGCCGTCCCGGTGAACGCGGGCCGTAGCTGGCGCCAGGTCCAGCAGCTTCTCGATGGAACCGCGAGCCCGGTCGACGGCATAGCGCTCGAGAAGCTCCGCGATGCCGAAGAGGAAAGCGATGGTGCCGGCTTCGAAAAACTCGCCGATGCCCAGGGCGCCGAAGATGGCGATGGTCATCAGGAAGTTCATGTCGAGTCGCAGATCTCGTGCCGCGCGCAGGCCCTTCGGGAAAAAGTTGAGTCCGCCTACCAGTGTCCAGATTGCAGCGTCGAGCCCGGAGAATCTCAGCGCCAGGCCGGTCGCCAATGCGATTCCCGATGCGTACGATCGTGAAGCGTCACGGCTCCGCCAAACGCTTTTTCGCCGGGGCGCTTCCCGGCGGCTTTGCATTCCGTCGCGCTCCACGGTATAGCCGAGGGAGCGGACGGCGGCTTCGATGGCACCCTCATCGAGCAGGTCCGGGTCGAAGGCGATACGGACATCCTTCGCGACGACTCTCGCATCTACGTTTTCGACACCCTCCAGCTTTTCGAGCCGCTCGGATATCCGCTGGGCGCAGGAGGCGCAGTCCATGTCGGGCACCTCCAGCACCAGACTCGCGGAATCGCGTTCCAAGGTCGGATCGCTGGCTACCTTACTCACTCCAGCTCCTCCCTCACGTGCACCAGTCCCAGTTCGAACAGTTTGGCGACGTGGTCGTCATCGAGGGTGTAGTAGGTCAGCTTGCCGTCGCGGCGGTGGCGTACCAGGCGCATCTGGCGCAGCTGGCGGAGATGGTGGGAAACCGCAGAGGGGCTGGCACCGACCACCGCTGCCAGGTCACCCACACAGAGCTCGCGTCGGGCCAGAGACCTGACGATTTGCAGGCGCGTGGGGTTTGCGAGGATCTGGAAGGTGTCGGCGATGAGCGTCAGCTCATCCTCGCTGCAGAGCTTGGCCCGAGCTGCCTCGACGGCCTTCGGGTCGACGATGTGGTCGTCTTCCCCGTGCGCGGTGTTCCGGGGAGTGCGATCGCGGGTGGAAACGTATGAAGAATCGCTCATATGTTCATGCAACGTACCCCGCTTGGCTCGCTCGCGCAAGCCCGACCCGCTCTTTGACTACCGCCACTTCACGACCTAGTTTCGCTGCATGTTCAAACGATTTCGCGAGAAGATCGAACGCGCCCTCGAGCGCAAGGAAGCCGAGCGCCCGCTGACCCGCGACGAGGTCGACGACATCCTCCGGGGCATGCGAGCCGAGCTCATCGACCTGCGTTCCCGTATCCCGAGGCTGGAGAAGGAAACCGAGCGGCTCTCGGCGCGGGGGAAGAAGCAGGTCCAGTTAGCCGAGCTCGCCCACAACAAGGCGCAGGAGGCGACTGCCGCGGGCCGCAACGACGAAGCGCAGAACGCGATGGATGCTGCCCGGCAGGCGCTTCACGACGCCGAGCATCTGCAGGAGCAGGCGGTGGAGATGCGCGGGGAGGTCGAGCGCCTGAACATCGAGTACCGGGACAAGATGGAGCAGTTCAAGGACGCCGAGCGGAACCGCAGCGCTCTGGTCGCGCGTTCGCGTCGGGTGACTACCGGGCAAAAGCTTGACGATATGCTTCGCGGTCCCGAGAGCGGATTGGCGCGTTTCGAGCGAGCCGAAGAGGACATCGAGGAGGCCGAAGACCTCGCCGCAGCGTCGCGGGAGGTCGATGCTGCGCTGGGCGATGCGCCGTCGGTCCGCGAACTCGAAGCCGATGTCGAACTACGAAAACTCGAGGCGGCGAAAGAGGCCGACGAGATCGACTCCAAGTTGGCCGCGTTGAAGCGACAAATGGAAGAGGACGGCTAGTCAGGCCCCCAGTTCGCTTTCGTCGGCGAAGAACGGCTTCCAAACGCTTTCGTCAGACGGTGGCGTGAGCAGACTCACCACGATCAACAGCCCAATCGACACTAGAACGCCAGGTATGACGATGTACTCGCTACTGGCGAAGTCGAACTCCGTGGCACCGATCATCATGCTGAAACCGACGCCAAGCCGACTCAGTATCCCGATGGCCACGATCGTGCCCATACCACCCGCGATGCATGCTACGCCTCCCTGCGCGGTGACGCGTTTCCACAAGAAACATGCAAGCAGAGCGGGTGTGAGGCTGGCTCCCACCAGCGAATAGGCGTACAGCGCCATCGAGAGCACGGTCTCGAACTGAGTCAGCAAGAGCAATCCTATCAGTCCGAATGCCACAACCGAGACGCGCTGGACCGTAAGTTTCTTCTTCTCCTGGGCCGCGGGATTGATGAAGCGCTCGTAGATGTCACGGCTGACGTTCGTCGAAGGTACCAGAAGGAACGTGTTCCCTGTCGACAGCACGATGGCGACGCTCGCCGCCAGCAGGATCGCGCCTCCCAACATCGGTAGACCGTAACGAGCGATGAAGAGAATGATCGTCTCGGAAGCGGCACGCCCGACGATCGAGACTTCCGACATCAGGTCGGGATACTTCGCACGCCCAACGATGGCCAGCAGCGCCAGAGCCGTCTCGAGGACGACCACGCCCAGGACCATACCGATGACAGCCCTGCGGGCGGCATTCGCATCTTTGGCGGAGAAGAATTTCTGGTACATGCCGCTCTCACCCAGAAGCAGCAGGAACGTCGGGAGCGACACGCCGATGACCCAGAGAAGATTGTGGCCGCCGAAGATCTTCAGGTGGTTGTCGGGAAGGTTGCGGACCACTTCGCCGACACCTCCCATCTCGAAGACCATGTAGGGAAGAGCGAAGAGAATACCGAGGGTGATGATCGTCCCGTTGAAGATATCGACGGTAACGATCGACATCATCCCGGCAAGCGCAGTGAACAACACGATCGCCGCGCAGGTGATGTACATCCCCATCTCGGGCGAGATCGCACCGTCGGTGACGATGCTCAGGATCCAGCCACCTCCGCGGAACTGGTACGCGGCGATCGTCACGTACGCCAAAACAATTGCGAGCGTGCCCAGCAGGCGTGCCGCCGCGTTGTATCGCTTCTCCAGCAAGTCTGGCACGGTGTATTCCGCGATGTGGCGAACGCGGCCGGCGATGAAATACGCGACCACGAGCCCCATCCAGGCGCCAAACGAGAACCACAGCTCGGCGATCCCCGTCCGGTAGGCTAGCCCCGCACCACCGAAAAGCGAACCGGAGCCGATCCAGGTGCAGACTAACGTCCCTACCAGCAGGAGGACCGGCACGCTGCGTCCGGCGACCATGAAGTCTTCGTGGCTCTTCACACCACGAGATCGCCAGAGGCTCACGGCGATGAGGGCGATTGGATAGGCGAATACGACCGCGACGAGCAGGTTCATAGAGTTCCTCCCGAGCTCTGTCATGGGGGGCCAAAGGCGGCGCCAACGTAGTCGTCGGGCAGAACGGTGGCAAGGAGCGTGCGTGTAGCCTATATAGGGGCGGAGGGAGGATGGTTTGCGAGCATACATAATGCGGCACGGCGAAACGGAGGCGAACGTCGAGAGCGTTCTTCTCGGTCGGCAGGACTCGCCTTTCACGGAGGCGGGTTGGCTACACCCTGTGGAAGTGGCCCGGCATCTTGATGGCAGCGAGCTGAATCGCCTGTACGTGAGCCCAATGGCGCGCGCACAAAGGACGGCCGACCTGGTGCTCGAGACCCTGGACCGTCCGATTCCCGTGGAGACTGTGGAGGCGCTGGCCGAAATCGATGCGGGCGAGTTCACGGGGCTGAGTTTCCAGCAGGTCTACCAGAGACTCCCGAGCGATGCCGTCCTGGGTCATTTTCGCTACCCCGGCGGCGAATCGTGGCAGGAAGTGCAAGCCCGGGCTGTCGATTTCGTCTTGGGTCTAGAAGACGGGCACGCGGGTGATTCTGTCCTGCTGGTCACTCACGCCGGTGTGATCGCCGGTCTGGTGGCCGCGTACGTTGGCGAGCCGATCGAGCGGTTTATCCGAACCCGCTTCGGTCATGATTTCTTGGGTCGACTGACGATCGAATCCGGAGAGTTCCGGCAGTATGATAGGTTGACAGGTACCGTCGACACCTGGTTCTAGTCGCACGGCCGATTCTTCAGGGAGGAACACGATGAGAGCGACACAACTATGGCAGGCCGCGATCGTAGTCGTCGTCCTGGGCCTCGTGGCATGCCGTCCAGGGGAAGAAGCCGACAGCTCGGCAGATGCGGAGGACGCCACGATGAACGAGACCGTCGGGGACGCTTCGAGTGACGCCGGCACAGCGGAGGCCGAACAGCCGAAGAACTTCATGCTCATCGAGTTCGTCGAGCCAATTCAAGAAACGGACCTCGAGTGGCTGAAAGAAAACGGCTTCCATGTCGACACGGTGTTCGGCGAGACCTCGTTGCGGGGCTGGCTGGAGATTCCCGAAGGCGGTGAGGTTATCGGTACCGATCCGCGCGTGGCGAGAATCGACGCCATGATGCGCTAGCAGGGGTCCGGGCCACCCCGATCGCGCATCTACAGCGTCGATCGAGGCGGCCCGGGATACCCGGGACTACTGACTTATGCTGACGGTGAAGCTGCTGTTGGAAAGCAGGGCGTTGTCGGTGCCCGCTACTTCCACCAACGTCACCCGGTAGCTTGCCGCCTGGTTCACATCGGGGACGCTGAACCTCAGCAAATCTCCGGACGAAACCTGGCCGATGACCGCCGTGTTCAACGTGTCACCGGAGGCGAAGGTATAGATCTCGTGACTTCCCACCGCTTGCACCGGGTTGGCGATGTCCTCGCCGGTGATCCTCAGGTTGAAGGCCGCACCCGTGGCGCTCGACGACACGCTGACGGTCAACTGACCCGGTTCGGGTGGCGGTGGCCCGCTGCTGTCGTCGCCGCCGCAGGAACCGATCAGGAAAGTGGCGCAGACGATGGAAAGCGCCCATCCGAAGAAATTCCGCTTGTTATTCATCGTCCTTCCTCCTTATGCGCCGGCTGGTCCTTCGTCGTCGCGGGTACAACGTCGGTGACGACGCCGGTATCCTGTAGGTAGGCCCGGAAGTCACCGACATCGAAGCGTCCGTTGTTATTGCCGATGATGTCGAGGTAGTTCTCTTCATCGTCCGACAGCACTGGAATCGGGCCCAGCAGATGATTGACCACGTTGCTCAGAGCCAGGGTCGGCGTGGTCACGGACATCGTCACCGTGTCCTGTGTGCTGGACAACGCGCCCGATACGGCTTGGAAGACCATCGCGAACGAGCCGTCTTCCTCGGGTGCGCCTGTGATTACACCTTGGGCGTTCATGTTGAGTCCGGCCGGCAGCGCGTCGCCTCCCACCTGAGTCCAGGTGAAGTTGCCCGAGCCGCCCGTCGCCATCAGTGTGTCAACGTAAGCGGCGCCAATAACGCCGGCGGTCAGTGCGGTGGTGGAGATGGCTACGGCCGTGCCGAACTCGGCGTGCACCTGCTGGGGCTGCGCCATGTTCACCTCGATGGAGTCGTTGGTCGAGGACACGTCGCCGGTCCACTCGACGAAAAAGAAACCCGAGGTCGCAGGTGTCGCCTTCAGGCTGACGTTTTGTGTCGGCGCCACCCAGGCGACTCCGCTTGCGTCGAGCGTCTCCGAGCTAGTGATGTTGCCCTGAATATCCGTCGTCGCCTTCAACCGGTGCTCGGTATCCAGGTTGGCGATGAAGGTATCGGGCGTGGCGTCGGCTGCGACGTTGTGCGAACGTGCACCGCCGTCGCTCCACGATTGAAAGACGTAGCGCATCAGCGTGTCGCCCTGTATCGAATCGACGGAGATGCTGTGATTGCTCGGGAACGCCCAGACGACGTCGTGGGGCGCGTTTTCGTTCGACCCGTCGACGATCACCTCGGTCCCTACACCTATGCTGGTGGTGACCCGCTCGTTCACGACGTTGAAGTTCACCCGGAAGCCGACGCTACCGTCGCCGTTCTGGGTGATGCTGTCGACCCGAAGCGCCGAGTTCGAGTTGTCGTTCAGCTCGGAGTTCGGCGTCGTCGACGGTCCGAAGACTGTATTGTTGCTTGAGCCTGGCCAGGGGTCGCCCGTATCACCGCGATTGACGTTGTTGCCGAGGTGATCCGATCCATCGGCCTGCTCGAGGTCGACTCCGTGTGGTACGATGGCGTTCACCTGGTTCGCGTTCCGTCGCGCGGCGATCCGATCGGGGTCGATGTGCCAGATGAGCAGGCCCGGACCGTTCAGATTTCCCGTTTCCGAGCCGTTACCCTGACGGTTCTCGAGAAGGAAGTACTCGTTGGTACCGCTGATATCGACCCTCATCGCGGTGTCATTCGGCACGACGGAGCTAAGCGTCTGGGAGCCGGTGCCCTGTGACGCGTCTACCGTGTCGATCGCGATCCAACCAACCTCATCCTTGGACCACGCCCCGAGATGGGCAGGACTGTTCTGGACATTCCAATTCCCGGAGCCCATGAGTCCCCATTCGCCGATGCCTTCCGAGTTGCCGCCCGTGTCGTACAGGTCGGGGATATTGAGTATGCCGTGACCCAGTTCGTGGGTCATCGTGCCGATTTCCATGGTATCGGAGGCCGTGCACCCGCCGGTGCCACCGACCGCCGCCTGGACGACATAGTCGTCCACCGTCACGCCATCGGCGGTTGTGTAAGGCGCACCCTTCCAAACCCTGTAGACCCAGCGGTGTGCCCAGATGTTCGATGTACCGCACTCTCCGCCCACCAGAGGATGCAGTATCGCGATCAGATCGACGGTGCCGTTATTGTCGTTGTCGTATTGGCTGAAGTCGATCAACGGGTCGGCTTGGTTCAGCAGCTCTTGAATGTAGTCACCGAGGCGGTCGGTTCCGGGGTTCAACCCATTGTTGGTACCCGCGTACCACGCTGCGGCACTGTCCACCGTGAACCAACCGACGACGTCACCGGTAACGGTCAGCAATGTGTTGGACACCTCGTCGTAGTACTTCGTGATCGAGTAGGGCGGTGCAGCTCCTGTAGTAAAGAGTTTGGCATTCAAGCCGGCGGTGTCCGGAAGGAGGGCATGCGTGCTGTCCGAGAACATGCCGGTGATCACTGGGAAACGGAACGTTCCAGTAACTGCGATTCCAGCCGCGGTAGCCGCGGCCCTCGACGGCCCGTCAGCGAGGTGCGCGTTCAGCCCGGCCCAGTCGCCCGCGCGGGCGAGAGCACGTCGTTGCTCGCTCACTTGGCGGGCGATCTCCCTCCAGACTTCGTTGAACTGGTAAGCCGTGGGATCGGCAGCCAGGACCTCGTAATAGCCCGGCGGTGGTCTGACCCCGTGCTTGCGACCAAGCTCCTCCACGTCTTGTGCCACAAGGTCTGGAGGTGCTGCCGTGGCCACGATCAAGCCTGCGAACAACGTGAGTGGGGCTAACGCTCTCATAACCGCCTCCTCAAATCGGCGTTTGTGTTGGAGCATGACGGTCAGTCGTAGAGTCTGCCGGTTAGCAGACGTGATGCTATATAGAAGCCGGTGCCGCGCTACAGCAGCTCGACGTTGGTAACGGGAAAGAGAGCCGGATCAGTCTGTTTCTACTTGATGATACGGCGGAAACCGGGGAAACATCGAAATCAATAAACAGTCCCGGTTGCCCGGAGTCAAGTTCTTTAGCTGCAGATTGATAGGCTCCGGTGGCCGTTCCGCTCGCCGTCGCCCTATATTTCGGCATTCACTTGGCCCCTCCACCCAGCGTGATTCGAATGCCCGAACCTCGACTCGGCTACGTTCTTCTGACTGCTTTTTCGATCTTCGCTGGAGGCTGCGGCGACAGCGGAGAGCGCAACCGCCGACCATCCACAGAACAACAGCCGGCGGCATCGGTTTCCGAAGACACGCTGGCGGTCGGTGGCGGCGAGCCGCGCGAGATGGTGGAATCGGAGAGCGGAGAACCCTCCATGGCAGAGCGTTCGGGCTTAGAGGGCCGGGTCACTATCGGGCCGCAATGTCCGGTGCTGGAAGAGGGCGTGCCATGTCCCGATCGCCCGTACCAGGCCGAGATAGCCGTGCTGGATGAGAATTCGGGTCGGGTGGTCGCAACATTCACCAGTGCGGTGGATGGCCGGTTCCGCGTGGAGCTTCCGCCGGGCCGCTATGTCCTCGATCCTGGCGAGCCGTTGCTGGTTGACGAGCCGCGGGCCGAGAAGATGACGATCGATGTCGAGGCGGGTCGATACACCGAGGTGACGCTGCGTTTCGATTCAGGCATCCGTTGAGAAATGACACTCCTGGAGATTCAGATGGGGAAGAGAGCGCAGGTGCTGATCGTGGGCCTCGTCGTCTCGGCGCTCACCCTTGGGCTGACGTCGCCTCTGGTCGCCCAGCTGTACCAGGGACCGGCGCAGGGCACAACGGCGCCCGGCCAGTCGGTGTCGACGCCTGCTTTCCCGCCCTTCCCGCCGGCAGGACTGGACAGATTCGAGTTTCCGGCAGAGCATGCGGTCTCTCTGCTGCCGGATCCGTTTGGGCTGCGGCCGCCGCTGGCGCCGGTGGGTTCCAACGAGCAGGATGATCCGAGCCGATTCTTCGGGCCGGCCCGCGTGGCAGCACCTCCGGGCCTTCTGAGGAGTTTCGAGGGGATCCTTCAGACGACCAACATTCCGCCGGACCCCATCTTGGCAGCGGGTCCCAATCACCTGATGGCGTTGGTGAATCGCTTCTTCGCCATCTTCACCAAGGACGGTTCGAACCTTCAGCAGATCAACGGTCCGATGTGGTTCAACAACGTCGCGCCGGGCAACAACGCCTTCGATCCGAAAGTGATTTACGATCATTTCGACGACCGCTGGGTGATGGTCTGGCTGGCGGTGGATCGAGACACGCTCAACCCGACGTCTCACATCCTGGTCTCAGTGTCGGACGACTCCGACCCGAATGGCACGTGGTGCAATTTCGCCACGCGCGGCGACCTGAATGGATCCACGCCGACGGGGTTCTGGTCGGACTATCAGGGGCTTGGGTTCGATGAGGACGCTGTCTACGTCGTGCCAAACCAGTTTCCGTATCAAAGCGGATCCGTCCACGTCAAAGTGCGCATACTTCCGAAGGCGGACCTGTACGATCAAACGTGTCCTGCCGTTACTTACACCGACTTCTGGGATCTGCGCGACCCCGACAACCCGGGCGTCCCGGTTCTCACAGTCAGACCCGCGGTCACGTTCGGGACGCCGGGCGTCGAGTACCTGATCAACGACTCGCGTTTCACCACTGGCACGACCATGACGCTGTGGTCGTTGACGAATCCGTTGAGCCCGACTCCCACGCTGACAGCGGCCAACGTACCGGTCACGACGCGGTTATCGCCACCGAACGCGAACCAGCTGGGCGGATCGTCGATCCTCATCGAGGTCGGCGGTGCGAGGGTCAGAAACCTGGTGTACCGGAACGGCTCAGTGTGGACGGCGCACAGCGTCGCAGACGCAACCGGGCAGTACGCCAGGGCGCGCTACGTGCGAATCGACCTGGCTTTACTATCCGGCCATCACCGCTGACGCCAACGGCAACATGTCGATGGTCTACAACCAGTCTTGCCTGGACTCCTACATAGACATCCGCTACACGGGTCGCAGACCCAGCGACAGCGAACTGCGTCCCAGCGCTACACTGAAGGCCGGCGAAGCCAACTACGTGAAGGACTTCGACAGCGGCCGGAACCGGTGGGGTGACTACAGCGGAGTGGCCATCGACCCTGCCAACCCGACCCGGACGTGGATGTACTCCGAGTACGCATCGTCCCCGGCGAATACTTGGGGCACATGGTTCGGCGAGATAATCGCCCGGGACCAAGGTGATGTGAACGACGACGGAGACGTGAACGTGGGTGATGTCGTGGCGCTCGTCGACATCATCCTGGAGCGAGTGACTCCAGATCCTGTGACCGCCGCGATATCAGACTGCAACAGAGATAACGCGCTGGACATCGGAGACGTCGTTTGCCAGGTCGATGTGATTCTCGGTGGCAGCTCGTCCACGCTCGTCGCTTCGCTGACGCCGGCGGCAGGCCAACGCGTCGGCGCGGCCAGGTTGGGCCTCGAAAGCTCCGGCTCGGCTCCCGAAGAGCGCACCGTTCTCCTCGAGGCCGAAGTCGGGTCTGGAGTCGCAGGTGTGCAGGCGCGGCTCGCCTACGATCCGGGGCGTGTCCGCCTGGGGACGCCCGAGCTGGGGCCGCGGGCAACGGGCTTCAACCTCGTCTACCGGGACGATGGGGACGAGTTGGTGCTGCTGGTCTACGATGCTTCGGGTCAGGCGCTGGCTGGCGGCGACGGAGCGATTGTGAAGCTACCGGTTCGTCTCGTCGGTTCGTTTCGTCAAGATGAGGACCTCGGGCTAGAACTTCGAGAGGTGCTGTTCGCGTTCAAAGGCGGCGCGGTTGTGCCGGCCAAGTTGGTCCGCAGCAACCTCACCACGCTTCCGCTGGAGTTCCGGCTGAGCAACGCGTACCCCAACCCCCTGGTCACGGGCAGGGGAACGAAGTTGGATCTCGAGATACCGGAGGCACTCGGGCCCGAACTGTCTGGGGGGAGTAGTCGTCAGGCGAGCGGCGCTGTGAGGGTTGTCGCGGACGTGTACAACGTCCGGGGTCAGAGGATACGGCGCCTGATGGACATCTATCTCATGCCCGGAAGTCACACTCTCGAATGGGACGGACGGAACGATCGAGGCGAGTCAGTCGGAACGGGACTGTACGTGCTCCGCTTGCAGGCGGGGTCGTTTGGCGCGACGCGGAAGCTGATCGTACCCGGAAGGTAGGTACCTAACGTGACTCGGCGACAGCGCCCGTTGTTTCTCGAGCCGCGGATTCTGTTCGCGTTGGCGGCTCTCGCCATGTCGGGGTCGAACGTTGCGGAAGCGCAGGATTTCGACCGCGAATCGGCGTTCCTGTTGATTCCGACGGGTGCTCGACCCGTGGGGATGGGACGCGCGGCGACGGCGATCGCCGGCGACTTGCAGAACGTTCGGTGGAACCCAGCCTCTCTGGGCGCGCTCGACGCTGTTAACCCGCTAGTGTCGAGCTATGACGGGCCGCTCGATTTCGTGGTCACCGAGTTTGCAGCCGCGGTGCCTATTTCTGATTTCGGTGTGCTGGCGCTCTCGGCCGAGGTTCAAAGCTTCGGCGACATTCCGTTGACAGGTCTGGATTCACCCGACACACCGATTGGCCAGCTCTCGCCGAACAACCTGGTTGTCAGCCTCGGTTTCGGCCGCCGACTCGTCCAAAGGCTCTCTTTCGGCGTGGCGGCGAAGCTGATCCGCAGCGAGCTGGTGGGCCAGCTGAAGGGGAGCACCTTCGGCTTCGATGCCGGGTTGCATTGGCTGCCACTGGCGAACGTTCCGCTTCAGCTGGGTGTGAGTGCTCTGAATTTGGGCCCCGATCTCCGTTTCGACGACCGGCCGGGTGCCGAGGCTCAGCCGTTGCCCGCGCGCGCCCGATTCGGAGTCGCCTACGACGCTCTGAGTCATCTGTTGCCGGGTAAGGGAATCCAGTTGTTGTTGGCGTTGGATCTCGAGCACGCAATCCGGAATCTTGAGACGGGGAGCCAGTATTTCGGGGTGGAGTTGGGGGTCCGGGAGATTCTGTTTCTGCGTGGCGGTTTCATCGCGGAAACGTTGATAGAGACAAATACGGGAACGACGGTGGGGTTGGGGGTTGGTTTGGGGGCGTTTCGGTTTGATTTGGCGAGGGAGTTGGGGGTGAATCAGCTGGGTGACGAGACGCATCTTTCGCTCAGTGCGATGTTCTAGTCGCGGGCGCGGGGCGCGGGCGAGGACGCGGACGCGACGTCGACGTCGTCGGGACCGTCTGGGCACGATGGGATTGAAGTGGAAAGGCCATACGAGATGCTCGTGGTGAGAAGATCTTCATTGGTGATCCTGGGGGTAGTGGCCTTGGCCGGCTGTTCCGATTCCTCGGGTCCCAGCGATACGACGATCGAGTTGGCGGTGGATTCGGTGGCCAGCCCGACGAACGAATTGACATCGCTCATCACGGGGACGACGGATCCGGGCGCGACCGTCTCTCTGGAAGGGCCACAGGACACGTTGTCGCAAGACGCCGATACGGATGGCGCGTTCTCGTTTACGGTCTCTTTGCTGGCGAATGCGATCAGTGAGTTTTCCGTTCTGGCTGTTGACCAGGCCGGAAATCAGGCTGCCGATACCCTCGATATAGAACAGGACAGCGAGGCCCCGACCGCCGGTTTTGTGTCGCCGGCGGGTGGTAGCTCGACACTCGGGCAGTCGGGATTCACGATCGAGTTGGGTTTTTCCGAGGAGACGACAGGCCTCGAGTATTTCAGCGGGGTCGATTCCGAGACTTTCGAGATCACAAACAGTCAGCCTGTTGGCGGCGTGCTCCTGCAGGATGGTACGACATCGACCCTCTACCCCGCCGGTTCGGACCTCACACCGCTGTTTGATGCTGTGACAGAAAGCGGCGGCAGCTGGACCGTGCCCGATAGCGCCGCTTTTACTGCGGGCCCAAACCAGATGTTGGCGAGTATCAGCGATCGCGTGGGCAACGAATCCTCTCCGGGCGTGGTTGCATTCAACGTAACCGCCGATCCGGACCGACTTATCGTGGGCGATTCCGAGGGAGGCGCCGGCGCCACCGGCGTCCCGG
This sequence comes from Gemmatimonadota bacterium, assembly GCA_039589995.1. GTDB lineage: Bacteria > Gemmatimonadota > Gemmatimonadetes > Palauibacterales > KS3-K002 > JBDHGH01. Next base: position 47,017 of record JBDHGH010000002.1, on the reverse strand, counting down.
TGATTATCGGGCTATCCAACGGCGACTCGGTCGCCGGAGTTCAGTTCGACTTTGTTTTCGCTTCGGCGACGATCTCCTCGGTGGACTCGGTGACCGTCAGGGATCGGGCGTCTGCGTTCGATGGAATCGACTTCAACCAGACGAGTCCAGGGCGAGTCAGGGCCGTTCTTTTCGATTCGAACGGCGACGTTCTGGTGCCCGGCAAGAGCGCGATTCTGACACTCTGGATCACCCTGAGCGCGGCCGCGACGCCGGCCGACTACACTCTGCTCGCCGAAGCGATCATTCTGTCGAATCCGCTTGGGGGCACCTCAACGCTCGCCCCGGCCTCGGGAACCCTGAGGGTGCCGTAGACCGGCCAGCGCCGCTGAACGCCGGAAATCGGCAAAGTAAGCTAGATAGCGCCCTTTCGGGGTGTTGGGGTATTGCATATTACATCTGAACTTCTAGCGTGATCACATTAAAACGTCGTAACATCCAATGTAGTAACCGGTTAGAGTTCTGCGAGCACAACTGCCGGCCCGGCAAGAAGAGCGGCCGCGGAAAGCCGAAAACCGTCAGAACCCGCTTCCTACCTAGCTTTTCTCCTTGACGATTCGATGGTACCCACTATACAGTAGACCCGACTTCGCCCTTTCCCAGATAGGTTCCAACCACCTTCCGAAAGGAGTCCTGGGTGAACAAGACTGACCTCATCGACCAGCTTGCCGGTGCGACAAGCCTCAGCAAGGCGGATGCGGGCCGAGCCGTGGACGCCCTGTTCGACGTGAACAAGGGCATCATCGCTGGCGCGCTCAAGGGCGGCAGCAAGGTCCAGATCACCGGGTTCGGGACGTTTGAGACCCGGCAGCGGGGTGCGCGCATGGGCCGTAACCCCCGAACTGGCGACCGGATTCAGATTCCGGCGTCGGTCTCGCCGGCGTTCCGCGCTGGAAAGGGATTGAAGGACGGCGTGAAGCCGTAAACTTGGACTTGGGGGGAGGGAGGCCCGACCGGGCTTCCACCCCCCTGATCCTACTCTCTAAAGACCCGCACGTTGGCGGGCCGCCCCCTTATCGTCGCAGTCGCCAGACTCTTGATCACTTTATCGGCGACCGAGGCGGCGACCTCCACAGATGTAAAAGTGTCTCTGATTTCTATACGGCCGATGCGGTCGCCGCCGATCGGTGCTTCGCCGGTTATGGCGCCGACGAGGTCCGAAGGCCGAATCCCGTCGCGGCGTCCCACACCGAAGTAGAGGCGCGTCCAGGCCGGTAGTGGCTGGTCTGTTTGCACCGGCGAACTCTCTCTGAACAGCGCGGTGGCGGCCGCGGCCAGTTGGACCGGCGTGTACTCATCGAAGAGTGGTTCCAGCAGCAGCATGTAGGGCTCGAGGTCGCGACCGGCGGCGGCCTCGCTCAGCTGCTCTCGCGTCCCCTGCACCGAGCGGAGAGCATCCCCCTCAGGTGTCGTCTTCAGGGTCTTGAGTCGCACTTGGAGCGAGGCGGCCAACTGCTGAAGATGGCCTAGCTCGCTCGGTGACAAGAATACAACGCAGCGGCTCGCCTTCTCGGCGAGCGTTCGGAAGCCGTCCAGATCCGGCGGGCTGCCCCAGGATACAGATGACGCCCCCTCTCCGTTCTCGGTCTCGTGACCAGCGGTTATCTGGATGCAGGCTTGATCGTCGCCAGCGTCGAGGCCGCGGACGATCAGCTGATCCGCCAAAGTTGCAGCCTGACGTTCCAGTCGACAGCGCACCGTGACGCGGCTGCCGCTTTTCTGCGTCAGAGATTCCAGGAGGCGAGTCAAGACGGGCAGCCAAAGCTCTTTGGGCGCCGTCCAGTATTCCACCGTCACGTTGTCCAGTCGCTGCGCTTCAGCTGGGATCCACGTCAGCTGGCGAGCGCGTCGGGCGTGCCGCTCGAACCAGTCCTCGATCTCCTGAGTCATCTGGGAGGTCAGGAATACGCGTTGTGCGTCCTTGGGCGTTTGTGCGACGAGGGTCTCCAGTAATTCTGATGTACCCAGGTCAGCCATGAGGGACGCACCGTCCACGACCAGGGCTTTCAGCGTATCCAGCTTGATCGCCGAATGCTCGAGGGCCGCCATGGCGCTGCTTGGGCTGGCGACCACCAGGTTAGCGGTCGTCGCAGGGCGCGATTGGGCCAGGGCAACGGTTAGACCCCGGGCCTTCATCGGGCCCAGAAGGGCGTCGGCCGTGGCGGCAGCCCGGTCGTCGGTGGGGCGAAGGATGAACGCCTGGAGACCAGGAGTCGCCGTTTCCAGGCGCGACGCGAGGCCCAGGCCATAGGCCAGGGTTTTGCCGCTCCCGGAGGATGCCATACCGACGGCTGTGGTTCCACGGGCGATTACGGGGACGGCCTCGCGCTGAAGGGCCGTTGGGCGGACGTAGCCGTGCTGGCTCAGGAACTGGATCAAGCCGGTGTCCAGCTTCAAGTCTTGGAATGTGTTCATGGCAGGTAATGTAATGGGAATTGCGAGCAATTGAACATTAGAACGTTTCAGAGTCTGCAGTTCAATCGAAGTCGGGACACGTGCGAAGTGCGGCGGAGTTGACTGGGTAGTTCGCGACCCTCTAAGATCGCCGTATGAAAAAGGCAATCGTAATTGGTTCGAGCACGGGGATTGGGCGAGCATTGTCCAAGGTGCTCGGGGAGAACGGGTACGAGGTGGGACTCACCGGCCGCAAGGTCGAGTTGATGGAAGAGCTGCGTCGCGAAATTCCGACTGGAACGCACGTGAAGGCGATGGATCTCGCGCAGGTAGAGGAATCCCGGAGTGGACTGCGGGAGCTGATCGACGAGATGGGTGGCGTGGATCTGATCGTCATCAACTCAGGGGTTGGAGGTCACGAGCCCACTTGGGACGAAGAGGTCCAGATGCTTGCGGTGAACGTCACGGGTTTCGCGGCCATGGCGAGGTTGGCCCTGGAATACTTCGCGGAGCGCGGCAGCGGGCACATCGTGGGGATCTCATCGATCTCGGCCCTGCGTGGCGTGGCGACGGCCTACAGCAGCACGAAAGCCTTCGACTCGACATACCTGGAGGGCCTGCAGTTCCAAGCGGACCGTTTGGGCGTAGACGTGCGGGTGACGGATGTGAAGCCAGGATTTGTTGACACCCCGATGACCGAGGGCCGCTCGAACATGTTTTGGGTCGCTCCGGCGGAAAAAGCCGCACAGCAGATCTACGATGCGATACGCAAACGGAAACGACATGTGTACGTCACAAAGCGTTGGCGGTTGATGGGGTGGGTGATGAAGCTACTACCGTACCGCGCCGCCTCTTGGGTGCAGGGGCGACGTGCCTAAGTCGACTGCGTGGCTTCTAGCCCTTGAACGGTGGTGGGTGACCGATGTCGTAGGGACGCAGCGAGATCACACCGTTCTCGGGCACCTCGAGGTCTGCAAGGGTGCGTGATTCGTCCAGCACTTCTTTTTCGAAGTACTCCACGTAATACGACGACGGGTCGACCTCGCTCGTCGCCAACAGCTGGGGCAGCGCCTGTTCCTTGATCGCTCCAACGCTCGTGCCCGGCGCGAACTCCATCTTGCTCTCGCGCCACAGGTCGGGGACGGTCACACGGATTTTCAACATATCTCCAGCCATCGTCCTATTCTCGTTCGTGTCGTGCGTCATACGTGTGGAATCGTGTACATGAACCTGAGCGTCACGTCGGTGACGTCGAACCCGACGCCGCGGTCGGTCTCGACGTGAACGGCGGTGTGGCCGTGATCCCGGTAGGCGGAGATCACCGCGATACCGATAGCTCCGGAGTATTCGAGGCGGTTGTCGCCCCGGCCCTGTATCTCCAGCCCTGTGTTCTCGCGGTAGTAATCCTCGGCCCTCTGAATCACTTCTTCCGGTGATAGATGAGTGGCAAGCTCGAACTTCATCGCTGTCTCAAACCTCGTTTCTGGTTTTCAGGGGACGCGGGCGAATATCTCGATCGAAGGTGAAAACGTCAAGAACGTTGGCGACTCAGATCTGTGACACCCGACTGCTCAGAACCTCCAGTCCGTCCTCTCGGACGACGAAGTCATCCTCGATTCTCACACCCCACTGATCCGGCAAGTAGATGCCCGGCTCGATAGTGAAGACCATCCCGGGCTCGAGCTGCCGAGTGTTCCCGTTCACCAGGTAAGGGTGTTCGTGGCCATCCATCCCCATCCCGTGCCCCAAGCGATGGGTGAAGTACTCACCGTAGCCGGCCTGTGTGATCACGGTCCTGGCGATGTGATCCAGTTGCTGGCATTCCATGCCGGGTTGGCCCGCTTCGTACGCGGCGGACTGGGCCGCCAGGACCGTATTGAACACCTCCCGATACTGTGGCGAAGGATCGTCGCCGAAGAAGTGCATCCTCGTAATGTCGGAGGTGTAGCCGTGGACCCGGCAGCCGCCATCGATGAGGACCGGCATGCCTCGCTCGAGGGTCATTCCAGTCGGTCCACCGTGGGGAAGGGAACTGTCGGGTCCGAACTGTACCAAACCACCTCCGCTGGCCCCACGTTGCTTCATCTCTCCGCTGAGATGGGAGGCAACCTCGTGCTCGCTCACGCCCGCTTCCAGGCTGGCGAACGTGGCCGCGATCGACGTCTCGGTGATCGAGATGGCCCGGCGGATCAGTGAGATCTCTTCCTCGGACTTGATGATGCGCAGGGAGGTGAACAGGTCTCCGGCATCGTCGAATCGCCAGTCCTTCAGAATCTTCTGAAGCTGTACCACGGTGCCGTAGCGCGTGCTCGGCTCGATCCCGATTCGTCCCGATCCCAGGCTCCAAAGCGCATTGTACACGATGACGTAGGGGTCCTCGTCCTCCTCCCAGCCCCGAACATCGGCCAGCGATCCAACCGCCCGCTCGACGCGCTCGACCTCGAAGGCCGGTGCGACGATCAGCGGTTGACCGCTGTCGGGAAGGACCAGCGCTATCAGTCGTTCACTGCGCCAGAAGTCTGCGCTCTGGAGATAGGCGAAGTTGGTCGCAGGCTCACTGAACAACGCGGCGAATCCGTACTGCTGCATGAGTTCCAGCGCTCGGTCGAGCCTGTCCCGGTAGACGGATTCCGGCAGCGGGTCGATCCCCTGGTCGGCCGAGGGTCCAAACAGCGAGTCGGCCAGCGTCTCGCGCTGGAAACCTGGGATTACCGAGGTCGCGCCGGCCGCGCCTGCGTATTTGAGGAAGTCGCGTCGTCTCATCTTGCCGCCCTTTTGAGAGTCGGATTTGGCCCTACATTACCTGCCAGTTCACGCGCCTACAACCCTTCACAGGATACGACCCATGCGTAGCTCTCTGTTGTTGATGGCCGTGGCTGCTGCTGCGGTGGTGGTCGCGGTGTGGACGATGAGGTCGGGCCCGAACCAGGCCGCCGCCGACATGATACTCCTGGGTGGCGAGATCTACACGGTCGAGGCGGATCAACCTCGGGCCGAAGGTGTCGCGGTCCGCGATGGTCGGATCGTGGCGGTGGGTCGTGAGAGCGAGGTGTCGAGTTATCGAGGTCCGAACACCGTGGTAGTAGACCTGGATGGTGCCTTCGTGGTGCCGGGCTTCATCGACAATCACACACACTTCGACTACGCCGCGCAACTTCTCCTCGGAATCAATCTGCTCGACGTCGCAGACGCTGAAGCTCTGGCTGAGCGGGTGGAAGGTGCGCGCGAGCGTTTGCCCGATGGCGCCTGGATAACCGGCGGAGACTGGGGCGCCTACGAAGAGTGGGCGATGGGGTCGACGGGACGCGAGGGAGAAGCAGCTGACGAACGATTCAGGCCCCACCGTAGCATGATCGACGATCTGACGCGCGAGACGCCGGTGTTGCTGAGCCGCTGGGATCGTAGCGAGTACTTGGCAAATGGAGTGGCGCTCGAGCTGGCCGGGATCAGTCGTTCGACGCGCGACCCGGCGCGTGGGACGATCGAGCGGGATTCGGGTACCGGCGAGCCTTCGGGCATCCTCACGGGCACAGCCGTGGAAATGGTACAACGCGTCATACCCGCAAAACCGTTCGAGCAGCGGCTACTCGAGGCACGCGTCGGTTTGAAGCGTCTGGCCGAGAACGGGGTGACCGGTATTCACGACATCACTCGCGCGCATCAGATGCGCGTGTTCGAGAACCTTCGTGATAGAGACGAGCTGACGGTTCGCGTTTACGCACGCCCGACGCTGGATATGTGGCCGCACCTCTCGGCGGTGGGAATCCACTCGGGCTTCGGTGACGAGTACCTTAAGGTTGGCGGGCTGAAGGGTTTCGTCGATGGCATCATGGGGAACTCCAGCGCGATGTTTCGTCAGCCCTACGACCACCAGCCCGACAATAGCGGTAGCTGGCGCACGATGGTGCGAGAGCCTCCGGGCATGGCGGAATTGATCCGTGGAGCTGACTCGGTGGGGCTTATCCCGCAAGTCCACGCGATCGGCGACCTGGCGGTGGACACGTTGCTCGATTGGTTCGAGGCGGCGATAGAGAGGAACGGGCCCGGCGACCATCGCTTCCGAATGATCCACGCGCAGGTCGTCGAGGAGGATGACTTCGCGCGTTTCGGCGAGCTTGGCGTGATCGCTGAAGTCCAGCCGTACCACGCCATCGACGACATGCGCTGGATGGAAGAGCGGATTGGGCACGAGCGCTGCAAAGGCGCGTACGCCTTCAAGTCGCTCTTGGAGGGTGGGGCGGTCCTTTCCTTCGGCTCCGATTGGCCGGGTACCAACGCGGCATGGTATCCCGCCAAGCCTCTCCTCGGCATTTACGCGGCGGTGACGCGCCAGACGCTGGACGGCGAGCCACCGGAGGGCTGGTTCCCAGAGGAGCGAGTGGACGTGGAGACCGCGATCCGTGCCTACACGATCAACAACGCATTCGCCGCCCGCGAAGAAGATCTGAAAGGGAGTATCAAGGTGGGCAAGCTGGCGGACTTCACCGTGCTTGACCGCGATTTACTGGCCATCGATCCCAGCGAGATCAAGGACGTAAGAGTGCTCGCGACGATCGTAGGGGGGCGCATGGTCTATGCATCGCCCGAATTGGCAGGGTACCAGGAGCAGATCCAGTTGACGGCGGTCAGATGAGTGAGGCCCCGACAGCGAGATCGGGTGCGGCTCTACGGCCGCCGCCGTGGGCCGTAGCGCTGCCCGCTTTCGCTTTCCTTGCCGTCGCGACAGTGCTGATGCTCCGGCGAACCGAGCCGTTCATGTACTACTACTACATGTCGGCCTGGTATCCCACGATTCTGATTCTGGATGCAGCTCAGGCGTGGCGCAGCGGCAAGTACTACGTGCTAACTCGCCCCGGCTTCGCGATTTCGCTGCTGGGTTGGTCCGCTGTGCTTTGGTTCTTCTTCGAGTTGGTCAACTTTCGGGTCTCTAACTGGTACTACGTATTCCTACCGCCCGACCGTTCGTTTCGTTGGCTGGGGACCACGATATCGTTCGCGACGGTTTTCCCTGCCATCTTCCTGGCCGAGCGTTGGCTTGCCGGTCGAGGAGCGTTCGATGGAGTTCGTTGGCCGACGTTCAGCGTGAAGAGCCGCACGCTGGTCACCCTCGTCCTTATCGGGGTTGCCTTCTCGGCGCTCAGCTTGGCGTGGCCTAAGTACTTCTTCCCGATGATCTGGGGCGCGCTCACGTTGCTGCTCGAGCCGTGGAACTACAGCCGCGATCCGAAACGCTCGCTGCTGGGTGATCTTTCTTCCGGGCGCCCGGGCCGACTGCTGCGATTCCTCGTCGGCGGGATGGCCATCGGTTTCCTTTGGGAGATGTACAACATCGAATCGCTCAGCAAGTGGATCTACACGGTCCCCGGGCTGGAGAACTTTAAGCTGTTCGAGATGCCGCTGCTGGGCTTCTTTGGATTCCCCGTGTTCGCTCTCGATTGTTTCGTGGTCTACCAGTCGCTGTTGCTGGCCGGTGTGGCGGTGCCGGAGACCATTCGAGCGACCGATGTGAAATTGAGACCGGGACGCACGGCCGTGGCCGCGGTGGCGGCGGCGGCCTTCTCGTTGGCCGTGCTATTCGGGATGGATCGCTGGAACACAGACTCGTTGAGACCTACTCTGCCAGGCTTGTGGTTAATAAGTCCGGCCCAACAACAACGTCTGGAGCCGACTCCTTATCGCGACCTGTTCGTCCTGGCGGATGCGGAACCTGGCGAGGTCGCCGAAGCCGCGGGGACGTCTTCGTCCTCGGCAGAGGAGTGGGTCTCGGCTTCGCAGCTCTCCACGTTGCGCGGCATAGGCACGGTGAACGCCCGGCTGCTGTGGGAAGCAGGCATCCAGTCGCTTGCAGACCTCGCGGCAGCCGAGCCCGACGCGTTGGGTGCTGATCTCCGCGGGCGCACCCCAAGACCGCGAGCCGCCACGCCTCCGAAGATCCGGGTATGGGTCGGCGCGGCCCGCCGGGCGACAGCCGAGTAGCGCTGTGGACGAGAAACTTAGGGAAGCCTGCGCCCGCTACGTGACGGAGTTGTTCGCCACGGAAGATGAGGTTCTCACCGACCTTCGCGAAGAGATCGTGCAGGCGGGCCTTCCCCTGATCCATATCGACGCGGCAGAGGGCCGGTTACTGCAGGTCCTGCTGGGCGCCATCCGAGCCCGAAAGGTCATCGAGCTTGGCACCCTGGGTGGGTACAGCGCGATTTGGATGGCTCGCGCCCTCCCGTCTGACGGTCGACTGATCACTTTGGAGTTGGAGTCGGAGCGTGCCGATCTGGCGCGGCGTTTCCTCGAACGCGCCGGTCTTGAGGATCGCGTGGAGGTCCGTGTGGGTGTGGCCCTGGAGTTGCTTGAGGCTCTCGCTGGGGACGGACCGTACGACGCCGTGTTCATCGATGCCGACAAGGAGAACTATCCTGCCTACCTGGATTGGTGCGCGTCTAACGTTCGGTCCGGTGGCTTGGTGATCGGCGACAACGCCTTCAAGAGCGGAGCCGTGCTGGATAGCAGTGCTTCGGACGCAGGCGTACGGGGTATCCAGGAATTCAATCGTCGGCTTGCCAACGACCCGAGGTTTACTTCGATTGTCGTCCCCTCTCGAGACGGTGTGGCGATTGCACTCATGAACTGAGGCGTGGCTTTGCGCATCAACTACCATCTACACAACCAGTATTCCGCGGACGGACGCGGCAGCACCGAAGAGACGATCCACTCCGCCATCGGTCTAGGGTTCGACGAGATCTGTTTCACGAACCACGTGGAAGTGCTCGACCTTCAGTCGGGCGAATGGACTGTCGATCTGGTCGAGGCTCGGGACAGGTTCGAGCACCAGCAGCACGAGATCGAGCGACTGCAGCCCGAGTACCCCGAGCTGCGTATGCTGTTGGGGGCCGAGTACGAGTACCGGCCGGAGTGGGTCGAAACGCTGGACGCGTTGACCGATTCCGTGGACTTCGACATGGTCATCGGTTCGGTCCACGTGGTGGACGGTCACCAGGTATCGGGCGGTTCTGTCGGAGGCTACTTCAAGGACCGGGACATTTCTGACACGTACGGCCGCTACTTCGAGATGGTGGAAGAGATGCTGGACTGGGGCGGCTTCGACGTCGTGGGCCATCTCGACCTGGTGAAGCGGTTCGGGGCCAAGTACTACGGGCCATTCGATGCCGCTCCGTTCGAGTCGCAGGTTCGCGGCATCCTCGACAAGATGGTGGCTGCGGGGCTGGGCCTCGAGGTCAACACTTCGGGGGTGGTCCAGGCGCCGGCGGAACCGTATCCGGGTCTGAATATCCTGAAATGGGCGAAAGAGGCTCATGTTGCGACCGTGACCATCGGCACCGATAGCCACGTACCGACCAGCTTCGAGCAGGGCTGGGAGGTTGGCGATCTGCTGTTGCGTCGCGCCGGCTTCTCCGAGATCACATTGTTCAGCCACCGCATTCGCAAGAACGTCCCGATCGAGGAAGAGTCGACGGACGGGGAGTAGCGAGGGCAGTGAAGAGGCAGATCATTGCCGGGCTGTCCGTTGGAGGGGACGGCAATCTACTTGAGAAGGTTAGCATCACCTCGGTAGCACACGCCGCGGGTCCCGCCGATGCCGCCTCGGCCTATGCGGATGAAGGGGCCGACGAGATTCTGTTCCGCGGAATCGCCCCCTCGGTTGAAATGCTGACCACACTATCCAGACGGGCCTCCTCCTCTTTAGGCGTTCCCCATAGCGTGGAGGTGGACACGACGGATCCTGATCGAGTCGGCGCCCTTCTCGATGCCGGTGCATCCCGCATAGTCATCCGCGTTGCGGCACTGCGGGACCCGGACTTCATAGCGGCTCTGGCGGGTGGCTTTGGCTCCGAACGCATTGCGGTGAAAGTGCTGGCCTCGAGCGCGACGAATGGCTGGCGCGTTCTCGAAGCGACAGAAGGCGCGGAGACGGAATGGCACGCGGTTACGTGGGCGCGGGTCATCGAGACTCAGGGTGCCGGCAGCCTTTTCGTGGAATCCGTTTCACAGCGCGAGACCCCGTCGCCCTTCGATCTCGATTTGCTGGCATCCGTGAAGTCGGGTGTGGCGATCCCCGTCATCGCTTGCGGTGCTGCCGATCGCGTTGAGGACCTGTTCGATGCTTTGATGATCGGGAACGCAGACGGAGTTGTTGTGGGGGAGCTGCTTCATTCAGGGGGCGCTACCGTCGGGGGAATCAAGGCGTACCTGGCGGAGCACGGTCTCGAAGTTGGGAACCCAGACTAATTGAAACATAGAGGAATAGAACATCTGAAGTTGAAGTTTTGAGGAGTGCTCACTTCAACTTCGAATGCTCTAATGTTCTAATGCTCTATTGCTCGATATTCCCGCCCCTGGCCTGCTGCACCTGCGCCGAGGACAGGTACCGGTCGAAGAACTCGAGAATCCGCAGCAATCGATCAATCCGCAAGAGTGGCTCGCCGCCCCGCGACAGGTCGTGGCCTTCGCGCGGGTAACGCACATACTCGACGGGTTTCTGAAGAACTTTCAGCGTGCGGTACAGCATCTCGGACTGCGATACTCCAGTGCGAAGGTCCCGGCTGGAGTGCATGATCAGTAGCGGCGTCTGGACCCGATGCGCGTAGGTGATCGGCGACTCGGCTCGCAGTATCTCGTTGTCCTCCCAGGGATAGGCATCGAACTCCCAGGGGACGAGACGCCAGGCGTTACCCTCACCAAAGAACGTGGCCAGATCGTAGACGCCACGCTGAGCTACGGCGGCCTTGAAGCGATGGTCGTGGCCGACGAGATAGGCGGTGAGGTACCCGGCATAGCTGCCGCCGGTTACGACCATCCGATCCACATCCACCAGGTGGCGCTGAACCACTGTATCCACGGCGGTCAGGACATCCCTCATCGGGCCGTCACCCCAGGCGCGCTGGATGGCCAACTTGAAATCCAGGCCGTAACCACCGCTGCCGCGGGGGTTCGTATACAGCACGAGGTAGCCGTTGGCCGCCAACAGTTGGAATTCGTGCCACATGGAGCGCTCGCCGGGCCCCCACATGGCGTGCGGGCCGCCGTGTATTTCCAGGACCAGGGGATGTTGGCTAGTCGTATCGAAGTCTATCGGATCGATAAGCCACCCCTGAACGCGGCGGCCGTCAAAACTCCGGTAGTAAAAACCACGGTGCGGCTGCACATGCACGCCCGCCAGCCAACCGGAGTTCAGTTCGGTGATGCGTCGCTCGTCGATGCCGGCGGGATCGGCGGTGTAGATCTCCGATGGGTTGGCCGGCTCCGTCACCACATAGGCCAGGCTTTCGCTCCCGAGATCGAAATCGAGAATGCCACGCTCGCCCGATACCATTTGCCTGATCTCGCCGTCGCTCAGTCGGACTCGGTAGATCGGGACCGTGCCGTGCACTCCCGCGGTGAAGTAGATCGCGGCCCCATCGGGTGACCAGGAATAGTCGCGCGCACTGCGGTCCAAGCCTCGGGTCAGCCAGGATACTTCGATGGATCCCTCGGTGCTCGGGAACTCGATGACTCCGATTTCCGTGTGCGCCGCTGATCGGTCCGCCGTGTCGCGCGCCGCGAAAGCGATACTGCTGCCGTCGGGCGACCAGGAGGGTTCGACGATGGATCGTCTGGGAATCTCGAGTTTTTGAGGCGTTCCACCGTCCAGCCCCATGACATAGAGGTCGTTCTTTACTGAGAAGTCGGGCGGAACGCCCATGGGGATGTTTGCGACGAAGGCGATACTCTGCCCGTCGGGCGCGTAGCTGGGGTCGAAGTGATCGAAGGGCCCGTCGGTAAGACGACGCGGAGTCTTATCCGCGAGGCCGATGACGTATATGTGCGACCAGCTCTGTATGGGGGCTAGCTCTCGTTCGGCCTGGAAGTTCAGTCGCGTGATGACCGCAGGCTCTTCCTTCTCGGCGTTTCTATCGAGCCAGTTCCTAATCGCCGCCATCGATCCCCACATCGCGGTATCCGCAGGTGGGCCCGCCTCGGTGCCGGCGATCTGATTCTCCTCCAGTAACTCTCGGGTCGTCAACTCGGAGCCGAAGAGCAGTCCGTCGCCGTCGGGCGACCAGACGGGTCCGTAGGCGCCGTTCTCCATATCGGTGAGCGCCCAAGCCTCACCGCCGTTCACAGGCAAGATGTATATCTGCGGGCCTTGGCCTCCGCGATTCGAAACGAAGGCTATCATCGAACCGTCGGGCGACCAAACAGGATTTCTGTCGCGGACTTTGCCTCGAGTTTGCTGACGCGTGGTCCCGACACCCAAATCGGCCAACCAGATATGGCTGTAGTAGGCGTTGTCGGTAGAGTCGATCTGTGTGACCACGTAAGCCAGACGTTGTCCGTCCGGAGAAAGAGCTACGCTACTCGCGGTTCGGATCCTGTAAAGATCGTTCGCCTGGATCGGACGCAGGGCTTGGGCGAGTGCATCGGTATTGGCTGCCAACAATCCTGCGAATGCGAGAGCGAGGAGGGCGAAGCAGCGCATTGGCTGCGTCGAGGCCTGAAGATTGGATGGTACACGCATGCTATGGCTCGGCTGTCTATCGCTGTGCACGAATGCTAAGTGGCGAACTGCACCGAGGAACCGAGTGATCGGGTTCGCTCGCCCGACATCGCTGCAGGGGGTTCGAGTCGTGCCGGCCTCGGCTAGCTGGCCGGACAGTAGACGTTCAGATGACCGCAGCGGTTACAATGCCAGCCGACCCATTCGGGCGGCAACGCGGCGTCGTTTCTGCGGAGTGAACGAAACCGCAGGTGGTGGCCGCTGCGACCCAGGACGGCGTGGCAGCCTGGAAGCTGGCATCGAACGCGATGGCCCGGAGCGATTCGCTCGGGGTAAAGCCAGTCGCGCAGCATGACGGCACTCACGTTGATGCGATCTCTAATCATGTTGTCGTGAATGTAGGGCGGGTACGGCTAATGCGACAGGCCGTACAGCCCGAATCACGCGATTTGATGTGGACTACTCGCCGATGATCTTCACGACCACGCGTTTGGGACGTCGTCCGTCCCACTCTCCGTAGAACACTCTCTGCCAAGGGCCGAGGTCAAGGTCGCCGGCGGTCACCGGAATGATGACTTCGTGGCCCATGGTCAAGTTACGAAGGTGCGCGGCGCCGTTATCTTCGCCGGTCCTGTTGTGCAGATAGTCGTCACCGCGTCCCGGATGGCTCTTCCAGGGAGCAAGGTCGCCTTCCAGCCAATCCAGGATGTCCTGATGCAGGCCGGGTTCGTTGTCGTTGACAAACACGGATGCTGTAATGTGCATGGCGCTGACAAGACAGAAGCCTTCTCTGATTCCGCTCTCCTTCAGTTCGTCCTGTACCCAGGCAGTGATGTGAATGATCTCTTGAGGCTTCTGGGTCTGGAAACTCTTGTACGCCGTATGAGAGTTCATTTTATCCTCGCGTGTCTTCTGCTTTGGCTTCATTCCGTCCAGAGTCTACCGGGCACCGCCGTGCTCAGCCAGGTACGCGCGCGCCGCGGTCAGTCGGGCTGCCAGAGCATTGGCGTGCGCAATGTACTCCTGCCTGGACGTCGCTACGTCAGGTGTGTGATTGTCGAGGAACCGCTGGTAGTATTCCACCGCCATGTCTTCACGGCCCATTTGCTCGTAGGCGCGGGCCGTTGCACTCAAGCCGAGAAGGTGATTGGGAACATCGGTCAACAGGATCTCGGTTTCCTCCAACGCGGCTTCCGGTTGATTGCCTGCCAATTGCAGGAGCGCCAGATGGTAGCGGGCATCGGGGTCGAGGATCGGCAAACCTTCGTACGCTTGGATCGCCATGGGAACGAACTGTAAGGCAGTAGCCGCGTCGCCGGTCTCGTGAGCGTACATAGCCCGGTCGAAGAGCGCGTCTGCGGCCTGCCGCGGCGTCATGCTCTCAGTTGCGGCCGCTGGCGCAGTTCCAGACCCTATGTCTCCAAAGCCGATCCTCTGTGTCGGGACCGAATTGGAGCTCGAATCCCCGCCTTTGCCGTAGTTCAGAGCGGCGTAGGAAACCGCGAGGACGATGATCGCCAAGCCGAGGGCGCGTAGCCCTATCAGCCCACGCAACCCGCCGTTTGCTTTGGCATCGGGGGACAGTGCCGTTCCGCACTTACTGCAGAAGCGGTCGTCGGCCTGGCTCGGCGCTCCGCAGCTGGGGCAGGGGATCGGCTTGGTGGCTGGTTTCTTTGCCTGTTTCTTGTTCATTGTAGTCACGCCTACAGCGCCGGAGTTGCGTTGTTAGAGGAACGCGCGATAATCTACCCGTAGCCCTGTTGGCGGGGAAGGGCGAATTCAGGCGTTTCACCCCAATACTCTAGGATATTCACACCACACCCTTGGTCGATTTCGGCAAGTACTTTCTCCCGGGCCCGACAGAAGTCAGGCCCGAGGTCCTCGACGCGATGGTGCGTCCGGTCATCGCGCATCGCGGCGAGGAGATGGAAGAGCTCATGCAGCGGATCGCGCCGCGACTCCGCTGGCTTTTTCGCACACAGCGTCCGGTCTACGTATCGACTTCGTCGGCCACCGGGCTGATGGAAGCCGCCGTCCGTAACTGTGTTCCGGACCGAGTGCTATCGCTCGTATGCGGCGCCTTCAGCGAGCGATTCCACAAGATCGCGGTGTCCTGTGGAAAGGAAGCCGACCGCCTCGATGTCGAGCTCGGGAAATCCAACGAGCCGGACGAGGTGGCGGATGCAGTCGCGACGCACAGCTATGATGCGGTTACGGTGGTTCATTCCGAGACTTCGACCGGGGTCGTGAACCCCGTAGAACAGATCGTCGCGGCCGTCCGTGAGGCCTCTCCTGGCACGCAAGTGCTGGTGGACTGTGTGACTTCTCTTGCGGCCGTACCGGTCGAGGTCGACGAGTGGGGGCTCGACTTTGCCCTGGCTGGCTCGCAGAAGGGGTTGGCGCTGCCGCCGGGCCTGGCGTTCGGAGTGGCGTCGCAGCGCGCATACGACCGCGCGTTGAGGACGAAGGGTCGGGGACTCTACTTCGACTTCGAGGCGTTCGAGGCGGCTGTCGCGGGGAGCCAAACGTCGAACACGCCGGCCGTCTCGCTCCTGTATGCACTGGACGTGCAACTTCAGGAGATCGAGATCGAGGGTCTAGACGCTCGGTGGGCTCGACATCAGAGCATGGCGGAACGCACCTGGCGCTGGGTCGACGAAATGCGAGCACGGCACGGCATCGAGGTCGAAGTCCTTGCGGAAGCGGGGCGGCGATCGGCGTCGGTCACATGCGTTGTCTTGCCAGACGGGTTGAACGGTGTCGAAGTAGCGCGCGGCATGAAAGAGCACGGTTATACCATCGCTTCCGGATACGGGAAGCTCAAGGAGCGGACCTTCCGCATCGGCCACATGGGTGATCATACTATGGGGGAACTCGAGGCTCTTCTCGAGGTTTTAGCTTCGGTGTTAGTCAGCGCACAGGAGGTCAGTCAGTCGTGACAGATCACAGCTTTCGTGTTCTGCTGGCGGATCAGATCGCGCCCGAGGGTGTCCGGGTGTTGGAGGATGCGGCGGGGATACAGGTCGACGACAGGGCGGGGATCGATGCCGGCGAACTCGAAGCGGTCGTCGGCGAGTACGATGCGCTGATCGTGCGCAGCCGGACTCGGGTCACGGCGCGCATCCTCGAGGCTGGTCAACGCCTGAGAGTCGTAGGACGCGCAGGTGTCGGGGTCGACAACATCGATGTTGTTGCGGCGGAGAAGCGTGGCATTACGGTGCTCAACGCTCCCGGTGGCAACGTCGTTTCCGCAGCGGAACTGACGATGGCGCTCATGCTGTCGTTGGTGCGACACGTTCCTCAAGCTGCAGCGTCCCTCAAGCGCGGGGAGTGGGAGCGAGACCGTTTCAAGGGCATCGAGCTCAACGGGAAGACGCTGGGCCTGATCGGCGCGGGTCGGATCGGCGCCGAGGTCGCCAAGAGAGGATTGGCGTTCGGGATGCGGGTGATCATTCACGATCCGTATCTGTCTGAACAACGCGCTCGCGACATCGGGGCCGAGCTGGTTCCGCTGGATGAGCTTTTTCGGGCTGCCGACCTGGTGTCGATTCACGCTCCTATGACCGCAGAAACGCGCGGGCTGGTCGGGTCCGACGAGCTAGCGATGATGAAGCCCACAGCCTACCTGATCAACGCGGCTCGCGGCGGCATCGTTGACGAGGCAGCTTTGGAAGAGAGTCTGCGGAGTGGGAAGTTGGCGGGTGCGGCGCTCGATGTGTTCCAAGAGGAGCCGATCGCGGCCGACAACACGCTGCTGCGCCTCGACAACGTGATCGCGATCGCTCACCTGGGAGCGGCCACGCATGAGGCTCAAACGCTCTCGGGAATAGAGATCTGCAAGGCCGTGCGCGACGCTTTGGTCACGAGCGCTTCGCGCCCTGCGGTCGGTGTCTAATTCGACCTTTCTAGTCTTCCTCTTCGGTAGCGTACTCGCCGGGCTCGGGAGCGTCGTCGCGAGTGCGTTCCTCCAGCGGTCCATAGACCGCCGCTGACCAAATTTCTTCCGCGAGCCACTCGATACGCGAACGAGTCGCGTCGAGCTCGTCGCGCACCATCGAGGAACCGTCCTTGCTGAGCTTCCTAGATAGCAGGACGATCTCGTCCAGCCGCTCTCTCAGCTCGTGGTTGCGTCGGCGATCGCCGGCTGCCGGCACATCTCCGGGTGTCTCGGGCATGTTCACCTCCTCACCACTCCGTACTTGGCTAGAATCTCGAGCGTTTCCTCGATAGGCAACGCCTCCGCCGTGCCGCGGTGACCGCTTACGGTGACCGCCTTGAACAGGGAGTTGAGGATCGCTTCCTCGGTTGCTTCCACGGCAGCTTGGAACAGTGGCGACATGCCTTCGTTCGGCAGATCGTCCACCGTGTGTGGTTCTCTCGAACCTGCGAAGCGGCGGACCGACTCGGCGGTGGAGAAGGCTATCACGAAGTCGCCGCTCCCATTGGTCCCGGGAGAACCGGTGCGAGACAGCCCCAGGATGGCACGGGCAGCCAACCGCTCGAGGTTGCGATGGGAAAGGGGCGCGTCCGTAGCGACCACGATCATGATCGACCCGTCACCAGAATCTTCGGCTTCACCGGACCCGCCGGGGTCCACGATGTCGCGATAAATGTACCGGCCAAGCTCGATGCCAACCGGCGCTCCCAGAACCTGCAGCGTGCCGCCGAAATTGGATTGGACCAGCACCCCCACCGACCAGCCGCCCAGCTCCTTCGACAAGACACGAGAGCTCGTTCCGATGCCGCCCTTCCAGCCGAACGCGCGCGTTCCCGTTCCTGCGCCGACCGCGCCTTCTGTTACCGGCCCCGACTCGGCGGACTGTAGAGCCTTGATGACGTGCTCCGGGCGGATGGGCCGGGCGCGGATGTCGTTCAGCGATCCGTCGTTGGTTTCGCCGACCACCGGATTGATCGAGCGGACGTTCTCCATTCCGGGCTGACCGAGCAGGTAATCCACCATGGCATCGGCGACTTGCCAGACGCAGAGCGTGCAGGTCAAGGCGATCGGCGTTTCCAGTTCGCCCAGCTCTTGTATCTGCGTCGAGCCAATCAACTTGCCAAAGGCGTTGCCGATGTAGACGGCCCCGGGCACGCGCTCTCTATACAGGTTGCCGGCGTGCGGCAGAATGACGGTGACGCCGGTTCGAATGGAGTCGCCCTCCCAGACCGTGGTGTGGCCGACTCGGACACCCGCGACATCTGTGATTGCGTTGTGAGTCCCGGGCCGGAAGATCCCGGGTGCCACGCCGATATCTCGAGCGCGCGGCCGTTCGTTCTGGGCCATCGAATCTGTAGCCATGAGGGTCACCAGGATGGGTATGGCGGCCGCTTGCATGAGACGTGCAGTGCTTTTGTGCACCGTTTTCGAGACGGTTCTCATCGAGTCAGGGTTTTCGGAGCAAGCGCTCGGCTTCGACTAGTCACCAAGGTGTCGGGTCCTGGCCTTCACGGCCAGGTCGGGCTTCTTGGTGATGATGCCGTCGACACCCCAATCGAGCAACCGGTCCATGTCCGCCTCGCTATCCACGGTCCAGACATGCACGCGCATACCCTGCGCATGTGCTCGTTCGACCAATCGAGGTGTCAGCACCCTAAGGCCCCAGTAGCTTTCGGGGAGCTGCAGAGCATCGATCTCCACCCCCCACAGGCCGTCCAGTCTCAACCAGTGAAGGAGCAGGAAGGCAGCCATCTGCTCGGTCGTAATACTGCGGGGGCCTGAGTAGTCCCGTAGCGCGGGGGCTCGCTGCCACGAGTGGAAGGCGGCGAGAAGCACGCGATCGCTGGCATCGTACTCGTCGATCAAACGGCGCGTAGCACGGGCGGCACGTCGCTCCTTGATGTCGAGGTTGAAGCGAACGTCCGGAAAGGTCTCGAGCGCTTCTCGAAGCGTGGTGACTCGCTGCCCTTGCCCCCGAAACGGGAAAGTGGCGCCGTCGTCGGCCGACCACTGGAATCCCGCATCGAAGTTGCGGACTTCGTCCAGGGTGAACTGCTTCAACGGCCCGCGCCCGTCGGTGTTCTCGGACAGATCACCACCGTGGTGGAACACGACGTGGCCGTCACGCGTCAGATGCACATCGGCCTCGATCGCGTCGGCGCCCTGTTCGACGGCGACGCGCATGGCGTCGAGCGTGTGGTCGGGCGCGTAGGCGGAGGCACCCCTGTGTGCCAAGACCATCGGCTCAGGGTTGAAATAGGGGTGCGTCATGCTGTTGTGTGAGTGGGTAGAACAGCATCAGTACTTGGGCATAGAAGGATCTACTTCGTCGGACCAGGCATGAAGCCCGCCGGTCAAATTGTAGACCTTGCGAAAACCGATCTCCTGCAGCAGCCGAACCGCGTGTGCGCTTCGACGGCCGGTCCGGCAGATCACCACAACCTCCTCCGCGTTGCCCAGGCTGTTCAACTGACCCGGAAACGAGCCGATCGGTACCAGTTCGGCTACTTCGAGGTTGCAGATGTTCCACTCGTGCGGCTCTCGTACGTCGATGACTCGGACCGCAGCACCGGCGTCGAGCCGCGCCTTCAACTCGGTGGCCGTGATGGCTGGCACCTGGCTCAGGGCCGCCTGACGCTCCTGCTGAGCTTGAGTGACGCCGCAAAACTCGTCGTAGTCGATTAGCTGACTGACGGTGGGGTTCTCGCCGCAGATCGGGCACTCCGGGTCTTTTCGAAGCCGCAGCTCCCGAAATCTCATCCCTAGGGCGTCGAAGAGGAGCAGCCGTCCGATCAGCGGCTCGCCTTCGCCGATAATGAGTTTGATGGTCTCGTTGGCCTGAAGGGCGCCGACTATTCCGGGCAGGACGCCGAGCACTCCGCCTTCGGCGCAGGACGGTACGAGCCCGGGAGGTGGTGGTTCGCGGAAGAGGCAGCGATAGCACGGGCCTTCCTTGGCGTAGAACACCGATGCCTGTCCTTCGAATCGGAAGATAGATCCGTAGACGTTAGGCTTCCCCAGCAGAACGCAGGCGTCGTTGACCAAGTAACGCGTCGGAAAGTTGTCCGTCCCGTCGACGACGATGTCATAGCCTTCGAGTATATCGAGCGCGTTGTCCGATTGCAGGCGGACCTCGTGGGTTTCCACTGCTATCTCCGGATTCACATCGAGCAAACGCTCGCGGGCAGAGTCCAACTTGGCACGACCGACGTCGCGCGTGCCGTGAATGATCTGGCGCTGCAGATTACTGGCGTCCACCACATCGAAATCGACCAGGCCGATAGTGCCAACGCCGGCGGCGGCCAGGTAGAGGGACGATGGCGAGCCCAGTCCGCCGGCCCCGATCAGCAGAACTCTGGCCTGCTTGAGCTTTTTCTGGCCTTCGAGCCCCACCTCGGGCATGATGATATGGCGGGCATAACGCCGGACTTCGTTCTGGCTGAGCTCCATTGGGTCCTTTTCCAAGGTCGCTACTCTGCCACCGGCGATGGAAGGGACGATCCGGATCTCGTCCCCGCTTTCCAAGCCGGCGCGCTCTCCACCTTCAAGGTAGCGGATATCCTCTTCATTTAGGTAGATGTTGACGAAACTCCGCAAGTGTCCGTCTTCTGAGTACAAGTGCCGCCTAAGCGCCGAGTGACGGTTCGTCAGTGCATCGAGCGCCTGGTCCACGGTGTCAGCGTCCACCTCGACGGTGTCCAGGCCCTCGGTGTACTGCGTCAAGGGTGTAGGTACAATAATGGAGATTCTTCTCATGGTCTCGGTGCCTTTGGGGTTGGGGCTTACTCCTCTTCGCTCAGCTGCAGCGGCAAAAAGCGCTCGCGGTCGTCGGACAGTCGCCAGGCTTGCGATCGCGTCAGATTCCCGCTCTCCACGCTGGCGATTAGGTAGGCGTACCAGGGCCAAGCGTGTTTTCGATCGAATTCCGAAGGTACGGGCGGCGCGTCCGGGTGAGAGTGGTAATACCCGACGACCTGGAGACCGGATGCCTCGGCTCGACGTTCCAGTTCGAGGACATCGGTCGGACCGATGAGATACCGCCGGCGGCGCTCCGCCACGCGGGCGTTTGCCAGCGATACGGTTTCTTCGACGACGACGACGTTGTCATACGCGATACGACCGAGCAGACCGCCGCACGCTTCTTCGGGGTACGAGAGCTGAAGGTGTTCGCGAATCTTCGCAAGGCTCTCCGCTCCGAGAACGAGGCGTGCGGCCTCCTCCGATGATGTCTGACGTCGTTCCTCACTCATCATGGTGTGTCACCAAAGCCCAAGACTGATGTAGCGGGCCGCGCTATCGGGAAAGATGGCGACAACGCAGCCCGCGATGAGTTCTGAGGCGATTTCTTCTGCCGCAACGGCCGCGGCGCCTGACGATGGCCCCACAAGCAATCCGAACTCGCGAGCCAATGTCCGGGTCATATCGTAGGCCTGTTCCGTATGCACACGAATTGTTCGAGTCGGCAGCCGTCGGTCGTAGATACCCGGGACTATCGACGTGGGTATGTGCTTCAACCCTTCGATCCCGTGGAAGCCGTCGTCCGGCTCGACAGCAACGAGATGCACATCGGCGTCGCACTCTCGCAAGTAGCGACCCGTTCCCACTAGAGTCCCGGTCGTGCCCAGGCCGGCGACCAGATGTGTGATCCCCCCAAGGGTCTGCCGCCAAATCTCCGGACCCGTGGTCTCGTAGTGGGCTCGGACGTTTGCCGGGTTGTTGTACTGGTCGGCATAGTAGTAATCGTCGGCCTTCTCCGCGGCCAACCGACGGGCATGGCGGATCGCTCCGTCCGTGCCCTCGAGTGGGTCTGTCTCGATCACCTCGGCGCCGTACGCCGCGAGGGTCGCCTTCCGTTCCGCGCTGGCGTTTTGGGGCAGGCAGATCGTCACCGCGAACCCGCGAACGGCCCCCAGCATGGCGTAGGCGATGGCGGTGTTGCCCGAGCTGGCGTCCAGCAGGCGCTTGTTCGCAAGCTCGCCCGTCCGCTCGGCCTCCAGCACGATCGCTCGAGCCGCGCGGTCCTTCACCGAGCCCCCCGGGTTGAGCCACTCGGCCTTCGCCAGGATCTGTACCCCGGGAGCGACGCCGGGCAGCGCGATGGGAACGAGCGGCGTGCTGCCGACGAGGTCAAATAGACCTCGCCCCGCTGCGGTGACCCTGCAGGGGTGCTGTTCAACCGGACCGCCGAATTCGAAGTTTCTTGCTGCTTCTATCATCGTCCATCGCCTGACAAAAAAGCCGCCCGCGTCCAAGGGCGCGGGCGGCTGGTGCTTGCTTGGGTGGGACTCGATCTCCTTTGCCCCCTGCTTCACGCGTACCGGTGCATCCGCGCGGCCTCGGCCGGTCGGTATGTACAGCTGGCACAGGTGCAAGCGTTCGGATTCACCCTTCCACTCACTCGATTGAACCAGGAGCAAACTCAGAGCTTTTCACCACGAAAACGTCAAGCGAGCGGGGACGGTTCCCTGTGATCAGACCTCGACGGCCAGGCTGCGGCGCAGGGCCTGGATGTTGTCTGCGATCGAGCCACGGGAAAACACGGCCGAGCCGGCGACCAACACGGTCGCTCCGGCTCCCACTGTCGCGGGTGCCGTCGTCAGATCGATTCCGCCATCGACTTCGATCTCGATGTCCTGGCGTCCCATCGCTTCGAGCCGTTGTGCCAGTCGGGCGATCTTGGGTAGGCACTCCGGGATGAACTTCTGGCCACCGAAGCCGGGGTTGACCGTCATGATGAGCACGAGGTCGACGAAGGGGAGGGCATCGACCAGCGTCTCCACCGGTGTGGATGGATTGATCGACACCCCGGGACGAGCGCCGAGCTCTCGGATCCTCTGCACGGTCCGGTGGAGATGCGGACACGTCTCCTGGTGGACGGTGAGGAAGTTCGCTCCGGCACCCACGAAATCTTCCAGGTAGCGGTCGGGGTTCTCGATCATCAGGTGAACATCCAGCGGGATGTCGGTTGCCCGGCGGGCCGCTTCTACGATCATGGGTCCAATCGTGATGTTTGGGACGAAATGGCCGTCCATCACGTCGACGTGGACCCAGTCGGCGCCACCGGCCTCAGCTTCGGCGATCTGGTCACCGAGGCGCGTGAAATCCGCGCTGAGAATGCTCGGAGCTATTAGTGCCATCGTTTCGGCCTCAGATTATTCCTAGCTGAGTGCCCACCTTCTTCATGGCGTCGAGCACGGCGTCCAGGTGCTGGATCTCGTGGGCAGCCGAGACCTGGCAGCGGATGCGCGCCGTGCCGTGCGGAACAACGGGGAAGCCGAAGCCGATCACGAAGACCCCTTCATCGAGCAGCATGCGGCTCATCTTAATGGCTTCAGCGGTCTCGCCGATGATGATGGGTACGATCGGTGTCGCACCCTCTATGGGGTTGAATCCCGCCTCGAGCAGTCTTTCGCGAAAGTACTCCGTATTACTTCGAAGCTTCTGTATCAATTCAGGATGACTGTCGAGGTAGTCGATCGCGGCGAGGGAGTGCGCCGTGGTAGCCGGCGGTAGCGCATTGGAGAAGAGCATTGGCCGCGACCGTTGCGTCAGATAGTCGGTCAGTTCGGAGGGGCCCGCGGTGAAGCCACCGGCGGCGCCGCCCAGGGCCTTGCCTAGTGTGCTGGTGATAACCGGCACCTTGCCGTGGAGTCCGTAGTGCTCTGGCGTGCCGCGTCCGGTGTCACCGAGAACGCCCGTCGCGTGGGAATCATCAACGGTGACCGTGGCATCGTACTCTTCCGCCAGATCCAGGATTTCCGGAAGCTTGCAGATGTCGCCTTCCATGGAGAAGACACCGTCGGTAATGATGAACCGGCTTCTTGCGCTGGCGGTATCCTTCAGTGCCTGCTCCAGGTCGTCCATGTCCGAGTGCTTGTAAATCTTGCGCTGCGCTCGCGTTGCCCTCACGCCGTCGATGATCGACGCGTGGTTCAATTCGTCGGAAATGAGCGCGTCCTCCTCGCCCAGGAACGTCGGCGTCAAACCGGTGTTGGCGTTCCAGCAGGAGACGTAAGTCAGTGCTGATTCGAGGCCGAGGAATTCGGCGATCCTGTCTTCGAGCCGCCGGTGCAGTGTAAACGTTCCGCAGATGAATCGAACCGACGATGTACCGGCCCCAAACTCGTCGTATGCCGCCGACCCCGCAGCGACGACCTCGGGTGTGTTGCAGAGACCCAGGTAGTTGTTAGAGCACAGGTTGATTACTTCACGGCCGAGCTCATCGATACTCACAACGGCATCCTGCGGTGAATCTAGGTGGATCAGCTCCTTGTACACCCCCTGCTCCCGCATCTCGTCGAGCTCGGTCCGCAAGCGGTCGAATAGCCCGTTCATTTAGCCTCCCGGCTGGTAAGGGCTCGAGGATTAGTCGCTGGAGGGATCATCGTCGCGGCGCGACTCGAGTTGACGCGCCCGGACGGAGATCAATCCATAGTAGATAATCGCGGTGCATCCCAGTATGAGAATGGGAATGAGAATCGCGCCTTCAAGCCCGTTCATGGCCTGGCTCTCCCTTTTTGTCGCGACTCGCTAGGAATCGTCCGTGTTTCGCTGAGTGGTGGCTAAACTGGCTGGCGGCATCTGAAGCGGCAAGGGGCGTGGAGGGACTGCTCGGTAGCTCGCTGGCTCTAAGCTCTCAAAACCCTGTCTTGTATGTACTTAAAAGCCACTGAGACCGCCGGCCCTTTTCCTTTCTCGATTCCCCCCGTAAGTTTTAGATGCGCGGGTTCTCGACAGCTCTAAGCAAAGGACTCAGCCGTGAAGCACGCCATCTCTGTCCTGCTATCGGCTCTTGTGTTGGTGTCGGCTCAGACCGCATCGGCACAGGAAGATG
This sequence comes from Gemmatimonadota bacterium, assembly GCA_039589995.1. GTDB lineage: Bacteria > Gemmatimonadota > Gemmatimonadetes > Palauibacterales > KS3-K002 > JBDHGH01. The sequence continues at coordinate 22,324 of JBDHGH010000002.1, read as the reverse complement.
TAGCCCGGGAGTACATCCAAGTGGGCCTCGATGCCGCCCTATCTGGAGATACCGCGCGCGCCCTCGCTGAGTTTGAAAAGGCCCGCAAAGCCGCCCCCAAGATGAGCGATCCCTACTACTACCTCGGGCGGATCTACACCGAAAGTGCCAATGCGATCGAGACCGATTGGCGAGATCGTAGGAAGGCGGAGAACCTCCTCTTAGAAGCGCTGCGGATCAGCCCCGGCGAACCCCGCTACCTATTGGAGTTGGCGCGCCTTCGCTTGAAGCAGCACATGAAGGTGGACGCGGGCCGCTTGTTCGACCGAGCGCTGGCGGCAGCCGAGAAGCAGTCCGACCCGTCGATCTTGGCCGAAGTACACTTCAACCTGGGGTATCTCAAGGAGCTGTGGTATAGGACGATCGAGTACCGGCGTTTCAACCCATTGAACATGGGGCCGCCCCAGGACGATTTCGATCCGATGGGAACGTATGGCTTTGGTGGCACCCAGGGCCCGGTACGCTACGGCAACGAGTACATGAGTCAGACGACGCCGATCAAGGGCTCGGGGCAGATGACCAAGGACGAGATGATCGAGCACTATCGGGCGGCGCTGCGCTTCGATCCGGAGCACGTGGGTGCTTCGGTGCGGCTGATGGGACAGCTGCTGGACGAGCAGAGGCTGGGCGAGTACCTGTCGATTGCGCGGCGGCTCCGATCCGCCCACCCCGATCGGCCCCTACCGTTTCTGTACCTGGGACTTGGGTTGCACGCAGCCGGTCGAGAGGAATCGGCATCGGAGGCATTCGAAGACGGCCTGAAGCGACTGACGGATGAGGAAAGGCGGCAAGTCGAGAGCTTGGCCGAGGTGATGCGGCGCGATGAGGCCCGGGAGTACATGCGGCTTGACGAGGACGGCCGGGAGGATTTCAATGAGACGTACTGGTTGCTGTCCGACCCGCTGTATCTCACCGATGCGAACGAGAGGCGATTGGAACACCTATCTCGGGTCTCATATGCCGACCTTCGTTTCTCGGCTCCCGAGGCCGGGTTGCGTGGGTGGCAAACCGATCAGGGGATCATCTTCGTTCGCTATGGCCACCCCATGTCGATCGCGTCGTTTGGGGCGAGTCCGTATGTCACGGGAAATCCGTATGCGGTTGGGCGGCGGTCTATTATTTGGAGCTATGGCTATGACGGTCCGGTGTTCATCTTCCAACAGATGCCGGGCTACTTGAATGCGCGCTTCGCGGGAGATTACAAGTTCGTCGCCGAGAACTACCGTTACCTGCAGCCGGTGACGTACGTGAATATTCCGTCGATTCCACAATTGATGGAAATGCCGATCCAATTGGCACGATTCCGCGGCGAGACTCCGGACGAGGTCGCGCTCGAGGTCCACGCGGCGTTGCCGCTGGAGGAATTCGCTCGTGGGCTCGACCTGGACGAGGGTGAAATAGAGACGGGCTTGTTCTTGATCAACGCGGCCGGGGACAAGGTGTTGCAACGCACCAATACGGAGACATTGGAGTACGACGAGTCGCCGGACATCGACGAGTACAGGAGCTGGCGGCTAATTCTCGCGCCGGGCCAACAGTTGGTGGCAGCGGTCGAGGCGCGCGACGAAGTGACTTGGCGATCGGCGGCGACGCGCGAAAGCTTCGACGTCGAGGCTTACCCGGAAGATTCGATGAAGGTCAGCGACATACTGGTCGCCGACTATATCAAGCCGCTGGTGGAAGAGCCGGTGAAGCGGTCGGACTACGAGGTCTGGCCTAATGCGGCATTGGAGTACAATTCCGGTGACCCTGTACATATCTACTATGAGATCTATGGCTTGGATCAGGATTCGGAGGGCTTCGCCTCTTACCAAGTTTCTATCCAGGTCAGGGTCAAGAGCATCTCCCGAAGCGGAATCGGTGCGATTATCGGTGATCTTGCCGACGCCTGGGGATTCAGCATAGTCGGCGATGATCGGCTGGAACTGCAGTTCAGCCGAGAGGTCAAGATGGATGGACGTGACCGGGTGACGGAGTACCTGTCACTGGATCCGCAAGAAGTGCCTGCGGGCGAGTACGAAATCAGGCTGAGGATATGGGATAACCTCGCCGAGCGCATGGGGAGACAACTGCGCACATTCGAGGTTGTCAATGACGAAGAATAGTGCCGGATCTGCCGGCCTGTTTGGGACGGCACGATCGCGGCGCTCGACAGCTATCGCTCTTGCCATCGCCTTAGTCGTTGCCCTGCCTACCGTTGGGTCGGCTCAAGATTCGCCCAAGAGCTACAAGCGATTCTACCTCGCCGTCGGGGGCTTTCTCCTTGTAGGGATCCCTGCCTACGTATTCACATCTAACAACAATACGCTCGAGTCGGGCTGCAGCAGCCAGGGCTGCGTGGGGCTCGTGGCGGGAATTCTCGGCGCCGGGATCGGGTTCCTGGTTGGGATGGAGATGGACAAGAGCTATTCAAGGCGAATGGCCGCGGGTCCGTCTCTCGACTACACTTTCCGCGACATTCCGTTAGACTTGGTACCCGACCGCATGACCTATTTCCCGGGCGGGGCCGCCGTGGTGGGTTCGAGCGGTGCGCGAATCATCAGAGAGGATGGCTCGATCCACGCTCGCGGGAGCGGCGTTCGAGGGATTGAAGACGTGGCCGTCATTCCGTCTCTCGACCTTCTGGTCTTGAGCACGTACTCGAACCTGATCAGCTTTTCGGTCGAGGACGACTCAGTGCAGGGGCAGGTGATCGATGAGCGCGGCGGCGGTGTGATCGAGGCCTTTCAGTCCCGGTTGGCCGTAGCCGGCCTCGACTCGCTTCGGCTGCTCGGAATTCGTAGGAACGGCGACGACTATGACGTAGAAACGGTTGCTGGGTTCGAGAAGCCGGACTACGTCACCGACATTACGTTCCCCGGCTACGGGCGTGTCGGTTGGGTGTTGACCGAGGATCGTCTGGCCGCCTATAGCGCGGATCTCGAGAAAGTGGGCGAGATCGTACTGCCTGCGGCCGGGCGAACCGTGCGAGGTCACGGTAATCGGTTGGCGATCGCCGCGGGAACCAACGGGGTCTACGTGCTGGACGCGTCGGACCCCGCTACACCCCGCGTGGTACAACAGTATACAGGGGTGAGGTTCGCCTACGCCGCCGACCTCGAGGGCGACCGTCTGTACGTCGCCGCGGGTACGGAGGGCGTGGCGGTGGTCGATGTTAGCGGTGATCAGCCGCGTGTGATCGGCGTTGCCCGACACACAGAGTTCGCCACCGACGTACGGGTGTCAGGGGTGGGCAAGGCATGGATCCTTGACCGCGACGGGCAGCTCGTGCAGATCGTCGACTTTGGCGTAACGAACGCAGCCGACGATGCAGATGACAGACGATAATCGGGAAGGAAACGTGGTTCGATGGCTGTGGAGCAAGTTGAACAGCGACTTCGTCGGGAAGGTAAGACCTGGCGCGTCGGATTGCTCCTGTCGGTTCTATTCCACCTGATACTATTCTTCTTCTTTCAGAGGGAAGCGGAGCGGTTGACTCCGTATGCAGCAGCCGGCCCCGGTAGCGGCGATCCTGTTGCTGCGGCGGGAGGTGGCGGTATGAGAGCCATCGCGTTGCGTCCTCCCGTCGAAATCCAGATTCCACCCCGGCCCGAGACACCTGTGATCGAACCGGTGCAGGTCGAAGAGCAACTCGAGGAGCCCGTATTGGCGTTCAACGAGATCGAGCTGCGCGATCCGGGCGAGGGTACCCGCGAGGGCGAGGAGACCGGGGCGGGGTTGCCGGGCGGCGAAGGCCGCGGCGATCAGGGCAACGCGATGTCCGGCCTCAGACGACTGATCCCTCCCACGCCGCGAGGTGTGATCATGGCGCCGCTCAACCGCCCATCCAACGTGCGGGGTAAGGAGGTGACGGTTTGGGTCTTCATCAACCAGGCGGGCGCAGTGGACAGCGTGCGGCTGGATCCACCTACCCCCGATTCCAGGTACAACTCTGATTTGATGAGAGAAGCCCGCGATTGGGTGTTCGAACCGGCCGAGCGTGCCGGTCGGGCCGTTGCTACCTGGTATAGCTATACCTGGAAACTGTGATGCCAGTCACGCGACAGGTGAAGGGTCGGATACTCTGGGTCGATGACGAAGTAGACTTGCTCCTGCCGCACCGTCTCGTTCTCCAACAACGCGGATACGAAGTCGATACTACACCGAACGGCGACGACGCGCTCAGCCAACTTCGCCGCCGCAGCTACGACCTCGTTCTTCTCGACCAGGAAATGCCTGGCCGAACCGGAACCGAAATGTTGAGGGAGATCCGGGGTGTCGATTCGCGGATCGCCGTCGTCATGGTGACGAAGAGCGAAGAGGAAACGACGCTCACCGATGCGATCGCTCGGCGGGTCGACGACTACATCGTCAAGCCGACGAGTCCTCGACAAGTGGCCTCGGTGGTGACGCGCATTCTCGAAGGACCGGGTCTTCGCCACGAACAGATGGCTCGCGACTTCGTTCAAGCGTACACCGATATGTTGTCGCGGATCGATCACGCTCGCGAGTGGCGCGATTGGACGGATGTGTACTCCGACCTCGTAGACTGGGAACTGGCTCTCGGCGCAGCCGACGAGGTCGGACTGCTGGAGTCGTTGCGCACGCTGATGGGCGATGCGCTTCGGCAGTTTTCCGATTTCGTCGCAGAGAACTACGCCAGTTGGGTCGCGGTGGGCCAGGCGGAGCGTCCGTCGCTGTCGGTGGACATCGTCCCCAGCTTTTTTCTCCCGCTGTTGGCCCGAGATGAGCCTTCGGTTCTGATTGTCATCGATTGCCTGCGATTGGACCAGTGGCGAGCTCTTCAATCGATCATCGACGAGGACTTCGAAGTGGAGGAGGATCTCTATATCTCGATCCTTCCGACGGCGACGCCGTATTCGAGGAACGCCATATTCAGTGGGGTCTTTCCGGACGAGTTGGCCCGGTCGCGGCCCGGGTGGCCGGAGGCCTTCGAGACGACCGGCCTGAACTCGTTCGAGGGGGAACTGTTTGCCGAACAGATTGGGCGCCTCACCGATGGTGCGGTTCCGTCGCACTACGAGAAGGTGAACACGGCGAGCGATGGAGACGCGATGCTCCGACGACTGCCTGCGCTGTTGGACGAGCGGCGTGCCATCGGGATCGTATTCAATTTTGTGGACCTCCTGACCCACGGACGTGGTGAGTCGCAACTGCTGTTCGATATGGCTCGCGATACCGAAGCCCTGCGTCGATTGACCGTCACGTGGTACGAAGGATCCGATCTGCGCAAGGCGCTGAAGATCCTGCGGGATCGTGGCGTACGCGTTCTGCTCACCACCGACCACGGCTCTGTCCACTGCCATCGACCCACGACCGTGTTCGCGAAACGAGACGCGACCCAAAGCCTGCGCTACAAGTACGGAGACGACCTGCGAGCGGAGACACCCTCGAACGTCTTCTCGGTCGCCGACGGGGGCTCGATACGACTACCCGCTGGCGGCCTGAAAACCAACTACCTTGTCGCCCGCGAGGACTTCTTCTTCGTGTATCCCACGAAGTTGCGGGAGTACCAATCCCGGTATCGTGACAGCTTCTTGCACGGTGGAATAAGCCCGGACGAGATGATCCTGCCGGTGGCCCTGCTCAAGCCCCGCGGTGAGGCTTCCTAGATGTACGCTAGGTTGCTCAAGTACCTCAGCCCTTACCGGATGGTGTTCTTGGCCAGCCTTGTGGCGATGGCGCTCGGGTCGCTCCTCGATGGTTTCACGATGGTCCTGCTCATCCCGTTCCTCCGCTCTCTGTTCGGAGAGGCGACGGCGATCCCCGGCGGTGGGGCGATGATCGACCAGCTCTTGGAAGCCACCGTCGGACCCTTCATCGACCAGTCGAGCCCCAGTGCGGCCCTACGCAACGTCGTTATCCTGGTAATGGTGGGCCTGCTTCTGAAGAACGCATTCTTCTATACAGCGGAAGCCTTGGGCGTGAAGGTGCGCGAGGGAATCGTCCGAGACATGCGTAACCAACTTTACACCCACCTGCAAAGACTGCCCCTCGGATACTTCGATCGCCAAAAAGCGGGCCAACTGCTGGCGCGAGTGTTCAACGACACCAACCAAACGAAAGACATCATCACGTACACGGTCGCAGACGTGCTCAAGCATGTGGTGTCGTTGTTCGCGTTTGTGGCAATGTTGGTGCTGATCTCTTGGAAGCTTACGCTGATCGTGCTGGTCACGGCTCCCTTGTTTCTGGGATTCATCAAACCGTTGCTCGGTCGCCTGCGGCATGGATTCCGCCGAGCGTACGATGCCCAGGGCGAGTTGACCAGCTTGCTGCAGGAGTCGGCATCGGGTACGCGGCTCGTCAAAGCCTACGGTGCAGAGGGCTACGAGTCCGAGCGCTTCAGGCGTACGAACCAAAGGTACTTCAAGACTTTCGTTCGTACCGAGCGGTTGCGGCTACTGAGCTCGCCAATCTCCGAGGTCCTGGGCACCATCGTGACCTTGGTCCTGGTTTGGCTGGGCGCTCAGCTTGTGTTCAGCGGTGAGATGACGGCCGAGGCGTTCCTCACTTTCCTGACGATCTCGCTAAGGGTCCAATCGCCGATCAAGGCTCTGACAACACTGCCGGCGCGCGCGCAGACGTCGCTGGCTGCAGCCGACCGTTTCGTCGAAATACTCGATACCGACGTCGAGGATGATCAGGAGAGTGGTCGAAGGATCGAACAATTCGAGCAGGCGGTCACTTACGAGGACGTGCACTTTGCCTACGACGGCGAAGAGGAAGTGCTCACGGGGGTGAACTTCGAGGTGCGGTGCGGTGAAGTCGTAGCACTGGTAGGTCCCTCCGGGGCGGGCAAAAGCACCATCGTCGATCTTCTGCCGCGGTTCTACAAAGTGTCCAGCGGGCGGATCATGATCGACGGTGTAGAGATCGACGAGGTTCGACTCGATTCACTGCGAGATCTGCTCGGTGTCGTTTCCCAGGAGACAGTGATCTTCCATGACACGGTTCGCGCGAACATCGCTTACGGCGAACCCGACCGATACACGCAAGACGAGATCGAGGCCGCGGCGACAGCGGCGAACGCTCACCAGTTCATCTCTCAGCTCCCCGAGGGCTACGAGACGGTGCTCGGAGATCGCGGCGTACGTCTTTCGGGCGGCCAGCGTCAGCGGGTCGCCATCGCGCGGGCAATACTTCGAGATCCACCGTTGCTGATATTCGATGAAGCCACTTCGTCGCTCGATACCGAGTCCGAGCGCTTGGTCCAACAGGCGATCGACAGACTGATGGCTAACCGCACTGTCATAGTCGTGGCGCATCGCTTGTCGACGATCCAGGGAGCGCACCATATCGTCGTGCTGGAGGACGGACGGATAGTGGAGTCGGGGCGGCACCAGGACCTCCTCGAGCGAAACGGTGTTTATCGGCGCCTCTACGACCTCCAGTTTGCGATGCCAGAAGGAGCGCCCCAGGGAGGAGTGACGGTCCGCTGACTCGCCTTCGCTACGTCCTCGAGTATGGAGCGTCGCGCGCGGTCCTCGGAGTACTGGCTCGTACACCTCCAGCCGTTGGCGAGCGGCTGGGCGAGGGGCTTGGCGGCTTAGCCTACAGGCTCGGCTGGCGCAGTCAGGTTGTCGAGGATCATCTCGCCTTGGCCTTCCCAGGGAAATCCGAGGAATGGGTGACGAGTGCCGCCAGGTCCGCGTTCCGTCACGCCGGTAGGGAGTGGCTGAGCACGCCCTATGTCTCGCGTCGCGGGCTCGAAGAGGTACGCCGGCGTGTCATCGAGATCGAGGGGCGCGACGCACTGAAGGCTGCATATGCGGAAGGTCGGGGCGCCGTCATCGTCAGTGGACACTTCGGCAATTGGGATTTGGCCGGATCGGCGTTGGCAGCCTTGGGCTATCCTGTCGATGCTGTCATGCAAGGGATGCGAAACCCGCTGATCACCCCGCTGGTGGAGCGGTACAGGCGAAATCTCGGGATGGGTCTGATCGATCGAGCGAATCCCTGGGGCCGCTTCAAGGAAAGCTTGGCTGCCGGGAGACTGGTCGCGTTCGTCGCGGATCAGGATGCCAGAAAGGAAGGAGTGTTCGTCCCCTGGTTCGGACGACCCGCTTCAACCCATCGGGTGCCGGCTCTTCTGGCGCTGCGTACGGGCGTGCCAGTCCTCGTTGGTGGGGTGCAACGTGTGGGTCCGCGTGAGTACCACGGCTGGCTTGTCAGGCTCGAACACCCGGAGGGTGGTGACATCAAGGAACGAGTTCTCGAGCTTACAAAGAAGTGGGTAGAGGAACTGGAAAGGCGTGTACGGCTTTACCCGGACCAGTATTTCTGGCATCATAAGAGGTGGAAAACGTCGCCGCCGGGAACCGACCTGGCCCCGGTTGGTAGTACTACTGGGGATTAGCGGGGCCCTGCTTGCCGAGCGCGGCAGTGTAGCACCGAAGAACATATACACGTAAGAGTCGTCTCAACTGTGATCTATATCTGCATTCCGGCCCATAACGAAGAGAATACGGCGGGCGTTCTTCTCTGGAAAATCCGACAGGTCATGTCGGAGTTTGGGCGTGATTATCAAATCTTCTTCCTCGACGACGGGTCAACCGATCGCACCGCGGAGGTTGTCTCGCCTTACACGCAAGTGCTTCCTTTGGAGATCTTGCGCAACGAGCATCGCCAGGGCCACGGCGCTGCTCTGGAGAGACTTCTCCGGGAAGCGATCTCCCGGGCTTCGTACCCACGTCGAGACGTCGTGGTAACGCTACAGGCCGACTTCACCGAGGAGCCGCACGCGATTCCCGGGATGGTGAGGCGGGTCGAAGGCGGAGCCGACCTCGTCGTTGCCGCTCAACCGCCCAATGGAAGGTCCGCACCGCGTGCCGTCCGTTGGGTGCGCAGAGGGTTGCCGTGGTTGGAGCGGAAGCTGGAACTGCCCGAGGGCGTCAGCGATCCGATCTCAGGACTTCGCGCTTATCGGGTAGGCCTGCTGAGAAAGGCGCTTAGAGATCAAGATGAAGCCCGGGTCGTCAGGCGCGACGGTTGGGCCGCGAGCCTGGAGCTACTCCTGGCTGTGGCACCGCACACGCGGCGAGTCGAAGAAACGGAAGCCGAAGCTCGATACGATCGACGAGTCCGTCCCAGCCGACAGTCTGTCTGGCGCGCAGCACGTGACTATGTCGGGTTGCTGAGGGGATGATGAAGACTCTGGCGGCCACGCTTCTGTTCATCGCTTTCGCACCTGCCTACGTGTTCGGTCAGGCGGTCTCATCGACCGAAGCGGTGGAACAGCCGGCGTTGGCCTCCGTTCCGTTCGGAGTGGGGGAACGCCTCGACTACAAGGTCAAGTTTGGCCCGCTGAAAGTCGGACAGGCCTATATGCAAGTTGCCGGGATCGACACAATCGCCGGCTATCCGACCTATCACGTTAAGTCGCTGATCAAGGGATCCACGCCATTCTACAAGCTCGAGGACCTACAAGAGTCGTGGCTCGACGTGTATGTCTTGTCCAGTCGTCGCTACGTCCAGGATACCCATCAAGGCAGTTACGAACGATACTGGGATTATCGATTCGACCTCGAGAATGGCACCTATAAGAGGAACGATGGGGAGAGCGATTCGGTCCCGGCCAACCCGCTCGATGATGCGTCGTTTGTCTACTTTGTACGCTCGAGGCGCTTGGAGGTCGGCGAGACGTACGAATGGAACAACTATTTCCGCTGGGATCGCAACCCCGTGATCATCAAAGTCCTGCGTCGTGAGGACATCAAGGTGCCCGCCGGTAAGTTCTCGACCATTGTTGTTCGTCCCATCATCAAAGCGAAGGGAATTTTCTCCGAGAGTGGGGAGGCGGAGATTTACCTCACGGATGATGAGAGGCGCATGCCGGTAAAGATCGTGACCAAGCTGAAAGTCGGATCGGTGATCCTTGAGCTTACCGAGTACGTGCCAGGCACACAGCTAACCGCCGAGATGTTAAGTGCCGATTAGCCGCCACTGACCGCTTCGAGCTCTTCCTTCAAGAACTCCAGAATCAATCGTGACGTCGCGCTGGGGTCACTCACCATCGGCAGATGTCGAGCCTTGGCGATGACCTCGAGGCGGCCGTGTGCCAGTCCCTTCGCGATGGTGTGTCCGTTTTCGACTGGGGTCAGGCTGTCTTTCTCGCCCCAGAGCAGGAGGGTGGGGATGTCGATGCGGCCGAGCAGCGGCCGGATGTCATAGCGCCGGACTATTCGGATGCCTGCGCGCATATTGCCCGGACCGGAGCGAATGACGTCACCCAGAAGCGTTCTATAGAAGCCGAGTGGACACCAGGTCCAGGGCCTTATCACTCGCCCGACCCAACGGCCCGAAAGACGGTGCGGTATGCCGGCGCTGTCGACGAGTATCAGGCGGCGTACGCGCCCACCGTAGTCGGCGGCTATTTCGGCGGCGATGGCACCCCCCATCGAGTGGCCGGCGAGAAAGAAGTGGCCCAACTTGTGGTGATCCGCCAGTTCCACGACGACTCTTGCCGCATCTTTAATTGAGAGAGTCGGGCCGGGGGTCCGGCCAAACCCCGGCAAATCTGGTGCGATGATCCTTAGTTGGGCTGACGTGAGTTCGGGGAAGAGTGGGAACCACCAGCGACTGGAACCGCCCAGGCCGTGTATGAGAATGATCGGGGCGCCAACGCCACCCTCGGAGTACGACACCCGTTGATGGGTTAACTGTAGGTCGCGCGTCACGACTACACGTGTGGTCTGCAGCCCCTGCTGCGGACCCTTGGCCTTTAGGATTCGTTTCCCCAACCGCCGCCTCCCGGGGTCCGGATGCTGATGGTGTCGCCAGCCTCGGCGTCGATCGCGAACTTGCCAGGCAGCTCGCTCCACTGACTTCCTCTACACAGCCAGTTCTCGCCGGGCGAACCTGGAGATCCACCGGCTGCACCACAAGGTGGGTTGCGGCGGCGGTCGGACAGGACGCAAACGCTGGCAGCGGTCAACAACTGCACGTCTCGTCGGAGCCCGTTTCCCCCGCGATGCTTTCCCCCGCCCCCAGATTGCGGGCGGAGCGAATAGTGTCGGACTCGCACCGGTATTGCGTGCTCGAGAGCCTCGATCGGTGTGTTGAGCGAGTTTGTCATGTGGGTGTGCACGCCGGACAGTCCGTCGCGATTGTGCCCGGCACCCATCCCGCCGGCTACGGTCTCGTAATATGCAAATGACCGGGCTGTCGTTGGATCGAGCCCACCCACGGTGAAGTTGTTCATCGTACCGCTGGAGCACGCGGGGATAAGGGTCGGCATGGCCTGACCCATGGCCCGGAAAACAACGTCCACGATCCGTTGGGAGGTCTCGACGTTGCCAGCGGCTACAGCGGCGGGCGGGCAGGCGTTAATCACGGTTCCCGATGGCGTCTCGATGGTGACCGCTTCGAGGCCGCCACCGCCGGCCGGTAGCGGGGTGCCGAGCACGGCTTCGGCAACGCAGCGAAGGACATAGCGCACAGCCGATTCGGTGATGGCAGACACCGCGTTGATATTCCCCGCGCACTGGGGATCCGTCCCAGTGAAATCGACGCTCATGGTCTGACCGTTGACCCCGATCGCTACGTGGATGCGTATCGGTCCCGAACCGGCTCCATCATCATCCATGAAATCCTCCGCTCGGTACTCACCGTCAGGGATCTGTTCGATGACCGCTCGCAGCAGTCGATCGGCATAGGATGAGAGGGCCGTGAACGCGGCTTGCAGCGATTCGACGCCGTTACGACTCGCCAATTCCTGCAGCCTTCGGACTCCGACATCGAGCGCGGCCAGTTGGGCGTGCATGTCGCCTTCGCGCTCGGTGGGCGTACGCACGTTGGCAAGTAGTAACTCCCAGATATCGGGCTGAATTATGCCGTTCCGAGCGAGAAAGACCGGTGGAATCCGAATTCCTTCCTGGAAGATCTCTTTGGAGAGTGGCATCGACCCCGGTGTGGCGCCGCCCACGTCGGCGTGGTGGGCACGCGACGCGACGTAGGCGATGGGCTCGTCCGAGCCGGCTACCCAAACACCGCGTACCGTTGTGATATCTGGAAGGTGAGTGCCGCCGTGGAACGGATCGTTCAAGACGACTATGTCACCGTCGGCGAGTGTCCGGTGCGCCAGGGCGGCTACGACGCTTTGGGGCATGGCGCCCAGGTGGACCGGCATGTGGTCGCCCAGGGCTACGGGCTGAGCGCGAGAGTCGCAGATCGCACAGCTATAGTCACGCCGCTCCTTGATGTTGGGCGAGTAGGCGCTGCGTCGAAGCGCGGCGCCCATCTCATCGGCGATGGCTAGCAGAAGCGAACGGTACACCTCGAGGCGTATGGGGTCGATGAGCATGGTCTGATCGTTCATGGGCGATTGCATGTTGTGGGCCGGCCAGTATTATTATGTCGGTCGTCCAACCGGCAAGATCTCGTGCTTCGTCAGGAGGGCCCGCCTGGGCGCTGTAATTGTAGGTAGAGGAGGCCACGTTGGGCAAACGTAAGAAGGAGGTCAAACAGACACCTTCCTTGTTCGATCGGGCACGTAACGAGTTGTTCAGTCAGATCAAGCATTGTGGTGTATTGCAGGCCACGGAGGACCAGAAGGACGTTTGGTTCAAAGACACAATGGAGTACATGGCGAAGCGGTATCCTGGAGTGACGAAGGATCAGTTGTCGGAATTGAACGAGCTGGGGCGTCGCTTCTGCGAGCCGGTCAGGAGCCATGGCGTACAGAGTGCTCAGCTTGCCGAGGGTAGTAGCTGAGCGCACGCGACATTATATCGCCCTGGTCAGTTTGGTGGGGCCTTTTTTCTTGCTACTCCATTCCTAGATGACCATGGTCGAAATCGCTGGGAGGCTGTTAGCGGTACTAGTTCTGGTTGCCGCTAACGGCTTCTTCGTTGCTGCCGAGTTCGCTCTCGTCAGCGCTGACGGCACGAGGCTCGCCGCAAGTGGCGATCGGTTGTCACGAGCCGTCATTGCCGCCCAAAAGCAGCTCAATCTCAATCTCTCATCCTGTCAGATAGGGATCACCCTGGCATCACTCGGCCTGGGATGGATCGGCGAGCCCGCGATCGCGCAGACGCTCGTCACCGTTTTCGATGGTCTCCCCAGTCCAATCGATTGGGTGGCGCGCCACAGCGTCGCCGTCGTGATCGCGTTTACGATCATAACGTTTTTGCACGTGGTCTTGGGAGAGGTCGCGCCCAAGGCTCTGGCGATATTCCATCCGGAGCAGGTCGCGCGCTGGCTCGTTACCCCGCTCAGAATTTTCACGCGCCTTGGCGGTCCGCTTATCTGGGGGATCAACGAGTCTGCCAACGGTCTGTTGCGGGTCTTGGGTGTGCGGCTCCCCAGTGAAGATGAGCGTGTCCACACCCCTCAAGAGATCATGATGCTGGTGCGGCGCAGTCGGGCGATGGGCAAGGTGGAGCACGACGAGCAGGCGATGATATCGGGCGTGTTCGAGCTGACGCGCACGGTTGCCCGGGAAGTGATGACACCGAGGCCTGACATCGTGGCGGTGCCCGAAGACGTGAGTTTTGACGATCTGATCGCAACGACGGGGCGCTCGGGGCACTCGCGATTGCCGGTTTACAGGGAGAGCCTGGACAACGTCGTTGGGATCATTCTCGTAAAGGACTTGCTGACCCGCGCGGCGACTGGCGACGTAGCCGATTTCGAAGTGTCACAGATCATACGCGAGCCGTACTTCGTGCCGGACACCAAGTCGGTGGACGATCTACTCGCAGAGTTTCGCCGCAAGAAGATCCACATGGCGATCGTTGTGGACGAGTTCGGCGGGACCGATGGATTGGTCACTCTCGAGGATCTGATCGAGGAGATCGTAGGCGAGATCTATGACGAGCACGATGTCGCGCGCCCTCTGTTTCAAAGGTCACCGGGAGGTGAGCCGCTAATCGATGGCGGAGTGCCTCTCGATGAAGTGAATGAGCAGTTAGACCTGAAGCTGCCTCAGGATGACTACGACACGCTGGGTGGTTTCATACTCGGTGAACTGGGGCACGTCCCACAGCCGGGCGACACTGTGCAGGTGGCGGGCGCCGAACTCATCGTGGAGAGGGTCGATGAGCGTCGTGTTCGGCTGGTTCGCGTGCTGAAGAGGGACCTTGCGTCGGACGGCCCGGCGTCTGCGGATGATAGAGGGGAAGGGAAGGAGGGTTAGCCCGAAGGTGAACGTGCCATCGAGTTTCACCATTCTGGTCGTCAGCCCCGACGCTGAACGGCGAGCGCGTGCAGCAACTGCGTTGGAGAAGACGGCTAAGGTGCTCCAAGCCGATGGAATCAGTCCGGCGCTGGACGAGATATCGCTCGGACCCCCGACGGTGGCACTGATCGACTATGCACTCGAGCACGATGCCGTGACCGGACTAATCGGCGCTCTGGGCGACCTGGATCGAGCTGTGTTGTGGGTTTCACAGGTCCAGCCGGAGTTGCTCGTATACGGCGCGCTCGTTCAGATTCCGTACTCGACGGATGATGCTGCACTGGTCGAGGCGGTGGAACGGCTAGCGAACGTTCAGCGGCTTAAGGAGAGCACCGCCCGTGACAGCGAACGAGTGAAGCGACTCGATCACGTGTTCGATGTCGTTCGTAGTGTCCGGCATGAGATCAACAGTCCGCTGACGGCAGTGATGGCCGAGACCGATCTGTTGCTCATGGATGGTGACCGGCTATCGACGGAGCAGAAGAGAAGTCTGGCGACCATCGCCGAAATGGCCAGTCGCATACGTGATCTGTGTGTCCGATTGAGGGAACTGGACACGGATGGTATGAGCTAGCCACCCCAATCATGATGGAGTGAGCAGCGACTGTGGCGATGATTCTTGTCGTCGATGACGAGCCTGCGATCACGATCGCGCTAGCCAAGAAACTCCGGCGTGATGGTTACGAGTGCCTGACCGCTAGCTCGGGTGAGGAGGCGTTGGGCCGTTTGGGTGGAGAGCATCTCGACCTCGTCATCACAGATGTGAGAATGCCGGGGATGAGTGGGATCGAGTTACTCAAGCAGGTCAAATTCCACGATCCCGGTATTCCGGTCATCGTCATGTCGGCCTATACCGACATTAACTTCGCCATCGAGGCTCTCCGCAGTCGCGCCGACGACTTCCTCCTCAAGCCCTTCAACCTGCATGATCTCAGCCTCAGCGTCGCCCGCTCATTGGAACGGCGATCGATTCCAGTCGACGACGCCGAGAGTCTGGGCCGACAAGCGGTGGCGGCGTTGGCATCGGCGGCCGACTCTCGCGATGGCCATGCCGAGTCGCATCTGAGCAGCGTAGTGAAGTACGCTCTATCCGCGAGCACCCGGCTCGATCTCGAGGACGACGCGCTGCGGGTCGTGTGGCTCGCTTCGATTCTTCACGATGTTGGCATGCTCAAAGTGCCGGAGACCGTGTTGAAGAAACCGAGTTCTCTTTCTGCGGAGGATTGGGATCTTGTACGGCGACATCCGGATGAAGGTGCCAGGATCGTTTCGGGTGTCGAGTACCTGGAGCCTGCACTGAGAGGCATACTGCATCACCACGAGCGGCCGGACGGAGGGGGCTATCCAGCGGGTTTGCGCGGCGAAGAAATATCCATCGAGGGCCGCATCGTCGCTGTTGCGGGTGCTTTCGCATCCATGCTCGGTGTGCGACCCTACCGCGACGCACTGAGCGAGACCGAAGCGGTAACCGAGCTCGAGCGTGGCAGCGGCTCGCAGTTTGATGAATCCGTCGTACGGGCCTTCATGTCGGCACGATCGGAGGGGTTCCCCGTGCCGCCCGCGTTTCGCCTAGGCAGTTCTCGATCATAGGACTATCAGGAGGAGGATCCATGGGCCGGCCAACGCGCCGCGATTTCTTGAAGACTGGGGCAGTTGTAGGGCTGGGTGCATTGAGCGGCGATCTCGCCATCGCTCGACCCCTGGCAGGGACCACGCCAGACGCAGGGCGCCGGCGGCAGGGCCGCGGCGGACCGGTCGTCATCTCTAGTGCCAATGGGCTGGAAGCCACCGAACGAGCCATGGAATTGCTGCGGGCCGGCGTGGACACGCTCGACGCCGCGGTGGAGGGTGTGGCGATTGTCGAGGCCGACCCCGAGGACACCAGCGTCGGCTATGGCGGTCTGCCGAACGCGGATGGGGTGGTACAGCTGGACTCCTCGGTGATGCACGGGCCTACTCGTGGCGCCGGGGCGGTGGGTGCCCTCGAGGGTTTCATGCACCCGGCGCAAGTAGCGCGGGCGGTAATGAAATCCACCGATCACGTGCTCCTCGTTGGCGAGGGCGCCGCCCGTTTCGCTTGGGAGATGGGCTTCAAGAAGGAAGACCTCCTAACGGACAGGGCTCGAGAAGCGTGGCTGCGTTGGCGTGCGAACTTGAGTCCGGACGATGACTACCTCCCCCCCAAAGAGACCGAGAAGGGTGATGGCGGTTTCGGACTGATCGATGCTTGGGAAGGCGAGCGCCACCACGGTACGATCAACTGTTGTGCGCTGAATGCGGTGGGAGACCTCTCGGGCGTCACCACGACGTCCGGGTTGGCTTTCAAGGTCCCGGGTCGGGTGGGGGACAGCCCCATCGTTGGGGCCGGCCTGTACGTGGACAACGATGTCGGTGCGGCGGGATCGACGGGACGCGGGGAAGCCGTAATCAAGTCATGCGGCTCGATGTTGGTCGTCGAGCATATGCGGCGCGGTCTGTCGCCTACAGATGCTTGTCTCGATGCGCTGCGTCGAATCGTGCATTTCACGGTCGAGGAGCGGCTTCTCGACGAGGATGGCAGGCCCAACTTCAATGTGAACTTCTATGCGGTGAACAAGGTAGGCGAACACGGCGCGGCTGCGATCTGGTCGGGCAGGCAACATGCCGTGTTCGACGCCGAAGGCAATCGGCGCCAGGACAGCGCGTATCTGTTCGAACGGAAAGAATAAGCGGGGCAAGATGGACGATCTCGATCGCCTGTATTTCGAGTTCGTGGAGGTCGCTCGCCGTGAGCGAGGCGGGGCGATGGCCGAGCCTTTGACCGTCCTCGAGCTACACGACGAACTGATACCGTATCGGCGCGTTCGCGACCCTGCTGATTTGCGATCGAATGATGATTACGAACTTGCACTCTCGCGGATGCTAGCCGGCGAACGTGGCTATCTTCTCAGCGACGGAAACATGCAGGATGAACTGCGCGCAGGTCTCGAGGAAACGCTACCCGACATCCGACGCTACCGCGCGTTTCCCGATGCCCGTGTCCGGCTCAACCCCGACGAGGTTCCTCCACCGGGTCACACCCGCTACGCGCCGCCCGAGATGCGTGAGCGGGTCGAGTGGTCTGCGCCTTCAGTAGAAGCCGACGCGGCCTTACCCGATTCGCAACCCGAAAAGGCGTCTGTAGTCGAGGATCGGGTCGAAGAGGAGGAATACATTGAGGAGGCCGAGCTAGACGACGTCGTTCTGGAAGATGAAACGCCAGGCTTCGACCCGGGGCCGCTAGAACCGGTGCAGGACTCCGAGCTTACCGAGGAAGAGGCAGGCGTTCCAGAGCCGTCGGTGGTGGCGGATCCAGGGGCGGAATCCGAGGTGTGCCCGAGTTGTGGCACCGATTCACCGGTGGCGGCCGCTTTCTGTCCGTTCTGCGGAACGCGGCTATCGCCCCAAAGCTGCGAGGCTTGCGGCGCCGAGTTGGAGTCAGCCTGGCTTTTTTGCGCCGCGTGCGGTGCTCCGAGACCTGGGAGAAGCGCCGACCCAGCTTGACGCGGGTTTGGGTCCCGGGTATAATCTGGCGCCGTATCCACCTAGCATATTTGATCAGGCATCCAGCTAGATCACAGCGCCCCGACCGTCTGACTTGGAAGCGAACCGGTCAGCCCCGTCGGTGTACGTCTCTTACGGCAGGCTGCTTGGTAACCACACTGGAGGAAAGAGATGTTTCGGATTCGTAATCTGACAGCAGTCGCACTCGCGCTCGGTCTTGTTGCCATGGTGGCATGCAGTGGAAGCGAGGCGGGCCAGGCGGCCTCAGGGAAAGACGAGACTTCGGCGACCGCGTCGGGTTCGACAGCTATGGCCGATGGGCATGGAGCGACGCAGGACGAAGCGCTGCCGGAGGGTGTGACGCCTGAGATGGTTGCTCAAGGCAAAGAGATTTACGCGGGCGTGGGTCTCTGCTATGTGTGTCACGGTGGTGATGGTACGGGAATGCCAGGTATGGGCGCGAACCTGACCGACGACGAGTGGATCCAGGCCGACGGTACGTACGAGAGCATTGTCAAGGTTGTGACGTCCGGCGTAGACACGGAGAAGTCCACGACCGGTATCGTGATGCCCCCGAAGGGTGGGTCCAGCATCACGGACGATCAGGTCAAGGCCGTCGCCGCTTATGTCTATACTCTAGGCAAGTAGTACGAGTCGCAGCCGGCTTGACCGAGAGCCTCGGCGAGAGCTGGTCGATACAGCAGGTGAAAAATCCTGTCGTGTCGGCCGAAGCGCTTGCCGGGGCTCGTTGCATCCCGGCCCTTGGCTCCCCTCCGTCGCAGCCGTGCGTCAGTGCGGCGATGGTCGCGCGACTTCATCGCGACGGCTAACTTTGTCAGCACCGGTCGCGCATGCACCGGCGGTGGGCAGGCGACATTTTCCGGGAGGTTTAATTGGAGATACTACTCGCTTCTATAGCCGTGGCCGGTGCCACAGCCCTGGCCACCAGTCTTAGAGTCCTGTGGGAATACGAACGGGCGGTGGTCTTTCGGCTGGGCCGCTTGCGGAAGGCTCGGGGGCCGGGACTGATCTTTCTTGTGCCCTTCGGCGTCGAGCGCATGCAACGGGTCAGCCTGCGGATCGTCGCGATGGATATACCGCCGCAGGACGTCATCACCCGGGACAACGTGTCAGTGAAGGTCAACGCGGTTCTCTATTTCCGCGTGAACGTTCCCGTGAAGGCGGTCGTCGAGGTCGAAGATTACTTGTTTGCCACATCTCAGCTGGCACAAACTACGCTTCGCTCGGTGATCGGGCAGGCGGAGTTGGATGATCTGCTGGCGGAGCGCGAGAAGTACAACGACATGCTTCGAACGATCATCGACGAGCAGACCGATGTCTGGGGCATCGAAGTCACCGCAGTCGAGGTCAAGGATATCGACCTGCCACAGGAGATGAAGCGCGCGATGGCCCGGCAGGCCGAAGCGGAGCGCGAACGACGGGCCAAGGTCGTCAACGCTTTGGGCGAGTACCAGGCCTCTCGCAAACTGGTCTCGGCGGCCAAGATCATGAGCGGAGATCCCGCGTCTCTCCAACTGCGATTCCTGCAGACGGTTTCGGAGATCGCTGCCGAGAACAACTCGACGACGCTGTTCCCGATACCCATCGATCTTATTGGTCCACTGCTTCGACCTAAGAGCGGACTGTCACCCGAGGAGGTCGACGAACAGGAGAAGTTGATCGAAGAGGACGAATCGATCGAAGAGGAGACACCGGAGCTTCCGGCGCCCGAGGGCATTCCGGGTCGACTCGCGTCGGGCGAGCCCGTACCGGCGGAGAAGAAGAAGAGCGATTGATGCATGGCGGATGACGCGGGCGGAGGGCATTACCTGACGCGCCAGGATCTAGAGGCGTTGATACAACGGGCGTCCGAACTCGACAGCGAGACCGGAAAAGTCCCGGAGCTCAGCGAAACCGATGTCGTCAGAATTGCCAGCGACGTAGGCTTGTCGGAAGGAAGCATCCGGCGAGCTCTGGCGGAGTATCGGGGCGGTGGCGGAGAACTGCTGGCGGATCACGGCTGGCTGACGAAGGTCGTCGGCTCAAGTCTCGTGAAGGCCACTCGCGAGGTTCCCCGTCCTGCCGAGGAGGTCAGACTGGAATTGGAGAACCACTTCCAGTCGAACGAGAGCCTGCGACTGATCAGAAGGACTCGCGGGACATCTCTGTGGGAACCCGACCGCGGACTCGTCTCATCCCTGCTGCGGGGCCTGGACTTTTCTGGTCGGGGATATCAACTGGCGAAGAAGACTCAGGCGATCGAGCTCGATGTCGTGCCGCTTGGCGAGGAGTCATGCCACGTTTCACTGACCACGGACTTCCGCAGCCAGCGCGCCGGCTGGTTCTGGGGGCTTGGAATCGGTGCCGGTGTGCCGTTGGCTTTCGGCACCACCGCGGTCATCGCGGGTAGCTTGGACATACCGAATGCGCTGACTGCTCTTTCGCCTGCTTTTGTCGTCGCGAGTATGGCGCTTGCTAGGTCCGGATATCAGAAAGCGGTCGGGAAGTTGCGCCTGGTCCTGGATGGTCTGCTGGATCGGGTCGAGCACGACGAGCCTCTGGAACCGCCCAGGCCGGCGTGGAGGGACTTGCTGAAGTAGCGTTATACTCCGGCGCAGGGACCCGTGGGCGGGTTGAGGTTGTTAGGAGATACGAAGGGCGGCTCTTTCGGCTGCCTACGGTGTCTTATATTTGAGTGTCCTAAGACCGCTTGATCGGGGGTGTTGACCCTCGGGCTTCGCTGTTCATCGAGTATGGGGCCAGTTTTCATCATGTCACGTCCTCGGCGCGCTCCTGCTGTAGTCCTGGTCCTTCTGCTTGTCATGGCAGGATCGACCCTTGCCGGCTGTGGCTCTCCTCGCGACCGGCCGACCGGGCCCGTGGACGTGTCGACGGTCGAGAGCGTCACGATCCTAACGCCAAGGACCGGCGATCTGGTGGCAGCAGACTCGATCAGACGCGTCACTGTCGAGGCTCGGGGTCGTCTTTCGGCTGTGGAGCTAATCCTGATCAGAACCACGGCGCCGGACACATTCTTCCGAGAGCAGAGAAGCGTGGGGAACATCCTCGATGTAGCGGAAGTCAGTTTCGACATACGTTTCCCGAACCTGGAAACCGGCGCCAACCTATCGCTTTACGCTGCTGCCCTGGACCGGGACGAAGAGCTGGTCTTCTCCGAGCCCGTGGTCGTTCTGGTCGTCGACTGCAACCAGTTTCCCGACGACTGCCGGGACCTGCCAGGGGGTGATTTCAGCTTGTCCGTTCGTGTCCGGCAACCCCCAAAAAACTAGGAAATTGACCGCTCGACGGAGGGCGGACGATCTTGAAAAAACCGCTATATTCTCTATATTTTCTAGGTGTTTCTCCAGAAGTTGAGTCTCAGGAATTTTCGGAATTTTGACAACGAGGTCGTAGAGCTTCCAGAGGGTGGTGCAGCACTGGTCGGCGACAACGGTCAGGGCAAGACCAACTTTCTAGAGGCTGTCTACTACCTCGAGATATTCCGGTCGTTTCGTGGGGCGCGCGACGAACAACTGATAACCTTCCGGGGCGAGCACTTCCGCGTGGAGGGGCACCTCGCCGGGGGTGATTCGGGCGAGGAAGTCGACGTGGCCGCGGCGTACGCTCGCGATGGGCGGCGCAAGAAAGTCACGGTCGATGGAAACGAGCCTGACCGAGTGGGCGAGGCACTCGGACGGGTCGGCGTTATCGTCTTCACCGCCAGCGATGTGGAGATCGTAGCCGGCGGCCCGGGAGCCAGACGACGCTTTCTGGATATCACGCTCTCGCTCGGCGAAACCGGGTATCTGCAGATGTTGCAGCGTTATCGGCAGGTTCTCTCCCAGCGAAACTCGCTGTTGCGTGATGGGGCCGGCGCAGCCGAACTGGCCGCGTGGAACGAAGGACTCGTGGATGCCGGGAGCCACATCACCGAGGCACGTGCACGCTGGGCCGCCTCGAGGCAGAGCAGTTATCTGCGCGTGTACTCAGCGATCTCGGGTGGGCAGGAGGGCGGACTAGACTACGTGCCGTCCGTACCCGTACCCGACATAAGTCCAGCATCCGAGGTGCCGGCGGTAGACGTGTGGGCGGAGGCGTTCCGCTCTCAGCTAGAACGTCAGGCCGACAGGGAGAGGCGGCGCGGACTGACCGTAGTCGGCCCTCACAGGGATGACCTCGCCTTTTGGGTGGCGGGAGGCGAGGATTCGGTTCGGCTGAGGAATTTTGGATCGGCGGGCCAACAACGCACCGCGGCGGTCGCGTTGCGTATGGTGGAGGCCGAGAGCCTGAGGTCTGAAGGGGGTTGTCGACCGATAGTGATGCTCGACGATGTCTTTGCGGAACTCGATCCACAGCGAGCCGAACGCGTGGTGGAGTTGCTGACTGCAGAGGAATGGGGTCAGATCATCGTGACGTCCCCAAAGCCTAGCGAGTTTGCGTTCATGGGCGATACGCTGGCGGAGTACCGAATCGCCAGCGGGGTGGTGCAACGCGTATGAGCGATGGGCGCGGCGGTTCTCCGGAACGGATAGGAGCACTCGTCGAGGGATTACTACGCTCGCGAGGCTTGGCAGAAGGAGTCGA
>JBDHGH010000001.1:0-61222 GCA_039589995.1 Gemmatimonadota bacterium | reverse complement strand
CAGCGATATACACGGGTCGGGGTAGCTTCGAGTTGGCGCTCTGCGATGTCTTCCAGCCAGCAGATGTGGCGATCTCGTCCGCGTCCAGCGTCCTTTTCCCCTTCGGCTCGCCAAACACATTGGGCGTCGGAGCGCTGTGCTACGTGTCGTTCGCGATGATCGCGCCACATACGACGTTCGGCGAGTACTACCACACCATGGATCACGACATCGAGAACGCTGAATTGATCGTGATCTGGGGCGCGAACCCGGCTACCGACTCGCCGCCGCTGGCCCACGAGCAGATCAAGAAGGCCGTGCTCCGGGGCGCCGAAGTCATCTGTATCGACCCGCAGCGAAACCACACCGCCCGCGAGATCGCGGCCCAGTGGATTCCGATCCGACCCGGCACAGACGGTGCGTTGGCTCTCGGCCTTATCAACGTGTTCATCGAGGAAGAGCTGTTCGACGAGCCGTTCGTTAAGGACTGGACGCGAGGTTTCGAGGACCTCAAGACTTACGTCCAGCACTTCCGCCCCGAAGTCGTCGAGGATATCACCGGAATTCCTGCCGAGACAGTTCTCGACCTCGCTCGGCGGATCGCCCGGGCCCGCGGAGCCTGCCCGATCATGTACACGGGTCTCGAGTACTCCGACAGCGGCGTGCAGGCGATCCGCGCCGTCTTCACGCTCTGGGCGCTGGCGGGTCAGCTCGACGTACCCGGGGGCCTCGTCATTCGCATGCGGGAAAACCAGTTCCCCATCAACCGCGACGGGCTGATCTCGAACCCCGACGTGAAGAAGGCGCTAGGCCGCGACCGTTTCCCCGTATACAGCCAATATCGAGGCGAGTCCCACGCTATCGCGCTGCCCGACTCGGTCCTCAAAGGCGAACCGTACAAGGTTCGCGGACTCGTGATACTGGGCGGCTCCATCGTCACGGCGTGGCCCGAGCCCTCGATCTGGCGCGAGACTCTGAGCGAGCTCGATTTCCTCGTCAGCATCAACCGGCACCATACGGCAGACTCGGCCTACGCGGATATCGTGTTACCCGCAACGACCGGGTACGAGATCACCTCGTACATGACCTACGGCCCTGTTTTCAAGATTCGCGAGAAGGTCATTGAACCGGTGGGCGAAGCGCGCAACGACTATCTGATCCTGACGGAACTGGCCGAGCGATTGGGCTACGGCGAAAAGTACCCGCGCACCGAAGAAGACCTGCTGCGCTACGTGCTCGAGGGGTCTGGGTTCACGCTGGAAGAAGTGCAGGCCGCCGGTGGGGAAGTGCAGATTCCCTCGGTGATGACGCAGTACAAGAAGTGGGAAAAAGGCCAGCTGAGAGAGGACGGTGCCCCGGGCTTTCGGACGCCAACCGGCAAGTTCGAGATCGCCTCGACGGTTCTCGAGGAGCACGGTTACGACGCCCTCCCTGTTTACACAGAGCCCCGAGAAGGCCCCTTGGCACAACCGGCCCTCGCGCAGGAGTACCCGCTGGTCTTCAACTCGGGAGCTCGGATCTTTGCCGATTTCCGCAGCCAGCATCACGGCGTCCAAGGTCTAAGCCGCAAGGCGCCAGTGCCGCTGGTGACGATGAACACTGTCGACGCCGAAGCACGTGGGATCGAGGACGGCGATTGGGTTTGGGTCGCTACGCCAAGGGGCAAGCTCAAGTACCGGGCACGAGTCTCTGACGAGATCGCCCAAGGCGCCATCGACGCCAACATGGGCGGGGGCGGCCCATTGGGCCCGAGGGAATGGCAGGACTGCAACGTCAACGACCTGACCGATCTGCAACGCTACGACCCGATCTCGGGCTTTCCGGTCTATAAGGCGCTGCTCTGCGACGTGGCGAAAGCGGAGGCCGGTAACGGCGCGGGACGCGTCAGCGAAGACGAGAGCGAAGCAATCATTAGATCGGTCGCGAAGCCGGCCGGGCCGCAACGCCAGGTCTACCTGGACCACAACGCCACGACACCGGTAGACCCGGAAGTACTGGAGGCGATCCGACCGTACTTCGAAGCGGCGTACGGCAACCCATCGAGCATCCACAGCCGCGGTAACGAAGCGCGCGATGCGGTCGAAGGCGCGAGAAGAAAAGTCGCGCAGGCGCTTAACTGTACCGCGCGCCGCGTCGTATTCACCGGCGGCGGCTCGGAATCGGACAATCTGGCCATCAAGGGTGTGGCTTACGCTAAGCGCGACGAAGGCAATCACATCATCACAACGACCGTCGAGCACCCCGCGGTACTGAGAACCTGCGAAGCGTTGGCCGATGTTGGCTTCGACATAACGTATCTGGATGTTGACCAGACGGGCCTCATCGATGTCGAGACGCTGGCCAACGCCATGGGGCCGAACACGATCCTCGTCAGCGTGATGATGGCGAACAGCGAGGTGGGAACGATTAATCCCATCGCCGAGTTCGCGGCCGTCGCCCGGCAGCATGGCGCTCTCTTTCACACAGACGCGGTGCAGGGGCTCGGCAAGCTACCGATCGATGTGGAGGAACTCGGTGTTGATCTCCTCTCGGTTTCCGGCCACAAAGTTTACGGACCGAAGGGGATCGGCGCGCTGTACGTACGGCAGGGGATCGAGCTTTCGCCCGTGATACACGGCGGAGGCCAGGAGCGGACGCTTCGCGCGGGCACCGAGAACGTCCCGGGCATCGTCGGCTTCGGCAAGGCCTGCGAGATAGCGGTGCGCCGTTTGAACCACAACGAGATGGACCGCGTGCGAGCGATGCGCGACGATCTGGAGGCGGGCATCCGGAAGGTCGTGCCGGAGGCTCGCCTGAACGGCCACCCGGAGCATCGCCTGCCCAACACCGTCAACATGACTCTCCCTGGCATGCGAGGCGAGTCGCTGGTGCTCTTCCTCGATCGCCACGGCGTCTACTTCTCGTCCGGCTCCGCCTGTAAATCGGGCAATCCGGACCCATCGCACGTTCTGACCGCCATGGGGTTGAGCGACGAAGACGCCCACTGCGCCATCCGCATGTCGCTCGGGGTAGGGAACAGCCGAGAAGGTATGGACTACGTGCTCGAAAGTCTGGCCGAGATCGTCGGCGACCGTCAGAGCAGCGTGCGCTTCGTCGGCTGTCGCTAGGCCGGTCCAAAGACCAGTACTGAATGGGCCGCTGAGTCTACCTCAGCGCATCCGCCGCACGCTCCAAATACTCGAGCGGCGACACCAACTCATAATCGGCGGCGTAGTGGAAATAGTGATGCAAGGGCACGCGGTGGCCCGAACCGAATAGGACGAGAATTCGATCGCCGGGCTCCGCGATACGCGTGATGTTCGCAAAGATCCTCAAGTTGCGTTCGTAGTAGCGCGCCACCGCGACGGCCCCCGGGTAATCGTCGCCTCCCCCGATCATCGCCATCGTCATGTATCCGCTCCACAGCGTGTCGCCGCGCATGTCGTTGTGGTGATACAGGATCTCGGGGATGGTCAGGGTGAGGATGAGGTCGTTGAGGTATTTTTCGATGGCCTGGCCCTGCTGGCCCAGATACGCCAGAGTCTCCGTCTGGCCATGCGCCTGGGCATAAATCATCGCCGAGTCCATCGGCATACCCATCCGGTAGTCGACAGCGTAAACGGTCTCGTGACCGAGTTGGCCCGCGAGGCGGAACCCGATCTGGTACACCTCGCTGCGGCCCAACTCAAAATCTCCTGCCAGGTATCTCAAGTATCTGGCTGCGACCGTATCCTGCATCGAGAACGCTCGCTCGACCGCGATCTTGTTTGGGCGGAACTCAGCCAACGCTGCAAGCATCGCTTCGATCTCTCGCTGCCGCTTGGGCGAACGCGGGTCATCGGCTTCGGGGTTGATCTGATCTAGGCCGGGGTTTGACATGTGATAGCTGCCGAGCAGCATCACCTGGATCGTCGGCTTACTGAGCGTCTCCTGGGCCGTAGCGTTTGATGCCAGTGTCGCCGCCACAGCGAAGCCTACGATCAACTGGGTGATTCCTGTGATTATCACGCTGCCTCCTAGGGCAGGGCCGCCGCCTCGGGGCCGGCCCAATTGCTCAGAGCGTCGAAGACTTGCAAGGCGAAGTCGACTTTGCCGAAGGGCGCGCTCACCTGAACGCCCTGGACGTGGTGCTCGAGCTCGGCAATCATCTCTCTGGCGATGGCCAGGCCCTCTGCCATCCCTTCTTCCTTACCGCGCTCCGACGCCAACTTCATGCGCTCGAGGACGCTGCCGGGGACTACGACGCCAGGGACCTCGTTGTTGAGGAACTCGGCGTTTCGGTAGGATACGAGCGGCCAGATGGCAGCGACGGTCGGGATGTGCACGTGCTCGATCTTGTACATGAACGCCAGGAACTGCTCAACATCGAAGATCGGCTGGGTTACGGCGAATTCCGCTCCGGCATCCACTTTCCACTCGAAGTGGTGGATCTCGTACTCGGGATCGACCGAAGCGTGGTTCACACCCACACCGATGAAGAAACTCGTCTGCGAGCCAAGCGAGTTGTCGCTAGGGTCGAGACCCTGGTTCAATTTGCGCACCAGGTTGGTCAAACCTACCGAATCGATGTCGAATACCGCCGAAGCATCGGGGTAGGGACCCATCTTCGGTGGGTCGCCGGTAATAATGAGTAGATTCCGCAATCCAAGGGCGTGAGCGCCCAGCAGGTCGCTCATCATGCCCAGCAAGTTTCGATCGCGACAGCAGTAGTGGGGAATGGTCTCCAGGCCCACCTCTCGCTCGATGATCGAACAGGAAGCCAACACACCCATCCTCATCATCGCTCGCGGACCGTCGGGTACGTTCACGGCGTCCACGCCCGCTGCGCGGAGCTGGTGCACCTTGTCGAGCACGTCGGCGGGATCACAGCCCTTCGAAGGCAGGATCTCTACGCTGGTCACCAATTCCTCGGCAGCGATCTTCCGCGCCAGTTGGGAACGCTCCGCGGTGGGGACGGGCTCGACGCCTGGCTCCGTCTCCCTACGCTCGACTTCGCGTACTTTCTCGATCACTACACCACGGCGTTGCGGTCGTAGCGCTCGGATTTGAGCCGCCATCGCCCGGGTATGCTCCGGGGTCGTTCCGCAACATCCGCCTACGAAACGCACACCCGCCTGTATGAGGCGACGCGTGTACTTGCCAAAATAGTCGGGCGAGGCCAGGTAGATCTTCCGCCCCTCGATCTCGCGGGGCAGTCCGGCGTTCGGCATCGCCGAAAGAGGAAGGTTCGTCACCTCCGACATCTTCTGGATCGCTTTGAGGATCATCGCTGGGCCGACGCTGCAGTTCAGGCCGATCACGTCAGCGCCGACATCCTCCAAATGCCGTGCAATGCGGGCCGGGTCGTAACCGTATACCGTGTTGCCATCGGTGTACACGGTCATCTGGGCGATCACCGGCAAGTCGGTCGCATCACGGCATCCCAGAACCGCTTGCTCGACCTCGGACAGATCGCTGAACGTCTCGACCAGTAGCACGTCAGCGCCGCCCTCCGTCAGCGCGGCAGCCTGTTCTCGGAATAGTTCGCGGGCCTCTTCCAGAGCCGTCGGACCGTACGGCTCGATCCGCACACCCAGAGGCCCGATCGACCCCGCCACATACAGGTCATCGCCGGCAGCTTCCCGAGCCAGAGCAGCGCCAGCCCGGTTGATCTCGTGAGCCTTACCGCCCAGTCCGTGTTGCTCGAGGCGTAGACGATTAGCGCCGAAAGTGTTGGTCTCGAGGATCTCGGCGCCCGCATCGCGGTAGGCGTCGTGCACTTCGCGCACGAGCTCGGAGCGTTTGAGATTGAGTTCGTCGTAACTGACGTTGATGAAGACGCCGCGCTGGTACAGCTCGGTGCCCAGGGCGCCATCAAATAGATGGGCACTGCCGTTGTCGATCAGGGCTCTGAAGTCCGGCATAATGCTCTTACCTCAACTGCAATGGGCGCCGCAGCCAAAAAGCACTGCGACCCGGTCTCTGATTCCATAGAGCACGGGTCACGAAGTCTTCTGCTTCTGCTGTGGAGTCGCCGCCTCGGAGGTGCGGCACCCGGCTCTTTAGGCTTTTTTTAGGTGGTTGCAAGCGGCCTCAAATCAATCCACCAGGCTCATCCAAGGTACTGCCTCACCTTGCTTCGTCAAGAAGGCTTGGTATTTAGCCATCCCGGAGCGGGCTGGGTGGTCGGCTGAATAGTCAAGTATCAGACTCGGCCCGCCCCGAAAACCCTCCTCTAGCGAAACAGCGGGAAACGCATATTATGACGGCCCACACGACAAGCCGGATCTGGAGGGTAAGCCACCATTTGTGGAACCACCCAGTAACTTGCCTGACACTTCAGACTGGGAGTGCATCATGAGATCGCTCATCGTCGGCCTCGTCCTGCTGGGCGGCGCGGGGACAACGCTTACCGCCCAGGAGACTATGTCACTGCCGCAGGCCAAGATGCAGGAGTTGCAATCGCTCGTCGGCGTGTGGGACGGTGTCGGCTGGGTAGAGCACGAGGGCTTCCCACGCCGGGACTTTATGGTAGCTATGGAAGTGCAGAGCAAACTTGGCGGCCTCGTCCTGACACAAGAGCTCCAAGGAAAGGGACAGCTCGTAGAGCTCGAGCTCTTCGGCGACGTCGTCTTCCATCATTCCTTCGGAATCATCACCTATGACGCGAGAGATGGTCACTACAGGATGGCCACGATTCGCGAGGACGGATCGATCCGGGTCGTTGAACTCCAGGTGAGCGACGAGGGCATAGAGTATACCTATGACGATCCCGAGCTTGGAACAGTCAGAAACACCTTGAGCGTGACGGATGCCCGGATGCTCTACGCGACGGGTAGCATTCGGCACGAAGGCGACTGGCAGCAGTTCTACCAACTCCAGCTCAATCGCAAGAAGTAACACGACCAGGAAGGGGGACGGCTACATCAGCCGTCCCCCTTCACTCTCGAAGTAAAGCGGCCTCCATGACAGCATACCCGACTGACGATACCGCCGGAGTCCGGCTGGCAGCTATCATTCCGCCCACGAACTTGACCGGCTATGAGTCGCTTGATCCCCTCACGAAATGAGCGAGAATATTCGCGCGATTTCTCATTCTCCGTCTTTCATCGCAGCTTCAATGCGTGTGAGGAGGGCGACGACTGCGGCATCGGTACCCCTCTGGCCGGCATCCCTCGCCGCGTTGGACACGGCGAACATCCCGAGGTCGCGCTCGGGTGCCAACCAGACCGTGGCAAACCACATCGTGTTGCTCCCCTGGTGATTCAGCACTTTTCCGCCCGCCCATGCCCTCTCGGCCACGCCCCAGCCCAGGGCGTACGGGCTGCCGGAGGCCGGCGTGTGAAGCTTCATATAGGTGTCCGACGTGACCAGGGTACCTTCGCCTCTCGCACCCGCTAGGTGCTCCGCCATGTATTCTCCTTAGTCGGCCAGGGAGACGTGGACGGTACCCGCCGGGCCGACGGCCGCCGGGTTGTCGGCGTTGGGGCCAGGCTCGACGCCGAACCAGTCGCCGCCGCTCGGTATGTGCCCCCACGGCTCGTCGCGGCGACCGGGCGAACCCGGAGGACCGAAACCGGACGAAACCATGCCCAAGCGTGTGAACACCTCACGCATCATCAGCTCTTCCCAAGAGTCGCCTGTCACACGCTCCAGCATTGCGCCCGCCACGATGTAGCCGGCATTGCTGTACAAGTACTCGCCGCGCGGTCCGTCCGGCGGCAGGGCGAGCAGCTCGGACGCGAAGCTTAGGCGCTGCTCGGTTATCGGCGCCGGATCGCTACGCAGACTGCCCCACGACGGAGCCCGCATGAGGTCGGACACCATTCCCGCAGCATGGTAGAGCAACTCGTCCAACCTGATATCCACATACTCGGCACGCATGGATCCCACGAGTTCGGGAAACACCGCTCCCACCGTCGTGTCCCACGATATCACACCACGCTCGACGAGTATCGCAGCCAACGTGGCCGTCAGGCCTTTCGTTAGCGAGCCGACATGCCACTGGTCCTCTGCCGTCACCAGCTCGCCGAAGCCAACGGCGCGTCGACCCGTCGCAGCCAGCTCGACAACCTCGCCTTCATGCACCAGCACCGCGGCCAACGCCGCGAGACCGTAGTCCTCTCGAACCTCCTCGAGAACAGCCTGAAGGTTGCCATCCCCAGCCACCCCGACGTCAAGACTCTGGGTCGGCGCATCGCTTCCACAATTGGCCAGCAAGACCGAGGCGACGAGAACGACAGACAGGAACTTGATTGAACGTTTGAGCATCTTGAATCCTAGGCGAATCACGCTTCCGCAGTCTTGAACGCAAGCGTCGCGTTTATGCCGCCGAACCCAAAGGAATTGGAAATCACGAATCCGACGTTGGTCTCCCGTCCAGCGCCCGCCACAAGGTCGATGTCACAGTCCGGGTCGGGCTCCTGAAGATTGAGCGTTGGCGGCACCCATCCCCGCTCTACCGCTAGCGCGGTGATCGCCGCCTCTATCGCACCCGAAGCCCCCAACGGGTGCCCGTAGTACCCCTTGGTACCGCTCACCGGTACACGATACGCCCGCTCGCCGAGAACGGACTTTATCGCTTTGGTCTCCACCGGATCGTTCAACCGCGTCGATGAAGCGTGCGCGTTCACATACTCGACCTCATCGCTCACCGCACGAGCGTCCGCCAACGCCAATTCGATCGCGCGCGCGGACTGCGTTCCGTCGGGTCGCGGTGCCGTCATGTGATAGCCGTCGTTGGTCGTTCCAAAACCACAGATCTCGGCGTAGATCCGGGCCCCGCGACGCACCGCGTGGGACCATTCCTCCAGCACCAACACAGCCGCACCTTCGCCCATGACAAAACCATCGCGGTCCCGGTCGAAGGGTCTGCTGGCTGTAGCTGGATCATCGTTTCGTTTTGACATGGCGCGGATCAATGCGAACGCGCAGTAGGACAGAGGTGAGAGGGGACATTCGATGCCTCCGGTCAATGCGACATCCGACTCTCCGTCACGAATCAGCCGAAATCCGTGCCCCACACCGATAGCGCCCGAGGCACAGCTCATCCCATTCGTCGAATTCGGGCCTGTGAACCCGAACTCGATGGCGATGTTTGAGCTGGCCGAGCCGCCGAAAACGGCGAGGGCAAGAAGCGGATTCACCGCCTGCGGTCCTTCGTCCACGTAGACACCGTGTTGCTCCTCAGCATACGCAACACCGCCCAGAGCCGAGCCGATCTGCACCGCCACCCGGTCCGAGTCGAGCTTCCCAGGATCTATTTCAGCATCGGCGAGCGCCATCCGCGCTGTCGCCACGCTGAACTGGCCGAAGCGATCGAGGCGGCGCGCACGTTTGGTGTCCATGTAGTCCACAGGATCGAAGCCATCGACCTCTGCCGCCATGTGGCTGCGGAAGACCTCGGGGTCGAAACGCGTAACGCGCCGAACCGCGGACTGGCGGCTTCGCAGACCTGCCCATAGACCGTCGACGCCGATGCCGGTAGGAGTTATGCAGCCGATACCCGTAACTGCTACTCGTCGGCGTCCGTTTTGCGAATGTTGATTCTTGATTATCACAAAGCCTCCACAGCCTTCTTGACTCCCTCGAGCGTCATTCCGGCTACGTGATGAATAAAGATGGGACCGATGACACGGTCAGCAGCGAATCGACCGACAAGCGGCCACCCAGGCCCACGCGTCCAGTCGTGTACGATCTCGACGTGTGTGCCGACTCCGTCGTCGTGGAAGCGCCACTCTACATCCATCCCCTTGGTGATGCCGTCAACGTGTCGGTACCGTACCACCGGTACGTCTTCATCCGCCCACATCTCACTCACCCACCACACGGGATAGCCGGCCGGGCCGAACATCCGGTGCGCCCCCATCTCAACAAGGCCACGACCGAAGCCTTCGCGGCGACGGAAATGAACCCAGCGGTAGTGCGATAGTATCTCGGGCCAACGTTCGACGTCTGCGGCGACTTGGAAGCACCGCACGGGTGACGCTGCCATGCGAATCTCGTTGTGAGTCATCATGCGGTGTTCTCCGCCCCCAGGAATAGGAAGCGACTCCAAAGCACCGGGTCAAGCATGTTGACCGGATGATCCAAGTCAGCTGTCGTTCGCAGCAAGCGCTTCGCCGTCAAACCGTCCTTCGCCAGCCCACCCAGAAACCAAGACATGAGATCGGCTCGACTGATTACCGTCTCAACCGCCCTCTGCAACGCACGCTTGGGAAGCAACTCGCGCCTCAGTCGGCGATCATATCTCTTGAACGTCCGCGCCTCCGATGCAGGATCCCGCAGCGCCGAGGCGATTGCCTGGGCGGCCAGGTGAGCGCTAAGCAGCGCTTGGTACACGCCTTGGCCCGTGAACGGATCGTAATAGCCCGCTGCATCGCCGATTAGAACAGCACCTTGCGCCCACGATCGACTTACTGGCTGATCGAACGGACCCGTTACCATGACCGATTTCTCCAAGCCGCGACTCCGCACCTGATCTGCGATCTCCGGGAACTCGGTTAACGCGGAAATGAAGAACTCCCGTGGGCGGCCCGCCAACGCCTTTGCTTCAGACTCCGGAACCATCAAGGTCACATTCGCCCCATCTTGCAGGGCCGCATAACCACATGTGCGCCCACCCAGTACACGGAGCTCCCCGAGACATCCCAATCCGTTGCCGCCAGCCAGATGACCGACAAGCGCGATCTTCCTCAGCTGCGGTTCCCGACCTCTCAAGCCAAGTCGTCGCTGAATCACCGAGCGGATCCCATCCGCCCCCACGACGAACGATGCTCGGGCCTCTCGCGTTGCCGCGCCCTCACGCGCCAGCACTCCGACTACGCGCTCCCTGTCTCGCAATACGTCGGCGACGCGCACACCAAACCGCACGCGCGCACCCGCAAGACTCGTCTCGTCGAGCAACGCCGCATCAAAGTCGCGTCTTCGTACGGCCCAGCCGTTGAGCATTGCGCCCGACTCGTTCTCTCCAAACTCAGCCTCGAAGGCCGTGCCGTCAGGGGCCTGGATGCGCCAGCCATGAAGCAGCACCGGAGACAGTTTCTCATACAGTCGATCGGCGATTCCGAGGCGGCGAAGCTGAGAAACAGCGCCCGGATTCACACAATCACCGCATGGTTTGTCACGAGGGAACGAAGAGCGCTCGAGGATCAATACATCGTGGCCTCGACGCGCCAACTCTAGGCCAAGAGCCGAACCCGCAGGGCCGGCACCAACGATCAGGACTTCCGCCTCCATCGACATCAGTCGCTACGCCGCCAGCGCAGAGCCCAACGAAACCAGAGCTGTGGTTCGACGACTGCGGCCAGGCGGGCACGCTTCGCCAGCGATAGCGCCTCCTTCAGTGAGAAGGCAGCTCGCATCGAGGCTGTAGCATCGTGGTGGGTGTATCGGTGCCTTAGCCAAACAGTGTTCGCCAACGCCCAAGCCCCGATGTAACCCCAGAGCTCACGACGCAAGTCGCTGACGATGATGCCGATGCCACTCACTCTTGCCATCTCCTTTAGGGTCACCACGGCGTCGCCCTCGTCCAGGTGGTGAAGAAACGTGCTGCTGATCGCGACATCGAAAGTGCGACTGGCGAAGGGCAGAGCGCGGGCGTCACCGCAGGTCACTCGAAGACCCTCGATTCCAGAATGCTCGATATTTCTAGCAGCCTGCTTCGTCGTCTCGCGTCCAGAATCGAGGGCCACCGCCTCCAGATGGATCCCTCGACGCCGGGACCACTCGTCCAGCGCGACCACTATATCCGCCCCCCCAGCGCCGACATCCAGAACTCTCAGGTTCTGGGGGAAAGCGCCTCCCAGCAACCGATTCAACTGGTGAATCACTGTCGCGGTTCCCCCTAGATACCGATTCAGCCAGGCTAGATCACCCAGGCTCTGAGCTAGAAGGGCCGGGTTGGGAGATGGCTGGTCAACCAGTTCGGGCGTAACGGTTCGTCGCATAGGCCCTCAAGAATGCGGCGAAGCCGAGTTGATAGCCAGACTGCTCGGATCGACAGAGACTCTGATGACTAGAACCGAAGAGAGGAGGGTATGACGCCACACTCCGCACCCTATTCAGCCGGGCAATCGAAGGTGGGGTCCCAACACCTCGCCCAGGACGTCAGCGATGGCGCGCAAACCGCGCTCATCGTCCTGTGCGAATGCCGCAGAGGAGTCGCTATCGATATCGATCACGCCGAGAATCCGATCCTCGTCGCGAAGCAACGACCACGTAGACTCCCACCCAATCGAAGGGACTCCCGGTCTCATGAATCCGTTGAACCGCGCGATGCAGGAGGGTGTCCGGCTTCTCGTCGGCCATGTCCCACAGCTCATCCGAGATCCTAACGCTGTCGAGCATCAGCTGGTGCTAACCGACGGTAATTCCCATTCAGCCCGCTTGGCTCTCGCTTCGAGAGCTGGCGTGAATTCGGGATCGGCATCGCTCCACACCTCCAACGCCGTCACCAGATGTTCCAGGGCCCGATCGCGGTCGCCCATCGCATCGTAGACCAGCGCCATCTCGTAGTGAGTCCGTGGGTTGTAGGGTGTTCGCTGCAAGTTCTTCCGAAGGCTTGCTTCCGCTAGGTCGAGTCGGCCCAAATGCCGGTAACAGCGCGCTATCGCACGGTGTCGAGTAATCCCAGTCGGAGCAAGTTCCAGCGCTTCTTGATAGCTCTTTCGAGCCTCGTTGTATTGCCCCCTAAGCTCTTGAATCCGACCTCGAGCGGCGAGCAGGCGATGTCGGTAACTCTCGGCTTCTGTCCGCTCTACCAGAGCCTCGACGTCCGCCAGGGCCGCCTCCGCGTTGGCGACATCCTCCAAGGCCAGGTACAGCTCCAGGTATCCAACCGGAATCTCCCGGCTGAACGGGGCGGCTAGCTCGCGCTCTGCCTGGCGAATGATCTCGAACGCTTCATCGGCGCGGCCAGCTTGGGCATAAAGGCCTAGCGAAAACAGCTTGCTTCCTGCGATGACGACCGAACGTGGCTCGAGCTGTTCTCGTTCGGCCCACTCGAGCTCCTTGTACTCGATCGCCTTGGCCAATCGACCCGTGAGTTCGGAGTGAAAGGCAAGTTGGTAGTAGGCCCTGGCTCGCTCGCTCGAAGTTCTTGCGGCACCTAGGGCTTCCTCGTGCTGCGACACCGCCTCCTTGAAGGAGCCCAGGTTGAACATGACCGTGGCAAGCTGGTTCATCAGAGACACGTTGCCCGGGTCGATGATCAGGGCACGCTCGTAGTACGATTTCGACTGCTCAAACGCACCCATCTCTGAGTAGAGAGCCCCCAGCGATGCGAACGCCGATTGATCGTTGGGGACCGCCTGGGCATAGCGTTGAAAGTACTCGAGTGCCAGGTCGAACTCGCCCCGACCCGTGTGGACGTTTCCGATCCAGCGCAGGTAGTCGTATTGCGACGGGTCGAGATCCAGGATGCGCTCGTATTCCGCGATCTGGGCATCCGGCTGGTTCCGGATCTCATATTCCCTGGCAAGCTGTACATGCCCTTCGATATCGTCCGGAAAGAGATCCACCATCATCCTCGCGACCGCAAACCTCTTCTCGGGATCGGCTTCGATTCCATCGTAGTAGTAGTACTTGAGAGCGAACTGCATCCGGTCGGGAAGCCGGTAGATGTTTTCCATGCCGCTGGCCGCTGCCCGATCCGCATCCTCCTTTCGATTGGACAACAGGTAGGCCGCCGAGAGATAGAACTGTGCGAGGGCAGCCGTGGGATCAGCCGCAACGGCCTCTTCCAAGTACGAGGTCGCCGAATCCCAGTCGCCCTCGACTTCGATGGCCCGAAACGCCTGAGCCTGAAGCCTGAAAGAGTCGCGCGAGTGCGTCAGGACGTCGGCAACCCTCAGATCCGTCGTCTGCTCGATGTGGCGTTCCGGAATACCCAAGTCGCGCCGGAGCCCCTCCGACACCTCATCGATCACGCGAAGGGTGTTGTCGCCTTTGTACGTCTTCTCAGAGATCAGCCGACGACGGCGAGTCTCGTACAGCGATACCGCGACGATCAGTTCATCATCGTTGCGTGTGAACGACCCATTGACGAAGTAGTCGCGATGGAGCTCCTCGGCGAGATTCGCCTGCAAGCTAACGGGCAAGCCCACCCCCTCCGGGTACCCCGCCCGGTTGAGCCGCTCCTGCATGCTCCCGATTTCGCTCAGGTCGACGTAGAGATCCTGGTACAGATCGAACACGAGACCAAATGATAGACCGCTCTGCAACCAGTCGAGCGATGCGTCTCCGGACTCGTTCTCGAAGTTGAACAGGACGATCTTCTTCCTGAATTCGCCCTTGGGAATCACCCGTTCGACAGTTCTGCCTTCTTCATCCTCGAGCAGCACGGTATGCGTCGCAGCGCCCAGTGGCCTGTCCGCGAAGACGAAGCCGACCAACAAAGCCGCACCCAAGACGTTTGCCGGAATAGCGATCTTCTCCACCGCTGTCCAGTCGTTTCTCCCCGGCCTACCATGCACGTACGCCAAGAGCACGACCGTCGGAATCATCGCGCCGAGTACCACGAGGCAGAATTCGATCAGGTGCGGCGACAGGGCGAAGCGGTCCACCAGCAGGCTGACGAATTCGACGATTATCCAGGAAGCACCCAGGTACAGCCCCAATATCTGGGGGACCCTACGGATCAGCAGGTGCCTGACAAAATCGAACGCCATACTAAGCCCCCATTTGCTTCGCTCTCAGAACGCTGCGATCCAAATTGCCGCTGCTCCCTGCCTGGCCGTGGAATTCCCTTCAGTCCCTTTACAATACGATAGGGGGCTGCGCCAGGTTGCATCCATAGACAAATCCGTGGGTCGTGGACCCCGAGCCGAGAGTGCCCTATCATACGGACAACATGTAGCCGAATCTCTACTCAAACGGGCATCACACGGAAGTCCGTAGCGGGAGAAGGCTATTGAAGGGAGGCAGGCGAGTGCGGGGCATTTGGGCCATGTTGCTGGTGGCCACGTGCGTGTGCGGCACTTCAGCCTACTCGCAAGGAACGCCGGCATATTCCGGCGTCGGCATCGGGGCGAGCGGTGGCTGGGTCGCACTCGGTGGCGATGCTTTCCAGGATCTCCGCTCGGCGTTCGGAGCCGAGCTGACGGCGCGCTACACATGGCCCAGCAACTTTCAGCTACTGCTCGGCGGACACTACAGCAACCACAGCCTGGAGGAATCGGACACCAAGCTCACCGTTCTGTCGTTCTTTGCCGACGCCCGCTATGTGCTGGCGATGGTTAACTCCGAGCGGATCGCTCCTTACATCGGGGGGCGCGTCGCGTACGTGAGTTTGAGTCCAAGTGGGGATGCAGCGAATGGAAGTGCGAATGGAGCATCCTTCGGTGGGCTCGTTGGGTTTCTCTTCGAGATTGTTCCCAGCCTGGCCTTCGATGCCTACGGCTATTTCGGCGGTCTCATCCTCTCGAGTACCGAAAACCTACCTCTCGACTCCGAAGAAAACACCGGGAACTTGACGATCATTCAACTCGGACTGGTTTACACTTTCCCGAACTAGCTGCCCCGATCAAGATTCGAGAGCGAGCGAGCCGGCGGGCAGCAAGACGGCACGCACAGGTGCGGCCTCGGCCTCCACCAACCTCATTGGAAGCGCCACAAGATCGTACTTGCCCGGCGGCACGTGGGTGAGGTCAAGGTTCTCGAGGATAGGAAGACCCGCGGACCCTAGAATGCGATGCGCATCCATGCCGGGACAGTCAACGGGATCAACTGAAGGAGCATCGGTGCCGTAAAGGCGGACGCCGGAGTTGACGAGGGCCTCGGCACCGTCGGGGGCAAGCGGTGGGTAGTCGTCCACGAATTCCTCCGGGACGACCTCCGCCAAAGAGCGCACCAAGACCCGCGGACTGCTTAGAACGCTTTGCTCCTTTAGAACCTGGGCCGTCACTGAATCGCACCCCACCACGTCGATCACTTGAACGGGCCCGACGAAAGCCAGCAAAGAAAACCCACTCATCGTATGGCCGTCCGGCATATAATGCGCCGGCGCGTCAGCGTGCGTACCCAGGTGGGTGCTGAGCCTGATCGTCGACAAGGAGACATTGTCACCTCGCGATAGATGTAATGTCCAATCGATCGACAGGGCGGTATCCTCCGGCCAAGGGGCCGTAGTCACACTGAGCGGTCGGCTGATGTCAATCATAAGGAGTCTCGCCAACGTGACTACGTTTCGGCGGTGCGCCCCAACCCAGAACATCCCGGTCTACTGAAACACGACCCGCACCTGTAACGACCAGCGCTATCGCAATCATCAGAAGCGTGAACTCCAGCTCAAACCCTCCGATGAAACCAGACGGGAGCTTTTCCTGAACGATGGCGACAACCATGACGCAGGCACTGAGCGCGGCAGCGAAACGTGTGAAGAGTCCGACAACGATTAGCAAGCCACCCAAAGTCTCGACGATCGCCACGACCCAGGCCCAGATCTCCGGATACGCCCAGCCCCACGCATCGATGTTGAAACCCTCCGGCGTACCCAGCGGTCCATTCAACTTTGCCCAACCGTGGGCCATGAACACGGAGCCGAGAGCCAGCCGCAGGAAAAGGCCTCCCCACTCGGGAAAGTACCGATTCAGGAGCCACCGCATCTCTTCATCCCGCTGTCGATACCTCGCGTTCTACGTGCCTTCATCTTGCTCGATCTCCCTACCGGTCGGACGAGCGGGCTCGTCGATATCGGGCTTACGTCGGGAGTCGCCCCAGCCAGCAGAGGTTTGCACGAATACCTGGCCATGCTTCAACAACCTACCGCCAAAACGGTTCACGACGCGGTTCTGAATCCAGCGCCGCGTCGGTCGCGCTACGAGCGCGAAGCCGAGTATGTCTGTCATCAAGCCTGGCGTTAGAAGCAGAGCACCGCCTGAAAAAATGGATAGCCCATCGAGTATTGGACGTCCCGGCAGTCGATTGTGAGCCAGATCATCTTGGAAAGCGTGCCAGGCCCGCAGACCCTCTCTGCTCGCCAGTGCCGCGCCTAGAGTCCCGGTGATGACGATCAGCGCCAACGTCGGCCAGAGTCCGACCCAGCGACCCAACTGAATCAGGACAATGAGTTCGGCGATGGGAACGAGGATGAAGAGAAGGATAAGGCGTCGAAACATCGCGGCGACCTAGCGCAAGGCTCTCGTTAAGCCGCGCCGCGACGGCACGCCGCACTCTCACACCCGAGACGATGCCGCCGCCTGGCTATCTTGCGGTATGTACGCTCGGCTACGATCATGGCACCCGGCATCGCAAAGAGCCAACTCACCAGTCGGGTGCGCGGAATGAGTCGAGACAGTTCACGGGCCGCCGCCGCACCTCTCCACACTGTACCCGATGGAGCAACCACGTGCATCGCGTCTTGCGCCGCGTCTCTACTCACGCCGTAGCGCCCGAGGTCTGCGGCCTGGAACGGGACGGCGTCAATCCGTCGGTTCACATCCCAACGCAGCGCGATCTCTACTTGCCTTCGACAAAAGTCGCACTGTCCATCATAGATGAGAGTCCATCGCCACATAGGTGTCCCTCCAACCGATGCCCTGCCGACCTCAGGATTCCCGGTACAGCCACGCCCCGGCGACCGCCGCAGCCACCATCTCGAATAAGCCCCACACGACCAGGAATACGATGAGGTCCGCATCGAACAATCCTGTTAGACCATCGACGATTCCGGGCCAAAGCCATGCGAACAGCCAAACGAAAAACCCAGCCAGAATCGCCGTTTTGGCATCGGCGCCGAATCGGGGTCGAATCGCCGCATACAGCCACACCACCAGTATACCGAGCACAAAGCCCAAGAAGACGAACACGCCAATGGTGCCGCCCGCAGGCGCCTGCAAGCCCAGCTCCCGGTAAGCCAACTCCATCCGTTCGCCGGCCACTACGAGGTTGAGTATCGACTCACCGATGTTGATGACCAAACCGGCTAGCAGTCCGCCCAAAATCACGCGTCCCACGTTGATCTTTCCCATGAGATACCCCTTGGCGTTGCCACTTGTCGCTTCGACGCGATATGTAGTCAGGAAGGTCACCCAGAACCGGCTTCTCGGGCTCCTTACACAATGCCCTGCCGTACGCCCGGTGTCCAGAGCCAGCCGTGATAGGCCGCCAACCTCAGATTCGGCTCGAGAGCCTTCTTGAAGCCGATTAGCTAGTTCGCCATTGTTAGACCATTCCCGAGCAGTCAGCCGGCAGAGTGCTACTGATACTCACAGAGGTAGCCATGAGCTCGAAGAAGATCGCGATCAATACAGGCGGCGGCGACGCGCCCGGTCTCAATGCCGTCATCAGAGCGGCGACTCTATCAGCCCTGAACCGCGGCTGGGAAGTGTTCGGAATCCGAAGGTCCTACCATGGCCTGATGGGAGAAGATGAGGTAGTCCCGCTGACCCGGGATTCGGTCCGAGGCATCACACATCTCGGAGGCACCATCCTCGGCACGACGAACCGCGGCGACCCATTCAAGAAGCAAGTCACGCGTTCGGACGGCTCGGTCGAGGCCGTCGACTACTCCGACCATGTCATCGCGGCGTTCAACAAGCACGGTTTTGACGCATTGATCGCGATCGGTGGAGACGGCAGCCTGCGCATCGCTAACGACCTGTACGAAAAGGGCATGCCCGTCGTGGGTGTACCGAAAACCATCGACAACGACATACCGGGAACGTTTCTGACCTTCGGTTTCCTAACCGCCGTCGACATCGCGACGGAGGCGATCGATCGCCTGCACTCGACCGCTCAAGCCCACGAACGCGTGATGATTGTGGAGGTCATGGGCCGGGACACTGGATGGATCGCTCTCTTCTCCGGGGTCGCGGGTACGGCCGACGTGATCTTGATCCCAGAGATTCCCTACAGCATCGAGAGCGTTTGTGCGAAAGTCATGGTACGCGAGCGGTTGGGCCGACACTTCACTATCATCGTCGCGGCTGAGGGCGCACTTCCCCTGGACGGCGTCCCGGTGTTCAAGGATCCAGAGGCAAAGCGACTTGGCGGTGTTTGCGAGCTACTGGCCGAACAGGTCTCAGCGATTACCGGAAAGGAAGCGCGAGCCATAGCGCTCCGACACTTGCAGCGCGGTGGCTCGCCTTGCTCCTACGACCGCCTCATCGCGTTGCGCTTCGGTGCTGCGGCGGTCCAATGCGTCGAGCGCGAAGAATTCGGCGTCATGGTAGCCCTCGATCCGCCCAACGTACTCACGATCCCACTGGCTGAGGCAGTGAGTAGTCAGAAGAAGGTGCCTACTCACGGCGACGTTGTTGAAACGGCCCGAGCGATGGGAATTAGTTTTGGAGATTAGTTCCGAAACGGAAGATCAGCGCTCGACGAGATGGGCGGTAAGCCAATCGGTCAGTTCGGCCAAGAATAGAGTATCGACCCTGATATTCGGGTCGGCGTATTCCGCAATACCCTCGCCTCGCGACACGACAAAGAGATGGTTCAGGTCAGGGTAGATCCTCACTTCGTAGTCGGTGTGGCCGACCGCCTCCAGTCCCGCGCCCAAACGGTGGGCGTGCTCTGGTCCAACCTGCACATCAAGCCCACCGTTGGCGATCAGAACCGGAACCGTCACTCGCTGCAACGTCGCGATCGGGTCGTGCTCTATGTGTTCCTTCAGCCACTTTGATTGACCCAATCGCTTCAGTTGGTCCGGAATGTCCAATGCTTCGATGTCGCGCCCTTCCCTCATCGCGGCCGCCAACGTTTCCATCCCAGCGCGCGCCTCCGCTACCTCGATGGAATCGCCGCCCGCAT
This sequence comes from Gemmatimonadota bacterium, assembly GCA_039589995.1. GTDB lineage: Bacteria > Gemmatimonadota > Gemmatimonadetes > Palauibacterales > KS3-K002 > JBDHGH01. Next base: position 41,533 of record JBDHGH010000001.1, on the reverse strand, counting down.
CGCGCGTGCCGTCGACGGTCTGCTGCACGATGACCGAGTCAAGCGGTGTGGCCGTTCCCGCCATTAAAACAATCGCAGCGATCGTTGGGTCCTCGGCAGCGACGATGGGTGCGATGATGCCGCCTTCGCTGTGCCCGACCAAGGCGACACGGCTTTTGTCGACCTCGGGGCGACTCCTCACGTAGTCCACCGCCGCTTCGACATCCGCCACCAGATCGCTCAACCCCGCCGTGGCAAGATCGCCCCCGCTCTCGGCCACACCTCTGTCATCGTAACGCAAGACCGCAATGCCACGGCCGGTTAGCGTGTCCGCGATGACTCGGAAAATGCCGAGCTTGAGGCCGCCAGGCCCCGGCGTGTTCTCGTCGCGGTCCTGTCCACCGGACCCGGAGATCGTCACCACGGCCGGAAACGGGCCCTCACCCCTCGGAATCGTCAGCGTTCCCGCGAGAAGGATGGTGTCAGACTCGAAGCGCACATCCTCTTCATCGTAGTCGCCTCGGATACTACTGCTGGGCGAAGGGGCAGTCGTACCGATGACAAGCAACTCCGACCACGCTTCGTGCTCCTCGCTCAACGCCTCGAAACCCTGAAGCGGAACGAAGACCCGAAGCGGAAAGCCATCCTCGGCCAGCCATACATAAATACCCAAGCGGTTGGCCACATTCAGAAAATAGCGGCGGAAAGCCAGCAACTCGTCGCCCTTGGCCACGGTGCCCTCAGCCTCAAGCACAACGCTGACGGGCACTCGCGGAAAGGCCACGAATTCCTGTTTCTCCCCCAATTCTCCGTCATAGAGCCAAGCGTACAGGACGATATGATGGATGACGTTGTTCGTTAACAGAATGGAGGTCGGCGGCGTCTCGTTCGTCGACGTGGAACTAGAGTCTCCTCGCGTAGCGGTCTGAACTCCGTTCTCACCTTCCCGCCGAAGCACGTATACCGTCGTATCCTGATTGGCAATTGCCTCTACGCGAGCTTCCTGAAACGCCAACCGTTCATCGGTCGTCACATCGAGGTGCTGCTGGATTTGGATATCCTGAACCCTCAGATCGACTTGGCCCGTTAGGCGATAACCGCCATCGGGCGTTCTTTCGATGAGGAAAGTCTCCGAGCCGGCAGGAGCATAGGCGAGCCGGAAGAGCAGGTTGCCGCCCATTTTGGCAGGCACTTGGGCACTGGCAGGTGACACGGCGGCCACGGCGAGGGTGATCGCTGCCAGAAACTTGATTCTCATGAAGGAGTTCTCCCGCCAAAAACGGTCGATCGAGAGTGACACCCCTACTCTGGCTCGACAATCACGGCATTGCCGGTGACCAGGATCTCTGAAGCTGCTCCCATCATATATGAAGTCGAGAACCGAACATCGGTAATGGCGTTGGCACCCATCCCTTTGGCCTCAGCGATCATTCGATCGATGGACTGCTCTCGTGCCTCGGCCATCATCTTGGTGTACTCCTCGATCTCTCCACCAACCAGGTTCTTCAGCCCAGCCAAGATATCCTTACCCATATGGCGCGCGCGTATGGTGTTACCGCGCACGAGGCCAAGGGTCTTCTCGACCCGGTGGCCAGCGATCCCTGCCGAAGGTGTTACGATCATCGTTCCACGTCCTTGTATCGTTCTGTGCGGCCGATGAAAAGCTTCTCGCGCACAACCGACACCAACAATACGACAACGCCGACCGTCGTCGCTAGGATGGCCGCTTTCAGGTACAGTGGCATCTCGGTATCGGCGATAATCTCCTGTGCACCCATCCAAAGTCCGTAGGATACCAGGACGATCGCCCCCACCGACAACAGGATCCAGCCAATACCGCGCTCGAGACGAACGTACACCGATTCCCAATAATCCTTCCACACCTCGTCCGGCGGTTGTTGAAGCTTCATGGTATCTGTGACCTCCTTCAGTCGAACAAGTCGGTCCCATTCAGCCCGGACGGAAGCGTCCGAGTTCAGGAGACGCTCGAGCTCTTCACGCTCTTCGGCGGGCAGCTCTCCGTCCAGTCCTCTCATCAACAGACGGCGGGCCCTTTCGTCGCCAGCGGCGGCTCCCCTTTCACTCACAGCACATCTCCCAAAATTTCTGCCAGGTTCTTGCGTGCGGTATACAGACGCGACATCACGGTCCCAATGGGGATTCCTAACAGCTCTGCGATCTCTCGATATCGCAGCCCCTCGAACTCCTTTAGTACCAGTACTTCGCGCTCACGCTCGGGTAGCGCATCGATCGCGACCTCCAGTCGACTTCGGAGTTCCGAACGCTCGACATCCCGGGCCGGATCGCTTGCAGCCGCACGCGCATCGGCCTGATCCTGGAGCCAAGGGGTCGCCTCCTCCATGCGACGACGTCGGGTTCGACGGTCCCGCTGCATGTTGAAGCAAAGGCGGCGGACGATCTGGTACAGCCAGGGGTAGAAGGGGCGGTCGGGGTCCAGCGAGGCCCGGGCCCTGTAGGCTCTGACGAAGGCCTCCTGGGACAGGTCCAGTGCGTCGTCGTGCGAGCCCGTAAGCCCCAAGGCCGCGTAATAGGCTCGGCGCATGTAACGCGCCACCAGCTCACCAAACGCTTCCCGGTCGCCGGCTTGGGCTTTCAAGACCAGTGCGTGATCGCTCACCGCGTGCTCCACTGCCGAGTCCCTCTCCACGGCGCCCACTAACCACAACTCCCCGTAGCGGAATACCCGCCGACAGAAGCTTTATTCGCCACTGCGCCCTTCCCCTTTTTTCAGGCCTTGCCGGGCCATGAAATTCCGCACTTCATGGGCTATGGCCTTGAAGAGCGCGGCCTCGCGCTCATCCAGATCGGCCCGCCCCGCCACTTCCCGCAGGGTTCGCAGGACGGGTGTTGGCTTTTGTGTCTTGAAGAAGTCCACGGCACTGAGAGAGGCTTCCACCTCGGCGAAGACGGCCTCCAGTTCCTGGCTGCTGGCCCGGGCTGCGGAACGGCGCGGCTCCTTGAAGTCGCTGTCGATCTCAGCAGCCAATCGGATCTCGTACGCCAGCACCAAGACCGCTTGGGCCAGATTGAGGCTCGCGTGATCCGGGTCGGTGGGGACTACGACCACCCGGTTGCAGTGGTCGAGTTGTTCGTTACTGAGCCCACGGTCCTCGCGCCCGAACACCAGGGCGACTTCCTCCCCCGCTCCCACAGCCTGGATTATCTCGGACGCCGCCTCTCGGGGCCGGCGGTAGTTACGACGAACACGTCGACCGCGTGCGGATGTCCCGACCACCAACCTGGCATCGCCGATAGCTTCTTTGAGGTTATCGAACAGCCTGGTCGACTCGATGACATCGACGCCCGTGTGGGCGACGCCCTGAATTCTATAGGTATCGAAATCGGCGGGACGAACGAGACGCAACTGCCGCAACCCCATGTTCTTCATCACCCTCACAACGCTACCGATGTTGACCGGGTCTTGCGGCTCGTTGAGCACGACAGTCACGCGTTTGAGCTTGTCCGTTGCCATGTCGGTTGAAGTTGGTTAGTCATCGGACGGTCATTAACGATAAGTCACAGCATTCGATAGGAGTAGCACCAACGTGACAGACTTACTATGCGTTCGCTGCAATGAGCAACGGGTCGCGATCGGCTCGCCACCATTCCGCGACGAACTCGGCGAACGCATTCACCGGAGCATCTGCCAGGTCTGTTGGGACGAATGGCTGCAGCGGCAGATGCAGCTGATCAATCATTATGCTCTCGACGTACGCACGGCCGAGGCCCGCGACTTCCTCCGCCGGAACGTCGCAGCGTTCCTCTTCGGAGACGGCGAAGGCGACGAGATCGATACCAGCCAGGAAGGGAAAGTCAGCTGGTAGGCTTGAATAGCGGCTCGCCATACTGCTCCCTTCCGTAACCGCCGATAACACGGCGGCCCTCATCGGAATGCAGCCAGGCGGCAAAAGCCCGAGCCGCATCGAGCTCCTGCGATCCCGCCACCACAATCACGTGGTAGATGTTCAGCAAGCGCGGATCGCCCTCGACGAGTATCTCCAGGTCGAGCGTTCCCTCCAGGTTCCGGTACGTGGCTCGATCGCACAACGTGTAGGCACCCAGCTCGGAGGCCGCACGCAGCACTGACCCCATCCCCTCTCCCAACTCACGATAGCCTGCGCCAGTCGTGGTCCGACCCATGGCATCCCTCAGCTCCAGCTCCTTGCGGTGTGTACCCGACTCGTCCCCTCGCGAGAAGAAGGATGCTTCGGCCAACCCTATCCGCGTCAGGGCCTCGGATGCGCCTCGCATCCCGCGTACGCCCGCTGGATCGGACGGCGGCCCAACGATCACGAAGTCGTTCTCCATCACCAGGCGCCTGGAGATTCCGTGACCGGTCTGCATGAACTCCACCTCGGCCGCAGGCGCATGGCTGAGAAGAACATCCACATCGCCGCGTCGCCCGAGAGCCAGCAGCTCGCCGCTGCCCGCAGCGACGTATCTCAGACGGTGCTGTGGGTAGAAACGCTCGAACTCCGGGAGCAATTCATCAAGTAGGCCCGCGTCTTGAATGGTCGTGGGACCACCCAAGGTCAGCGTACGCCGACCCTTTTCGTGGCATCCGCCGAGTGAAAGGCACAGCGCAGCGGTGATCGCAGAGCGTGAGAGAACGCGCCTTCGGCAGTTCACGACGCCTCGTCGGCTCTGGTTTGGTTTGCGAACACGCCCATAACCACCCACTTTTTCAGTCCGGCTGTACCGCATCAACCTAAGCACCGCGAGTTACGGAGACGATACCCATGGATTCATCAGCAGCAGCAGCCGCCGCTATCGCGCAGGCGGTTAAAGCCTCGGGGGCGATAGTCCGAATGAACCCGGACGATTTTCTTCAGATCGCCTACAGGGCCAACGATTTCGTCGTCGTGATGGCCACGAGCAAGATTTTTGGAAAGACTAGCTACAAGTACATCATGGGCTACAAGGGACTCGCCTTCTATACCAAGTCTCCCTCACAGCTTTCCTTCGGAAGCAGCGCGGAGCTCGTCCACGCCAAGACGATCTGGATTCCCGGCTGACGCGACAACCGGAGGTACCATGATGGAATTCGAGCGAACCTTTTCCGGCGCTCCCTGGGAGTCGCGCGTGGGATATTGCCGGGCCCTGCGCGCCGGCCAGCATATCTTCGTCACGGGCACCGCGCCGGTTGGCGAAGGCGGCGGAGTCTTCGCTCCGGGCGATGCTTACGCCCAGGCCAAGCGCTGCTTCGAGATCATCGAAGGAGCCCTCGCAAACCTGGACGCCGACCTATCGTGCGTGGTCCGCACTCGCATGTTCGTGACCGACATTTCCCGGTGGCAGGAATTCGGGAAGGCCCACGGCGAGTTCTTCGGCGAGCACCCGCCGGCCACCACCATGGTCGAGGTAAGGGCCTTGATCGAACCGGACATGCTTATCGAAATCGAGGCCGATGCGGTCTGCCCCGCAGATTGACAAGGCGGCCGCCACGAGACTCCTCGACCCGCGCGTTCTTACCCCCGATGGGGCACCTGGCGACAGCCTGAGAGGCTCTAACCGCCGCTGACAGCGGTCGACGGGCAAGGTATGCTCCTTGCCCCTCAAGCCCCCGTACCCAACCAACAGAGACTATCTAGGCATAGCGATTCCCGCATGCCTGTGCGTTCAACGGACCCCAATCCCGGAGGTGATTCCGTGAGACACGCATATCGAAGTGTTGAGACCTCTCATCGCACACCACTCTTCAGACTGCTGGGACCGGGCCTGCTCCTACTACTTCTGGGGGCAGCCGAGGCGCAGGCCATTCCCGCGTTCGCCCGCAAGTACAAGGTGAGCTGTGCCCTTTGTCACAACCCGATCCCCACGCTGACCGAATTCGGGAACGTCTTTGCAGGTAACGGCTTCCGCTTCGCGTCGAACGAGCTACCACGCGACACCGTCGATACCAACGACGAGCTGCTCGACCTGATGAATGACATTCCACTGGCGCTCCGCATGGACATCTACGGGCAGACCTACACCGGTGGCGAAACGGCCCCTGAATTTCAGGCGCCGTACAACGTCAAGATTCTGACAGGCGGACCGCTCTCACGGAAAATTTCGTACTACCTGTACTTCTTCTTGTTCGAGCGAGGAGAAATCGGTGGGATCGAGGACGCTTACATCTACATCGACGACATCGCAGGCAAGCCCTTCGATCTGATGATCGGTCAGTTTCAAGTCTCGGACCCTATGTTCAAACGTGAGTTGCGGTTGACGTTCGCCGATTACGTCATCTACCGCACGCGGGTCGGAGAGCAGGTGGCTGACCTGACTTACGATCGCGGCCTCTTGGGATTGGCCAGTCCGGGAAGTTTCACGATCTCGGCGGAAGTGATCAACGGCAACGGAATAGCCGGAGCCGACCTGCGACGCCGCCTGGACAACGATCCCTTCAAGAACTTCTTCGCCCACGTGACGAGTCCCGTCATACCCCAATTGCGGTTGGGCGTCATGGGATACTACGGTCGGCAGAGGGGACAACAGACCGAGACCGCCTCTGAGGTGACCAACCATCTCTGGATGGCCGGCGCCGATGCCACCCTGGCATTGGGCCTTATGGAACTCAACCTACAGTACGTTCACAGAGAGGACGACAGGCCAACGTTCCAGCTGGACGAGACCACAGCGAAAACCGACGGCGGCTTCGCCGAGGCGGTCTATCGTTTCCGAGGCGGCCGCTGGTACGCCATCGCCCTCTACAACCTCATCCACTGCAGCGAGCCATTGCTGAACGTCCGCCTGGGCGCACCGTCAAATATCTCACGATTCCAACAGCTGACGCTGGGCGGCGGCTACGTGGTGAGACGCAATGTCCGTCTCATGGCCGAGTTCGCCCGCGACTTCGAGCAAGACTTCACCCGCTGGACGGCGGGCATCGTGACAGCCTTTTAATTCGCGCTCGAAGCTCGGCGACGGACTACTCGTCGCCGAGCGCGCTCTTCAAGAACGTGACCGTATTCGGCCACGCTTTTTCCGTCGCCAGCATGTTCGCCCCTTCGCGTCCGTCCTGCTGACGGAGGAATCCATGCCCGGCGCCGTCGAAGATCTGGTACTCGTAGAACTTATTCAACCGAACCATCTCCGCTTCCGCCGGCTCGATCGTAGCGTTCACGCGCGCATCGTCGCCCCCGTACAGGCCCAACACCGGGGCGGCTATCTTCGGCAACTCATCAGCGGTGGGGGCACCCCCGTAGTAGACCACTGCGGCGTCCAGCGCCGGCTGCGCGGTAGCGTAGCGGAAACTGGTCGATCCGCCCCAGCAGAACCCCATCGTCGCAAACGCTGGGAGTGCCGACGGTAACGCTTTGGCGTAGTCCGCCGCACCGTTCAGCCGACGCACGATCTCGCTCCAATCCAGGCCGCGAATGGCGCTAACGGCGCCCTGCCTGTCGAATGAGTCTGAGCCTGCGCCGTCAGGGCCCTTGCCGCTCAAAAGGTCGGGCGCGATGGCGATGAACCCTTCGGCCGCCAACTGATCGGCGACGGATCGGATCCAGTCTGTAAGCCCGTAGATTTCGTGGATCACCACGACCACTGGCGCCTTGTCGCTGCGCTCGGGGTAGACGACCCACGCCGTAACAGGTCCGCCGACGCCAGCGTCATACGTCACCCACTCGCCGTGACGCGGTGAGGAGTCAAGCCGTGCCTTCGCGTCGTCACCCGAGGCCGGAAGCCCCTGGGAGTACGCTGAACTCGCGACCAAGAACGCTAGAACAGTGGCTGCCAATGAGGGTGCCAATCGGATTGCTCGCACGAGTACCTCCGTACTGTAGGTTGGGGGTGGCCGACATCGGATTTCAGCCACAGGCGCACAAATCTGGGCCTATCACGCTCGACGTTCAAGCGGAGTCTTCAAACTCGCTCGTTCGTGGGCCGGCTCGCCAAGGCTAGCGCGGCAGCGGGTGCACCGATAGAATCGCCTCACCACGCCCAACCACTCGAAGCCCAGTTCAGCGATGATCTCGGAGCCGACGCTCGGAAATGAGCAGCGGCCCCGGATCGATAACGCCGGAGCGACGTCACATGTTCAAGCGCCTCGCACACACAGCCCCGATAGTCCTGCTAATCGTCGCCCTGTTCGCAACACCGCCCGCCACGGCTCAGGTCCCGACTTTTGCCGAGGTGACAGGACACGATCTTGGCGAGAGGGTCACACAACACCATGAAGCGATCCTATACCTAAGAAGGCTCGCCGAGACCTCGGACCGTGTACGGGTCATGGAACAGGGGGAGACGTGGGAGGGCCGGACGCTCCTCGTCGCAATCGTAACATCGCCCCAGAACCATCAGCGTCTGGACGCCATTCAGCAGGCGGCGCGGCGCCTGGGCGACCCGCGGGTCACGACCCCGGACGAGGCGGCATCGATCATGGGAGATCAACCGGTGATCCTGTGGTACGGCGGATCGATCCACGGCTTCGAGTTGTCCGGTGCCGAGGGGGTGCTGAAGCTCTTGGAACACCTGACCACACGTGACGACCCGGCAACCATGGACGTGCTAGCGAACGCTGTTATCCTCATCGACCCGATACTCAACCCCGATGGGCGCGATGCGTTCGCCCACCTGAACCACGAGAACATCGCCAAGGTGCCTAACCCCGACCGTAACGACTGGGCCAACGATTTCACGCGCTGGCAAGCCGTGAAGTTCCGGACGGGGCACTACTACTTCGACACGAACCGCGATTGGTTCGCTCACACGCAGCGTGAGACGCAGGCGCGTGTCCCGACGATCATAGCCTGGAGTCCTCAGATCGTAGTAGACATGCACGAGATGGGCTCCGACGTGGAGTTCTATTTCGATCCCGGGCAGGATCCCTACGCTCCGTTTTTCCCCGAGCACTCCAAACGTTGGTTTGCGATCTTTAGTGAGGCCTACGCCGAAGCGTTCGACGCGGCCGGCTTCGAGTACATGACGCGCGAGCGCTTCGACTACTTCTATCCCGGCTACACCACATCGTTCGGCGATTTTCAAGGCGCCGTCGGGATGCTCTACGAACAGGGGTCGAGCCGCGGATTGGCACTTACGCGCTTCGACTACTCCGTGCGCACGCTAGCGGACGCGCTGGAACAGCAATACACGGCAGCCTGGACCGCGGCCCGAACGGCGACGGCGAACCGGGACATGCTGCTCAGCGAGTATTACGAGGCGCTCCGCTCGGACATCGCCGAGGGAGGCCAGGGTATCCGTCGATATCTCATCGCGCCGGAGGGAGACCCGCACCTGGTGGCCGAGCTGGCCAACATGCTGATGCGTAACGGAATCGACGTCGACGTGCTCACTGAGGGCGCCCGACTGAGCAACGTCCGCGACCGAGCCGGAGGCGACGTGGGTGCCCGCGACTTCCCGGCTGGGACGTACGTCATCGAAGCCGCCCAACCGCGCGAAAAGTTCATTCGAATGCTGTTGGAGCCGGATGTTCCGACGCCGGAGGACTTTCTCCGCGAAGCGCGTGCCCGTATCGAGCGGGCCGCGAGTCCGCGGTTCTACGACATCACCGCCTGGTCGCTTCCTCTCCTCTTCGACGTGAGCGGGTACAGCAGCAGTGATGGGCGCTCGCTGTCTACTCAGAAAGTGACGGAGAGAGTCGAGATCGCTTCGACATTTCCGTCATCGCAACCACGGTATGCCTACTTGATCGACGGCAGCCAGACGGCCTCACTCAGCGCGCTCTATCACCTGAAAGCTCACGGGTACCGGGTCGCGGTTATTCGAAAGGCGACCAAAATCGAGGGGCGCGACTTTAGCGGCGGAACGGTAATCGTCAGAGTCGGCCAGAACGACGATTCGGTGCACGAGGCGGTCCGCTCCGTTGCTGAGCGCTTCCGCCTCGAGGTGGACGGAGCCGACACGGGTCTAGCCGAAATGGGATTTCCCGTGCTGGGCTCGGGCGACTGGGTCACCACAGCCCGCAAGGCCAAGGTCGCAATCCTCGCTGAGGACCCGATCCAAGGATACTCCTTCGGGTGGGCCTGGTACACTTTGGACCAACAGTACCAGATCCCGGTCACGGTGTTACGGGTAGGCTCGATCGCAGACACACCCCTCGATGAATACAACGTGTTGATCGTGCCATCGGCCAGTAACGCGGCGCTGGCCGAGAGGCTCGGTGATGGTGGTATCGAGCGGCTCGATAACTGGGTTCGGGACGGTGGAACGCTCGTCGTTCTTGGGTCCGCGACCGACTTCGCACGCGAGCAGTTCGAGTTGGCTCTGCGCTCCTGGTACGACCTGGAGGAGAACGAGGACTCACAGCGCTTCACCGTCCCGGGCGCGATCCTTAGCGTCGAGCTCAACGAGTACAGTTGGTTGACCGCCGGCTACGATGCTCCCGATCTACCGGCTCTCGTAACGTCGAACCGGATCTACCTGATGCCGGAAGGGCCGCCGTCGTCGCGGCAACGCGCCGTTGCCAGTTACAGCGCCGACGCGTTGAGGATATCGGGCCATGCCTGGCCCGAAAGTCTCGAGCGGATGCCGGGAGCCGTGTTCGCTTACGAAGAACGCGTCGGCGGTGGTCGTGTGATCGCATTCACCGAAGACGTGAACTTCCGAGCTTACTGGCGCGGCGCCAATCGTCTGTTCCTAAACGCCGTCGTGCTGGGTCCCAGCTCGCCCTGAGCGAGCAGCGCCGGCGATCATGGATCGACGCGTCGTCGCAGGTCACGCCGCGCTGGCCGTCGTGCAGGTGTTCTTCGGCCTGTTCCCTATCTTCGGCGTGCTCGCGTTCACCGCGTTCTCTCCTCTCGGAGTCGGAAGCTGGAGGATCGCTGGCGGCGCACTCATCCTAGGGACGCTGACTTTCGCGGCGTACGGACGGGAGGCCATTCCGGCGCGTCGGGACTTGCCTCGGTTCGCCATCTGCGGAATGCTGGGCGTTGCCCTGAATCAGGGTCTTTTCCTGGAGGGGTTGGCGCGCTCCACCCCCATGAACGCGGGCCTGGTGATGACGCTGATCCCCGTGTTCACCTTCGCCATAGCCGCTGGCGTGGGTCAGGAGCGCTTCAGCGTTCTGCGAGCGTTCGGAGTGATTGTCGCCCTGGCCGGCGCAACTCTGCTTTTGGTCGGTCAAGGTGATGGCCCGATTCGCGGTCACGGCTATGGCAACCTTTTGATGGCGCTTAACGGTTTTTCTTATGCGACCTACCTCGTCGTCTCTAAGAAGCTCGTCAGCCGTTATCGCCCCCTGATAGTGATCGCTTGGGTTTATATTTTCGCACTTCCGTACTTGCCCTATTTCATGGCCGGCGAAACACTGGTTACCGGTCTGGGGAACAGCGCTGCCTGGCTCTCGCTGGTTTACATCGTCTTGTTCCCCACCGTGCTCGCCTATCTACTCAACATGTTCGCGCTGGAGCGCGTGCGCGCTACGACGACGGCGGTCTACATCTATGCTCAACCGCTCGTTGCCGGCATCGCCAGCTGGATGATCTTCGGCGAGCGCCTGAGCACCAACATGGGAATCGCTGCGATCTGTCTTTTTGTCGGAATATGGATGGTGGCTCGGAGGTCACCGGAGACAACAGTGGCCCCGCAAAAAGCGGCGGCGAAGACTATGCGCTGACAAGCAGCAGAACCACCGCCGCGAAGACCCCTACCGCGACCAGTCCGAGGCTGGCCCAGCCGAACAGACGGAATACGCGCGCCTTCGGGCGCGAACAGAGGCCCACGATGGCAATCCCCGTCATGGTCAGGGCGGCGATGGCCGTGAGCACGTTCTCAGGGCTGGCCGCTGCCAGAATCGGTCCCGGCGTATAGACGACATCCTCGATCGCCAGAATCAGCAAGTCGAAGAGGTTGCTACCCAACACGCCGCCGATGGCTAGATCGACCGCCCCGATCATCACGGCCTGGATGGAGATCACGATCTCGGGAACCGACGTTACGAGTGCAAGGAAGACGGTGCCTACGAACGTCTCCTCCCATCCCATGCGATGGGCGAGCGCCTCGCCGATCAAGGGAAGCTCGATGGCCGTGACCACGAGCACAGCCGCGTGCATCAGGAAAAGAGAGAAGACCTGCCGCAGACTCAGATGCGCGGCTCCAGAGGCCTCGGTGTCTCGCTCGCTGAGTCCCACGATGACTACAACGTCGTCGACCCTCCGCTCGAAGTGGAATATGCTGCGCATCGCGATGAGATAGATGATGGGAGCTGCCAGCGTGTAGGGACCGATAGGCCCGATCGCGATGGGACCAACGGGTTGGTTCTGCAGGAAAATCGCGCTGGCCGCGGCGCCCAGGAGAACGACGCCGAACCCGGCCGAAAGACTGTGGCCGTGCTGGATGCCACTGTAGATGGTGCCCGGCCGATAGATGAAGTCGAGTATCGCGATGATCAGGAGGTTGTAGACGCAACTGCCCAAGACCGAACTAACGGCAAGGTCCGGCGCTTCCACCACAATGATGGCGCTCAGACCCGTAACGAGTTCCGGCAGCGATGTGACACCCGCCAGCAGAACCAGTCCGACCCACGCTCCGCCCAGACCTGTGCGATGGCCGATGATATCGCCGTAGCGGGATAGCTTCGAACCGGTGTAGAGGATCACCAGAAGACATACGACGAAGGAAAGCCAGGCAGCTCCGGTACTAAACGAGAGGATCGTTTCCCTGAACATCGGTGGCACGCCGGCGGCTGGGGCCCAATAAGGCCGGTGAGGTATTCCATCCCCGCAGAGGCCAGTATAGCTCTTTCGGCCTTCCGCCGTAACCATTATCTCGCGCGGATACCCCTGCATCAAAAGGCTTGGGTCGCGCAAACGCCCCGGTCTTAGATAGATTGGGTACTCGCTGTTTGGAACGGAGAGTTCAAAAGACACACCTGTGCCCTTTCGATCAGGCAAGGATTGGATCGGAGATTATGGAAGGCATCGACCCCGGAAACGACGGCGGAACTCCACGCAAAGGGCGTGGGCTATTGGTGTTCGTCGTCGGCTTCGTGCTCGGCATCGTGGCCGCTGTGGTGGCGCGGCCTTTCCTAGGTGACCGTTTGCCCGAGGCGGTCGGCGGCAAGCGCGAGGCTGTCGAAGGGCCGGTCGCCGCAAAACAGATGCAGGACGATCGGCTGCTGCTCACCATCGTGACCCCCTCCGGGGCGATCCTCGGAACCTTCAAGGAGAAGATCGAAGAGATCAACCTGTTGGTAGAGACGGGGGATACCGTCGCGTTAACGATCCCGGGATACCAACCCTTTCTCGATGATCCCGAGATCACCCGGGTGGCGAAGCCCACGGGAGGCGTGCACGCGAAAAGCCCCGAGCCCACCCCCATGGATCAAGTGCCCGACACAGTTCTGGAAGCCGATTCGCTCCAAAACCTCGAGGAGACTGATAGCCTGAAGAGCGAGCAAGCCTCCCGCTGGTATTGAGGCCAGGCCCCAGCCTCGGACTGACATAGCAAACGCCGCCCGACAACGAGTCAGGCGGCGTTTTGCATTCGCTGCTCGCGGTTCTTATTGCCCGCTAATTCTTCTCATTAACCCGAATCTTCTTTGGAAGCACCTTTTCGATCTTAGCAAGGCGAATCGTCAGAACACCTCTATCATACTCAGCGGTGATGTTCTCGGTGTCGACAGTATCCGGCAGAGCGATACTACGGCGGAACGAACCAAAGCGACGCTCCTTGCGATGGAAGTTTTCACCCTGCTCCTCGTTCTCATCAGCTTTCTCACCGGAGATCGAGAGCACATCGTCAATAACCGAGATGTCGAACGCTTCTGGGTTCACGCCCGGAATCTCGGCCTGGACGGTGATCTCATCCTCGCTCTCGCTGACATCGAGCGACGGCAACCAACCCGCACCACTCGTCCTCAGTCCCGGAACAAACCCACCGAAGACATCGTCGAACACGCGGTCGAGCTCTCCGCGGACATAAGCGGCGGGGCGTACGCGCCGTACGAGCATACCGTTCTTCATATCTAATCCTCCTCATCGATTCTTATGAAAATCAGCGGTTAACCGCTGGCCCGCCAAACGTTCGTTCCCTAAAAGGCAAGCGATGTGCCAACGACCGACCGTGGAGACAAAAGCGCCGTAAAAGTTTGTCACTAAAGGCATTACGGGCAAAGGCGAAGGCCGCCCCCACGACGGGAACCCTCGATGCTGCCATTTTGGCAGTAGAGCGCCGGGCCCGGGCCTGCCGCCCTCGCTCACCCCTGCGCCACCTTGACGCGTTGGCCGCTAGAGCGATACGCTAGCTTTCTGACATAAGAAGGAGCGTTTGGCTATTTGACCGAGAATCTTCTCATCGCCGTCGCCAGCATCATTACGCTGGGCATCGCCGCAGAGTGGTTCGCCTGGCGCATCGGCTTGCCTTCGATCCTCGTGCTCTTGGTTGTCGGCTTCCTGGCCGGCCCGCTGGTCGGGTTTCTCGATCCCGACCTGATGCTGGGAGATCTGCTGTTCCCCATCGTGTCGATCTCGGTGGCTGTGATTCTCTTCGAGGGCGGAGCGAGCCTGAAGATCGGCGAGCTGCGTGAAATCGGTGGGGTGGTCCGCAACCTGGTGACTATTGGTGCAGCGATCACCTGGGTGTGCACCGCCACCGCGGGATACCTGTTGCTGGGTCTCGACCCGGCGGCCGCCGCACTGCTGGGGGCGATCCTGGTCGTGACCGGCCCCACCGTCATAGTCCCGCTCCTGCGACAAATGCGTCCGGTGCCTCAAGTGGCATCCACGCTGAAGTGGGAGGGCATCCTCATCGACCCCATCGGTGCGGTGTTGGCCGTCCTCGTATTCGAAGCCGTGCTGGCAGGCGGAGTCGAGAAGGCCACAGCCGCCGTCTTTCTGGTTCTGCTTAAGACGATTCTAATCGGTGGCTTCGCGGCAGCGCTGGGTGTTGGCATCCTGGTGTTCCTGATGGATCGGCACTGGGTACCCGAGTTCTTGCAGAGTCCGTTGGCTCTGATGGTGGTCATTGCTGCGTTCGCCGCTTCGAACGTGATGCAATCCGAATCTGGCTTGCTGACTGCTACGTTGATGGGTGTCGCTCTCGCCAATCAGAAGGCGGTTGAAGTCAGGCACATCCTGGAATTCAAGGAAAACCTCCGCGTACTGCTGATCTCCAGCCTTTTCATCCTACTGGCGGCGCGCCTCGAATTGAGCGACCTGGCCGGCATAGGCTGGTCCGAACTCGCCTTTCTGGCCGCCCTCATTCTCATCATCCGCCCACTGTCCGTGGCGGCGTCGACGTTGGGATCCGACCTCGAATGGCGCGAGCGGGTCATGGTCGCGTTCGTTGCACCACGAGGAATAGTAGCTGCGGCGGTGGCATCTATTTTTGCCCTCGAGCTGGCCCACGCAGGTTACGAGGCCCACCCACTGATATCGCTGACGTTCATGGTGATCATCGGGACAGTGACGATATACGGACTCGGCTCCAAACCGTTGTCGAGACTGTTGGGCGTATCGAAACCGGATCCACAGGGAGTCCTATTCGTCGGAGCGCATCCCTGGGCACTTCGAATCGCCGCAGAGGTTCAGAGAGGGGGCTTTAACGTTCGCCTGGCCGATACCAACTACTCCAATATCGCCGGCGCGCGAATGGAGGGCCTGCCTACGTACTATGGCAGCACGCTGACCGAGGCCGCTCTCGACACCATGGATCTCGATGGCATCGGCCGCATGTTGGCGTTGACGGCGAACGATGAGGTGAACTCGCTAACCGCGGTCAACTTTACGGAGGTCTTTGGGAGGCGAGACGTCTACCAGATTCCGCCCGAGAAATTCACGATGGGATCCAAGCAAGTCGTCTCGAAGCATCTACGTGGTCGCTTTCTGTTCGACGAGTCGGCATCGTACTGGGGTCTTACGGCGAGATTCGATGCAGGCGCCGAAGTGAAAACGACGAATTTGACGGACGAGTTTGACTTCCAGAGATTCAGTGAGCGCTACCCCGACGCCATACCGTTGTTTCTTATTGAGGCGAATGGCAAACTGAAGGTCTTCACGGTCCTCGAGCCACCCGAGCCGGTTCCTGGGACCCGGATCATCTCGATCGCGAGTCCGTCGGGCAACACGTGAGGCCCTTGAAGAGTCAACGACCGGCGAACCCGTCCCTGATAAGGGGGATACAAGACGATGAAACTCATCCGTGAGCTCTACCAAACTCAGGAGGAGAAGGGCTATCTCAGCGATGAGGATCTCCGAGACATAGCGGAACGGCTTAGCGTCCCTCTCTATCGGGTCGAGGAAGTCGTTTCGTTCTACACGCACTTCTACAGGTCGCCTCCCCCCAAGACGGAGATCGCGATATGCCGCGACGTGTCGTGTTTCTTGAACAACAGTGACGCCTACCTCTCCCGGGTGAAGCACCAGGCGAGGGACGATGAAGACGTGGGGATACACGAGGTTTCCTGTCTCGGTCGTTGCGAGTACGCACCAGCCGCTCTGGTGAACGGTGTACCCATCGGTCGTCTCAGTCCTGAAGAACTCGTACACCGGGCTCGCCATGCGGATACACTTCCGAATGTGGGTCTGGCCCAGCCGAGCCGCTGGCGAATCGACTACTGCGCCGAGAGCGGGGAACGTTATTCCGTTTACAATGCCTACCGCGCGCGAAGGGACGAAGAGGCGGCGGCGGCGGAGATTATAGAGATTCTCAAGGAGGCGGGCCTTAAGGGGATGGGCGGAGCAGGTTTTCCAACCGGTATCAAGTGGGAACTGGTCCGTAAGGAAGAGGCGGTGCCAAAGTACATCGTCTGCAATGCGGACGAGAGTGAACCCGGCGCTTTCAAGGACCGAGTCATTCAAGAGGAGCTACCGCACCTCATCATCGAGGGAATGTGCCTGGCATCCTATGTCACCGGTGCGCGCGTGGGGATCATCTACGTGCGCAGCGAATACGAGCCCGAGCGACGCGCGATGAAGCTGGCGCTCGATGACGCCCGAGCACGCGGTGTGTTGGGTGAACACTTCGACATCGAGATCTTCGTTTCGCCCGGCGGCTACATCATGGGCGAAGAGACCGCGTTGCTCGAGGGACTGGAAGACCGGCGCGGTGAACCTCGCAACAAGCCTCCCTATCCCGGCCACAAGGGCCTCCGCGGCAAACCCACGTTGATCAACAATGTCGAGACCCTCGCGTTGGCGCCTTCCATCATCAACAACGGCATCGATTGGTGGAGAAACCAAGGACTACGCGGACACGTCGGCCTGAAGTTCATCGGTGTCTCGGGTCACGTGGAGAAACCCGGAGTTTTTGAGATCCGGCTAGGAACGACGGTCTCGGAACTGATTGATATGGCAGGTGGCGTTAGCGACGGTCGGTCGCTCAAGGCGTTCGCGCCGGGCGGCGCGAGTTCAAACTTCTTGCCGGCCAGCAAGGCCGACGTCGAGATCGACTTCCAGTCGATCGCCGACGCGGGCAGCATGCTAGGTGCGGCAGCGCTGGTCGTTATCGCTGAAGGCACCGACATGATCGAGACTGCAACGAACGTTTCCCGGTTCTTCCGCAACGAGTCCTGCGGGAAGTGCGTACCGTGCCGTTCGGGGACCGAAAAAGTCGTGGCAATGCTCGAAGATGTCCTGGCAGGGAAGGGAAACGGTGCGTTACTGGATGCCCTACCGGACCTCGAGGAGACCCTTGCCGAGACATCGATCTGTGGCTTGGGGCAAGTAGCGCTCGGCCCGATCGCATCCGCTCTGAAGTACTGGGGCGACGAGATGAACAACCACCTGGCCAAGTCCAAGAGGACGTGATCCAAACGGGGACACCACGATGAACCTTACTCAGGAATCCTCCCAGACGGTCACGTTGATCATCGACGGGCATACGGTCTCGGTACCCGTGGGCACGACGATCTATGATGCGGCCCAGCAGGCTGACATCGAGATCCCAGTCCTATGTCACGAACCGCGACTGCGACCCGTGGGCGTCTGTCGCATGTGCGTCGTCGATGTTGGCGAACGGGTGCTGGCGGCATCCTGTGTGCGCGAAGTGGCGGACGGTATGAACGTCGTCACCAACTCGGAGAAGGTACAGAATTGCCGCAGGACCCTGACCGAGTTGCTTCTGTCCGACTATCCGGAGGATTCGGCTCGCGCGAGCACCACAGGGGACGACCTGCTGCTCGATCTCGCACGAGACCTTCAGGTCGACCGAGAGGCAATCTTGGTACCGGCGGGCAACGGTCGAGCCCAGGACCTGTCGTCTCCTGTCATCGCCGTCGATCACTCGGCGTGCATTCTATGCGATCGCTGCATCCGAGCTTGCGACGAGGTCCAGCACAATGACGTCATAGGTCGAACGGGCAAAGGCTACGGCTCGCGGATCTCGTTCGACATGGATGCCCCGATGGGCGACAGCACCTGCGTTTCTTGCGGCGAGTGCGCGGCAGTGTGCCCCACCGGCGCGCTGACCCACAAGACACTGACCGTCCAAATCCGACCGCGCGAGGAGCTGAAGAACATCGATTCGGTCTGCCCCTACTGCGGCGTCGGCTGCGCAACGACTTACCACATCGATACCGAGGCAAACACCATCGTCTATGCGGATGGTCGCGAGAGCCCGGCCTCCGATTCACGCCTTTGCGTGAAGGGTCGCTACGGGTTCGACTACGCCAAGCACCCTCAGCGTTTGACTGTGCCGCTCATCCGGCGCGAGGACGCCTATCCCAAGGGCCCGCTCTCTGCCGATGTGAAGGGTGAACGTAAGAAGAAGCCCGGTGGACTGGTCAATTACGACGAGGTCATGCCGGCTTTCCGGGAGGCCACGTGGGACGAGGCCCTCGACCGGGTTGCCTCACGCCTCAAGGCGATCAAGGACAGTTCCGGGCCAAACGCGCTGGCCGGATTCGGCTCTGCCAAGTGCAGCAACGAGGAAGCCTACCTCTTCCAGAAGTTGGTAAGGGCAGTCTTCGGAACCAACAACGTCGACCACTGCACGCGGCTGTGCCATGCCTCATCGGTGGCGGCTCTTCTCGAAACGATAGGGTCTGGAGCGGTGACCAACGTGTTCGCCGACGTACACAACGCGGATGTCGCCCTGGTCACCGGCAGCAATACGACGGAGAACCATCCTGTCGCCGCCACGTTCATTAAAGACGCGGCCGCCAACGGCACCACGTTGATCGTGATCGATTCGCGCGAGACCGGGATGTCCCAGCGCGCCGACTTCTTCCTACACATCGCCCCCGGATCGGATGTACCGCTGTACAATGCGATGATGAACGTGCTGGTCGAGGAAGATCTGATCAATCGCGACTACATCCGTGACTTCACCGAGGACTTCGACGCACTGCGCCCAGTGATCGAAAAGTACACACCCGAGATGGCTGAGGGCATCTGCGGGGTGCCGGCCTCCACGATTCGTGAAGTAGCCCGCATCTTCGGCAAGGCCAACGCGGCTATCATCTTCTGGGGCATGGGGATCTCTCAGCACACCCACGGCACCGACAATGCGCGCTGCCTGATCTCGCTCGCACTTCTTACCGGCAACGTCGGGCGCCCCGGCACCGGGCTGCACCCTCTGAGAGGTCAGAACAACGTGCAGGGCGCTTCTGATGCCGGGCTCATCCCCATGGTCTACCCCGACTATCAGAGCGTCGCCAGCACCGACGTGCAGAAGAAGTTCGAGGACGCGTGGGGTGTGTCCCTCGATCCCAACCCGGGGCTCACCGTGGTCGAGATCATCGGCGGCGCCTTGGCCGGTGAGATCAAAGGCATGTACATGATGGGCGAGAACCCGTTCCTCTCGGACCCGAACGTGAACAAGGTCCGTAAGGCCCTCTGCAATCTCGAGTTCCTCTGCGTTCAGGACATATTCCTGACCGAGACCGCGGAGTTCGCCGACGTCATCCTGCCGGCCACATCGTTTTTCGAGAAGGAAGGCACCTACACCAATACGGATCGCCGCGTGCAGATAGGCCCAATAGCGCTAGAGGCGCCAGGGCAGGCTCGCCTGGATTGGCAGCTCGTCTGCGAGATCGCAACGCGCATGGGCTACCCCATGGGTTACGCCAGCGCCGAAGAGGTCTTCGCCGAGTTCACCTCCCTCGCTCCCAGCTATGCGGGGCTCGACTACGAGAACCTGAAGCCTACAGGCAAACTCTGGCCTTGCCCCGATCCGGCGACCAGCGATGGCATACAGCTTCTGTTCGGCGATGGATTCCCCACAGCCAGCGGCCGCGGCAAGTTTGTACCCGTCGACTACCAGCCGGCAGCGGAGCTTCCCGACGAGGAATACCCGTTCATCCTCAACACAGGTCGGCTGCTGGAACACTGGCACACCGGTACCATGACGCGCAGATCCAAGGCGCTGGACGCCATCCAGCCCGAGGCGCACTGTCAGCTGAACCCCGCCGATCTAAACGAGCTGGGCGTTGGTTCGGACGACTACGTGACACTCAGCACACGCAGAGGCTCTATCACTTTGAAGGCGCGCCCAGCAACCGGGATTTCCCGCGGTAACGTCTTCGTTCCCTTCCATTTCCGCGAGGCTTCAGCGAATACGCTCACGAACGACGCCCTGGACCCATTTGGGAAGATACCCGAATACAAGTTCTGCGCAGTGAAAGTAGAGAAAGCCTGACAATAGACAGACGTCGTTCGCGCCTACTTACTATCGCACTTCTCACGACCGCGGCGGTGAGCCTACCCGCTGCCCGCGGGCAAGATTCGTCTATGATCGAGCCCGACGAGCTTGTGAATCTCGCATACGACCACACATACGGCTTCGGCGGATACAGCGTGGCAGACCAAGACGTCACGCTCATCCAAGTCCCGATTTCGGTCACGCTGCGGTCTTTGGAGAAATACAAGTGGGGTTTGCGGCCTGAGAATCTCGGGCGTTCTGGGAATACACAACTTTGAGAAGATTGAAGATTTCGAAATCGAGAGCATCCGGTCGATCCTAATCGTTCCGGGGATCGAATTCCTCATACCTACCGGAAAGCGATCACTACTCAGGCCCTTTCTCGACGTCGGCGTTGCAAAAGCGGAGGGCGGGGAGACCGTTCCGGTTTCTGCAGGCGGGATCAGGTGGGAGTACTTGATCCCCTGGAAGATGTGGGAATTCGGAGTAGAGCCCCGGATTCAATACAGTCTGGCCAAGACTGAGCGCAAGAATGATGACGACAATTGGGCCGACCTTGGCTTCCTTACCGATGCCCGCCACCCCCTCTGGTTCCAGATCGGCGGCCAACAACCCGACGCCGGCGTGTACTTCGAATCGGGCTACCTGTTCAACGAACTATCCTTCGTCACAGGTACGGGGAATCCCTTGAGAATCGATCAGCAGTACGAACTCGGTGTATCTTTCGGGTTCCGCGACCGTGCGAAAATCTGGTTCGTAACTCTACCGCGGATAGGTGTGGGTTACCGCTTTGGCGGCGGACTCAGAGGGATAAGGATAAGGATCGGGGGGAACCGCATGTTGCGGCTCCCCAATAGCGAGGACTAACCAAGCACAACAAAGACGGACTAGTAGCGGAAAACGGCCGCTACCGAACTGCCCGCCGAAGGATTCGGAACCGACCCCGGGTCGACGGCGTAGACGTTGCCGGCGTGGGCGAGCGTTTCCACCGCAGCAAGGTCCAGCAGGTCCTGATCGCCGGGCTCCCGTGCGTCATGGAGTTTCACATCACCGCCGTTCTCGAGTCTGCCCCACTGCTGAACGCCTACCGCCACGAACAGTGACTCTATTCGTCCGTGGAGTGCTGAAGAGACGATCGTCATCACATCGTGGGAGGCTCGGTCGGTGCCCGCGAACTCCTGGTATTGGACCGCAGCTCTATCCTGCGCCTTCTGGAAACGAGGCTCGAGTATGGACCAGGCCTTGTCGTGAAGGTCGCGGGCACTCAGCCCATCCGGGTTGCCGCTGATCCCATCCTTCACCAACTCGGCACAAGAATTGGCTTCACGATAGATAGGCAGGAAATAGTCGACGCCGGCCAGCACCAGAGGCGTGCGCTCCGCGCACACCAGATCGTGCAGCCCTTTGTCGATCTGTTTGAAGTAGCGAAGCAGGTTCTTCTTGCGAATACTCTCGTCCGCCCCACCACCGCCGTGGCCATGAAAAATCGGCGAGCCGCCGGGCGTGGCAAAGTGGAATTGAAGCTGTTTCTCCCGCTCCTCTTGGCCCAGAGCATCCGCCAGACTCCGTGGCATACTGTCGAGTTTGACTTCGGCCACGCTCTGGCGGGTACCCTGAAACAGACGGACACTCTTCTGGCTCAGAGCGAGAACATAAAAGCGCCCATCCACGCTCAGCAGAGTCAAGAGCGGCTTAATGTGAAATCGATCGGTGACCACGACGAGTTCTGGGAACTCGAAGGGCAAGCGATAGTGACGGAAGACAACCGGCGACGCGAAGACCCCTAACCCATCGCCCTGGTGCTGCCAAAAGTCATCGTCGTTCAACAATCGCTGCGCCGGATCGAGAATCTCTTGGGCCTCGGATCTTCGCAGGCCATTGTTTGTCAATCGCTCCTCCGCCTGCCTGATTAGATTCTTGAAACGTATCGGATCTTGCTTTGTCTGAGTCCCGGCTCGGTGAGCGGGCATGTAGAGAGATACACAGAAGTTCCCGCGCTCGCTCATCAGCGCTCGTATGTCGGCTCTGTTCAACAGGTCCATCAAGGCTACCTTTCCAGGGGCTCGATATTCCAGGAAGCGAACGTCTCTCGGATTCGTGACACCGCGCTTAACTGGCTCAGAGGTAGGATAGCGGCTGGCTTCTATTTAGTCGCCAACGACTCTATGATGCTATTACTGTACTAACTAGAGGCCACGTGCGGCAAGCGGTCTTCCAGCCCTGATCCGACGCGCTGAATCTCAAAGGCGGCCTCCGCCGTAGTGTCTCTATAGGCAGGCAGGTTAGGCCGATTCCGGCACCCAGAACCCAGGATTCGATAGCAGAATGGTTGAACTACTACTTGCGGGCGGCGCCGCCTACGGCGGCTACAAATACACCAAGAAATTCGTGGTCAAGAAACTGCGGTTTGTGCCCAAGGCACGAAAGAAGGCGGCTCCTTGGCTGGCGGGAGTCGGTGCTCTGGCGGTCGCCGTTCCCCTGGCGGCGGCTCTTCCCCTGATCGGTGCGTTGACGGCTGTGGCCTTCGGAGCAGGCGTGACCGGCGGAGTGTTCGCTGGCGACAAGACCCTCGATGGCACCAACATCTGGGGAGATCGTCGCTAGCGCGCTCCCCCCAACCCGCCGACAAAGGCTGGGCCATCAGCCCGGCTCACTTCCACCCTGAATCCACCGCTGCCCGAAGGTGAAAGCTGCGGCCACCAACACCATCAGGAGAACACCGTAAGCAGCGGCCGTACCCAGATCGAAATCCCGCAGCTGTGACAATATCTCGATGGAGATGGGGCGAGTGCGATGGGTATAGAGTACGATCGACGCGACGAACTCGCCTAGCCCGGTGACAAACGCCAGCGACGCCCCAACCGCGATGGCCGGCAGTAGGCCTGGAATCGTCACGCGACGCAAAGTTCGCCAGGCGCCCGCCCCCAGAGACGCCGCTGCCTCCTCCAAGCTTGGATCGAGTTGACGGAATCCGGCCAAGGCGGCACGCCCGGTCAGAGGCAACACCCTCAGGGTGTAGGCCAACACCAAGATCCAGGCCGTCCCCACCAATACGATTCGGCCGACCCACGGCTGATTCACGCTGAAAGTGGTCGCCAGTGCAATCGCCAACACGGTGCCCGGGAGCGCCCACGGCAATGCCAGCATGGCCTCCAACAGGCCACGGCCCTTCACGCGCCAGCGCACGACGAGCTGGCCAACCGCGAGAGCCAAAGCCACGGCGATGACAGTCGCAGCACTGGCCATCAGCAACGAGTTTACGATCGGCCGGAAGGTCCGTGCGTCACCGAACAACTGGGCGTAGTTCTCCAGAGAATACTCGGGGGGTAACGTTTGAGTTGTCCAACTCCCATCGGGAACGAGCGAGACGAGCACTAAAGTGAGATGCGGCAGCAACAACAGGACGACACCAAGACCGGCAATCGTCGGCACTCCGATCGTCGCCCAACGCGACCGGACCGGTCTTCGAGCGGCGCGGGTACCCTTGCCCGGCGCTACGTATTCTCGACTTCCCTCCCAACGCGACAACGGCCACAACACCATCAGCGAAACAGCGGCGAGCATTACCGTTTCGACCATGGCCATCGAAGTTTCGCCCTGAAGCTTGCTGTTGAATATCTGCGTGGTCATCACACGAAAACCGCCGCCCAGTACGTAAGGCGCGCTGAACGATGCCATCGAGGTCATGAACGTGAGTAGTGCGGCCCCTGCCATCGTCGGCGTTAACAGCGGCAAGGTCACGCGCGTGAGCGTGCGAAAGCGACCCGCTCCCAGCGAGGCCGCCGCCTCGTGCACCGCCGGGTCCAATCGCGCCAACCCGGCAAGAGTGAACAGGTAGAAGTACACGTACATCGAGTAGGCATGTACGGCGAGGATCGCGCCAGCTCCTCGGAGTCGCCACGGCGCTTCTTCGAGCCCGAGGAATGCCTGTAGGGAGCGAGTAGCGATTCCGCTCTCACCATACAGAAAGAGAATCGCGATCACGCCCACCAGCGGAGGCAGTAGCACTGGCATCGCCGCCAGGGCACCCAGCACCCGACGTCCGGGAAATTCATAGCGGGCGAAGAGGAACGCGAGCGGCACGCCGATGAGCGCTGACAGCAGCACGGTAGCGATCGAGATCCAAACGCTCGACCAAAGCGCACGCAGCTCGGAAGGTGTCTGGAAGTATTCTGCGTAGTGACCGAACGTGATCGCGCCGTCGCCCTTCACGCTTTCGCCGACCACCACGAGATTCGGGTAGACCACCGCCCAAATGAGAACGACGAAGACCGCCACCACCAGCAGCCGTGCCCTCAAACCAAGCCTGCGACCGCCCTGTCGTGTAGTGCTCATCCGGCGGCGGTCTGTGCCCGCGAAAACGCGAAGATGCCGGCAGGCGCGTTGCGCGGCTGGACGCCCACGTCATCGCCCGGCGAAGCCGCTTCGCCATCGGCCTGTACTTCGAGCTCACCGCCACCAACGCTCACCGTGTAGACGTATACCGATCCGGCAAAGCGACGGTCGACCACGCGACCGCGAAGTGCGCCATCGGCACCCGTTGAAACGAAGGTTAGGGCTTCGGGTCGTGCGAGAATCCTCACGTTCTCTCCCTCAGCAACGGCGGATTTGCTGCCGGGCAACAGCGCTGGCCAAACAACAGGGCCGGCCAGCGCGCACGGCACGGAGCCACCCTCTGCGGGCCCGGCCACCGTACCATCCACCGCGCCGGCGCGTCCCAAGAACGTTGCTACGAAATCGGTGGCTGGCCGGTGATAGAGCTCCTCGGCAGGGCCCAGTTGATCTAGTCGGCCCGAGCGCATCACGGCGATCCTGTCCGATAGATCGAACGCTTCCTCTTGGTCGTGAGTGACGTAGACTGTGGTGATCCCGATTTCCTTCACCAGCGACCGCAACTCGCGACGGGTCTGCTCGCGCAACGCAGCGTCGAGGTTCGATAGCGGTTCGTCGAGGAGTAGCACTCGTGGTTCCGGCGCCAGGGCGCGTGCCAACGCCACTCGCTGCTGCTGCCCACCCGAAAGCGAGCCAACGGAGCGATCCTCTATGCCCGGCAAGCGAACGAGGTCCAGCGCGCTCGCCACGCGCTCGCGGGTCTCGCTCTTGGAATATCCTGCGGTCTCTAAGCCGAACGATACGTTGGCGCCAACACTCAAGTGGGGAAAAAGCGCGTAGTGCTGAAATACCATTCCGAACCCCCGCTTCTGCGGGGGGGTGCCCGTGATATTGCGACCCTCGAGCACTACGCAGCCCGAGTCCGGGTGCTCGAAACCGGCGATCATCCGAAGAGTCGTCGTCTTGCCGCAACCGCTTGGACCCAGCAATGTGACGATCTCATGTTCGGCCACGTCGATCGAAAGCTCGTACACAGCCGCTGTGCCCGCAAAAGAGCGGGTCAGTCGATCGAGTTCGAGAAAGGAAGAGCCGCTCAACGTTCTACCTCGGGTTCAGCGATGACCCGTGCCGCGTATATGATTGTCCCAATACCTCATCCATTCGCGGCCTCGCTCTTCCATTAAGAGCCAATCGAGGTCCATCGGCTCGAGCTGAGAATTGACGTGAATCAGCCAAGCGGGCAACGAATCCTCCGGTATGTCTGTTCGGGTCAGATTGCGGAAAGCCAGCCGCGCTGCGACCAGTTGCCCCTCGATCGATCCCACATAGTCCACGAACTCCGCGGCGAGTTCCAGCCGTTTGGCACCCTTGATTAAGGCGATGCCGTCGACGAGAATCGGCGTCCCACTGGCTGGCAAAACGTAGTCCAACGGGAATCCCTTGTCCTTTGCGCGCAGCACGTCGGGCAGGTTCCACAGCGTGATCAATCCCTCTTGCCTTGCTAGCTTCTGGTACAGAATGGCGGGATTGAGGACGTACTCCTTCGTCTGCGCGTCCAACCGACGAAGCCAATCATAACCTGTAGCAGTGTCACCGCTCGCCTCCAGCCCGCGATACATGATCATCCCGAAGATGGTCCGCATCGTCCCGCTCGCGATGGGGTCGCGGATCAACACCTGCTGCGACCAGCGTGGGTCAAGAATGCCATCCCAGTCACGAGGAACCTCGTCGGGGGCCACCGCATCGCTGTTGTAGGCGATTACGGCGGGCGTCAGGTAGACACCGTAGTAGAGATCGTCTGCGCCGCGCGCCTCGGGAATGACCTTGTCCGCCCAGTTCGGTTTGTACGGCTCGAGCAGTCCCTCGGCTGACGCACGAGAAAAGAATAGGGCAGGCCCTCCATACCACACATCGCCCTGCGGGTTCGCGCGCTCGGAGCGAATACGATCCAACGCTTCCTGCGATCCCATATCCACCCACTGGACATCCACGCCTGGATGCGCTGCCTCGAACCGCTCTTCGAAAAGTACCAGTTGACCTTCGCCGTGCGGCGAATAGACCGTCAGGACAGTTCGTCCCTCGGAGCAAGCCATCAGCCCGCACGTCGTCAACAACAACAGCGACCTTGTGATCATCTTCCCTTCAGACTCAGTAGGTTCGCAAGGAGCCGATAGGCCCCCGGAACACCGGCAGGAAGTTGACGGAACAGGGATAGTCCTGTGTACACGTAAAGTCCATCCCCATAGCGGGCCAGCAGCAGGCCGCCTCGCACCGCTGCGTCGCCCGGGTCGGCCATCTCTAGCAGGACCTCGTACTGCTCGCTCCACTCGCTGGCGAAGTACAACCCGCGCTCCTGAACCCACCCACTGAAATCCCGCGGTCCCAAGCGATTCGGATGGTTGAATACCGGGTGTTCGGGAATGAGGATCGTCACCGGGGCAGTCTCATCGGTCACCCTGTCGTGTGGTCGACGGGCACTCAGCGGGTATGCTGCGTTGTCGCCGTTGAAGTAGCCGTACTGCTGATACTGCACGATGAGCGTACCGCCTCCACGCACCCACTCTAGAAACCTATCGTTGTTTGCGACCAACACCGGGTTCGCTTCGTAAGCCCGAATCCCCATGACGATGACATCGTAGGCCGAGAGCTCGCCCGACTCCACCGCGCGACTATCAAGAACGTCGACCGTCACGCCCAGGGCAGCGACCGCCTCAGCTACCGCGTCGCCGGCCCCAGGCACATATCCGACCTGAAGACTCCGGTCTATCGATAGCTCGATGGCTTCGATCCTGGCTGCGGCCTCTTCGAACAGCAGGCGATGTTGCGTGTGAGGATAGTCGATTATGGCGTAGCCGATATCGAACCGGCGCTGATCGATAGTCTCGGCAATAGCTCGTAATTCGAAACGACCCGTCTCGATCCGAGACTCGGGCATAACTCGGAAGTCGACGGTAGTGGTTCTGCCCGGCTCGGGCAGTTCGAACGACGCTCGCGACGGCTTCACCGTCCAGCCGCTGGGGACTTCGAGAAACGCGACACCCTCGACTCCGCCCGGCGCTTGGCCGGTAAGACCGACGCTGAACGTCAACCCTTCGTTCTCCTTCAACGGCCATACGGCCGTCCGCGGTACAATCTCCACACTCACCGCCGGAACAACGTACAGCGGTCGTCGGATCTCGCCGATCGCCTGGTCCGCGAAACGGTGGACCACGGCAGCTGTTCGCTCTACATGGGTCCCTGCTACCGAAAACTTGGCATGGGCTTCGATCAGAGGCGGGTCAGACGGTCTCGTGCGAGCAGGCTCATCCTTGGGCCAATGATAGATGCCCGTCCCCACCGAAGTCCGAAGGAAATAGGGCTTCGTGAAATCCGCATCCTCGGGTACCACAAGCGAGAAGCGGTGGGTCGTCAGTGTGCCGGGAGATAGCTCCACGGTTTGGCGCCCGCTTGCTTGAACGGTCCACCCCGGCGGCGCCCGAAGTACGAGTTGATCGAGAGCGACTTCGATATCGCCACCATTCCAAGCTTGGACTTCCACTTCGATTTGCTGACCGGGTACCAGCAAGTCGTCATCGCTGAACGCTTCGACAATTACGCCAGCCGCCTCGCTCAGCGCTATCTGCAGCTTGCACTCGTCCTGGTCGAGAGCAATCCGCAGTCCACTCGCTCGAGGGCCCACGGCGTTCGTCAGCTCAAGCATTCTGCGAAGGGAGATGAGCGCATCGCTCAATACGGAGACCAATGGCGCGGACGACCCATTGCCCAGCATGAGCCGGGCCCGGTTCACGCGGGTCAAGTACTCGTGAAGATTCTCCTCTAGCGCATCGCGTGTGCTGCCGTGTGGAATCTCTTCCACTAGACCGGCAAGCGTCGTGTCGACGCCATCGAAAAGAGACGTCTCCGCCCCAGAGGAGCCCATGGCAACTCTGCTCTCCAGCAACTGGAGGTTCGTGCTCCGCGGGCCGAGCGATTCGATGCGACCCATGTCCTGGGAGCGATGCTGGCTGCGGCTCGCCATGGCGATCTGGTGGTAGGAGCGCCCGAACAGCGGATCGAGTTTGCCGGTCTCAACCGTAAGAGTGGTGGCATCCCGGTCGAAACGCGTCGAACGATAGAGCTTTAGCGGCGTCCACGGTTCCAGACTTTCCAGTTGGCCCGGAAAGCGACCGGGATCACCTGCGATGTCGAAGGCTTCCCTGGCCAGTATTCCCGCGACCTGGTGTTGACCGTGACCATCGCGGGGCGTTCCCGAAAAAGTCGACACGATGATCTGTGGACGGAATCGCCGCACCACGTCAACGACATCAGCCAGCAGCGAGTCTCGCGGCCAAAACCGAAAAGTCTCCGCTGCAGACTTCGAATAGCCGAAATCGTACGCGCGACTGAAAAACTGCTCCGCCCCGTCCAACCGCCGTGCTGCCAGCAGTTCCTCCGTTCGCACTAGCCCTAGCCCGACTCCGAGTTCCGGACCGATCAGGTTCTGGCCACCCTCACCCCGGTTTAGGGACAGGTAGGCCGCGTCGGCACCCCGGCCCCGAACCAGCAAGGCCAGCAAGGAAGTGTCCTCATCATCAGGGTGCGCACCGATAATCAGCACGCGCTTGACGTTTCCGAGGCCACGCAGTTGCTGGGCGACTGCCACCAGGCCATGGTTCGGATCGACTGCGCCCTGCGCGGCAGCCAAGGCAGGAACGCATAAGGACAGAGCTAGAAACAGTGCAACGCCGTGTTTCATGGTCCGGCAAAGTATTGAGCCATGGCCGGGCAGGCCAGCCGGCCCTTGGCCGACGCTCCTTGTGCCCCGTTCTACGTGGCCCTAGCATCGCTGCCAAAGCGCTTCCAGCAAGCGCGGATCGCTCTCTCACACCCGGACGCGATGACACGGCAGACGGAACCCACTTCGCCGCGACCCATAGCGACGCCCATCATTCTTCTGCTCATCGCTGCAGGCCATATAGCCTACGCGCCGATCGCTAACCTCCGCGGATTTCCCATAGTCACCGCGGCCCTGGTCGTCTCTACCCTGCTTGGAGCCGGTTATTCCGTAAGCGCATGGTCGGCTCGACGCGAGCGGGGGTTCGCACCGGCCGTCAAGCTCATCTTGGCAGAAGACCTGGGTTTCTTAGGCGCAGGGCTGCTGCTCGGGTACCCCTGGGCCGAGCACCTGCGACCCGCCTCGATAGGCATCATAGCGCTTCAGCTGGCGCTGGCATTTGCGGAGATCTTGCGCCGCCAGGAAGCGGACCGCCCCATCGTGCCCGCCTCGCGGCTCGCCTGGTTCGTCCTCGCATACGCCGCGGCCCTCGCCGCTTATTCGCTGCTCAAACCCGAAGGGCTATGGAAGCTGGCCTCGCTCGCTGGCCTCTATTTCGCATAAATGTTAGGTTACTAGCGTGTCAAAGACCTCCTTAGGCGGGCTGCTTTTCACGTTTGGGCTGGTGATGCTCACGCTGTTATGGTTCGTCGTGAGCTTGCCAAGTGGCCTCGACTTCATTGCCATTTTCACCCTTGGAGTCGTCCCCGCCGTCGTTGGCGCTGCCATGTTCTGGGCAGGCTGGCGAGGGGCCAGCAAGAGCGACCCGGAGCAAGAGCGACTCGCCAGCCTTAAGGACCAGATCGTGTGGCGCGCCCTCGCCCAAGAAGGCCGAATCACGGCAGCAGAGGCAGCGACCCATTCGGGATTACCAGAAATGGAGGTCGAGCTCGCTTTGATGTCGCTCGTTGCAGACGGAAAGGCTACCGCCGAGCCCGGCGATGGCTCCATAGTCTACCGTATCGAATCAGCAGTCTAGACGCGGGGGATCTCGGAGGATGATGTCGGAACCCACCACGGTCGACCAAACAACCGTGGATGAGTTGACGGGAAAGATAGTCCTGCTGATCGAGGAGAATCGGCCATGGCATGAGACAGAGCTCATGCACCGGCAGATGTCTGCGAAGGTCAAGCACTACGTCCGTTACATCAAAGGGAAGCAGTTCGCCGAGGAGCATGGCCAGCGGCCACAGGACGCGATAGTGCGCCTGGTTTGTGCCGTGCAACCCGGTGACGATTCTATAGAGTTCCTACGCCGTGTCGGCTATGAGTTGAGCAAGCACGGTATCGAGTTCGAATCCCAAGTCGGCCAGCACGGCATCCCGATTGCATTGACCACTGAAGCACCGGCGATCAATCCCGAAATCACCGAGGTCCCACCCACCCCAGTTCCCTCGACCGCCCTAAGAGAACCTTCGGCCGACATAGAGCAGCCAGAAGAGCCAGAGACGATCGAAGAGATCTTACCTGACGAGATAGAAGTTCCTGAGGACGAAACAGTTCCTGCTCTCGAGACAGAGCCCGAGCCCTTCGAATCTGAAACGGCCGAGCTCGAATTCGACCCGGATCGCACTCTCGAGATGGAGCCGTCGATAGACATCCTCGATGAGCCCGGATTCACCGATTCCGCCCAGCTCGAACCGGCGACTGCCGACACCGCCGCAACCTTTGGCGGCGACCGGAGCACAACCGAGGAGCCCAGCGAGCTTGAGATGCTCCTGGATGTCGACGCCGAGTGGGAAGACGAAACCTTCGCCGAACTCGACCGACCGCTCGAACCGGGCGATTCGGTCGGTTCGCCGAAAGGGAGGAAGGCGACTCGCCCGACGTTTTTCCCTGAGGAGGAATTTGGGCGTGCCCTGCCCGACGTCGACGAGGTCGAGGCGATCCTGATGGGCGCCAGTTCCGAACCCGCAATAATCGAGACGAGCTCGGGCAAGAAGATCCTGCTAGACGTAGAAGGCGTATCCGGCGCCGCGGCAGCTGCTGCCAAGGAGGGTGGCCCCAACCTGATACGCGCCATCGGCGCGGCTCTCGGCGCGGCCGTAGCAGGGGCGATCATCTGGGCGGGGCTGTCCATCGGAGCCGGGCACGGAGCCAGCCCGCTCGCGTTGGTGATCGGTCTGATGGTCGGGATGAGCGTACGACTCCAAGGCGACGGCCACACTACAAACTTCCGAGTCGTTGGGGTCGCGGGAACACTTGTCGGCTCCCTGCTCGGAGCGACCTTGGCCGGCGCAGCCTTGTCCGCCTGGCAGGATGACTTGGGATTCGGCGGTATCATCGCCAACCTCACGAGCATCAGCGCCCTGGGGGCCGGGCTAATCCGCCAATACAGCTGGATCGACCTTGTCTCACTGGCTCTGGCGCTCTACGTCGCCTTCAAGCTCTCCGCGTCCAAGCCCGCAGGAGTTAGCCAAAGTGGCCAGCTCTAGCACCAAGAATCGACTGGCGCCGCTCCCTTTTTCGCTCCAAGAGAAGCTTGCGTCCTAATGGCATTCTGATAGCTTGAGATTGTCTGACCGCTAACGCGTCGCAGCCGCGACGTGGTCCCCCTGTCCCCAGTTGTAATGTCTCTCACATCTGACCCTAGGAAGTCCTACGGTCTCTTGAAACACCATCATCGAAACTGGGAGGTAGGATGATGAAGACATGGAACCCGGTTTGGCCTACACGGATCGGTGTCTTTGCGCTCGCGCTGTCGGTCTTCGCCGCGTGCGACGACTCCACGGGACTCGACGGTGACGTCGATGTCGAGGGTACCCAAGCGGCTGTGAACCAGGTCGTCAATCAGTTCTTCGTGAACAACCAGGGCTTGCAGAGCCTCGAGATCTTCGGTGCTCAAATTGGCACAGCGCTTCCGTCGATTACGCCCTTCAATCTGTCGCTGACTCCCGAAGAGGCTTCACTAAGCGGGTTGGCCGACCGCCTGCGTGAAAACCTCGGCTCGGTGTATACGGGCAAGAGGTCGGGAGCCACGTTGATGGCGATCCCGTCCCAGTATCTCGGAACGACGTTCGAGTGGAATTCGCAGACCGGACAGTATGAGCCGGGACAGCGGGCCGGAGCGCCGCCCAACGGCGTACGCTTCGTCCTCTACGATGGGATCGTGACGCTGAACGAGATCGGCCACCTCGACTTCATCGACGCCAGCAACTTTGCCGTGGTTCCGGTCGCGGTGGACGTGACGCTGAGCGTCGTCACCATCGATGAAGGGGAAGTGCTCTATTACAGGATTACCGGCAGTGCCTCGGAAACTGGCGGCACCCTGTTGGTCGATGGCTTACTTTCCGACGGAACGGACAACCTCGACTTCGATTTCAACTTCTCCGGCACCGAAGCAACGGGCTCGAGCATGGTCTTCACGTTGAGCGCTGGAGCGCTCAGCATGACGCTCGACCTCAGCGAGTCGACATCGGGAGCCAGCACGTTTTCCATCGAGATCACCAACGGTGACGACGAAATTCTCTTCGTGCTCTTGGTGGCCGAGGACGGGACCCTTCAAGGGGGTAGCGGCATCTTCTTCGGCAATACCGCGGTGGCTGTGTTCTCCGGAAACATCCAAACCGACGACGTAGCGGTCACGAGCGCCGAGGGCACGCCCCTCACCCAGGAGCAGCTGTTCGCACTAGCCGAGATCTTTGTCGGCATCGAACAGGCATTCGTATTGATGGAAGAGATCGTTGGACTCGGTCTTCTCTTGATCGGGCTCTCGCTCTTTTTCTAGTATCAATTATCAAAGGCAATATGATATACGCGGGCGGCCTTCGGGCCGCCCGTTTTTTATCGTTGACCCGTTCCCAAGGTACAGCCAAGTTAAGGCATGCTTCAAAGCTGTCCCGTTTTCGGAGGGTACCCATGAAGCCGCACGCCGCCAGCATCGCCTTGGCCCTGACGGGTTTGCTCGTTGCCGGTGACCTTTGCGGGCAAGGCGCAGACGGGCCATGCCCCAACGTGTATCCCGCACCCCAGGTTGGGCACTTTGCCGACGTACTATTCTCCAACACCGAGGACGAGCAAATGCCCATTCGTTTCGCCGTGGTCGGCAAGGAGAACGTCGATGGCGTGACCCACTACTGGATCGAGGTGCTCAGCGTGCCTCCGGCGGTGGGCGCGCAAGTCATCGTCCAGATGCTGGTGCCGTTCTACCCCTTCGAGAATGCCGACATAGCGGGCTACATCGTCAAGATGCCGGGGCAGCCCGCACAAAGGGTTCCGCTGGAGATGCTCGCTGCCTTGGGCGATACTGATCCGGGCCCCGGCTGGGAGGATCAATGTGCCACAGCTGTGGATCTGGGCATGGAACGGATTACGGTCCCGGCAGGCGCCTTCGACGCGCGTCACTACCGCGCGGGAGGTGAAACTCCAACCGACGTATGGCTCGCCGATATCCCTTTCGGAATGGTGAAGCTCTTCCAATCGGGCGGAAAGATGGAATTGGAGAGCTATGGGGCGGACGCGAAGTCTTCGATCACCGAAAAACCTATCGACGTCGAGATCCCCCCAAGACCGCAGGAACGTTGAGAGGTCAGCGGAGAAGAGGCGGCTATCCCGCTATCCGGCTTATCAGTTCTGGAAAGAAAAAATAGACCGTGGCTGCGGCCACAACCGCCAACGCGATGATGGCGATCAGCCACCGCACCCGAAACCCTCGGTACTCCTTCCCCCTCTTCTTGCCACCCTTGATGAGGCGCGTCGACCAGCGAGGGATTCTCGTAGCCACCATTGCTTCCGTCTGAGCCGCGACACTTTTCGGTACCTGCTTCACAGTGAAGCGGAACTCGACGCGCCCGAATTTCACCGCGCTTCCGTCGCGCAGAGTGTGGGCGACAGCGATCAGCGTTTCATCGACCCACGTTCCGTTGGCACTATAGTCATACAGAACGTAACGGCCGCTCTCGTAGCAGATGTCAGCATGGTGGCGCGACACGGTCTTGTCAGAGAGGGGGAGGTCGGCTCGCCGCTGCCGACCGATTCGCAAGCAACCGAAGCCCAGCGGAAAGTCCCGGCCGTCCGAGAGTCGCGTAAGCGTTCCGACTTGTTCGAACGCGTCTTGAGACCCAACCACGCCGGACGGCGGTTCTTGGTGATCACTCACTTGCTTCTAGTCGCTGTTCAAAGAGCGACGGGCCGCCTTGACGATCATGACCGCCAGCAGCGCGAAGACCGCCAAGGTTGCGAACCGAGCGAACGGGCCCATCCACTCGTAACCGAAGCCTTCTGGTATGTTACCGGTCGCGCCTGCCCAGAAGGCGATGGCCACCCCCATGATACCCACGCCTCCTACCAAGCCAGAAGCGAACAGCACACCCTTCTCGCGCACATCGTTCTTGGATTCCTCGTCCCTCTCACGATCCTCGAGCACCTTGCGAATTACTCCGCCAACGAAGATCGGCGCCAGTGTCGTGATCGGCAGGTAGATGCCCACAGCAAAGGGCAGAGAAGGCACGCGGAAGATCTCCGCCGCCAAGGCTAACCCAACACCCACGAGGACGAAGCCCCAGGGGATCTCTTGAGACAGGACGCCGTCGATGACCAGCATCATCATGTTCGCCTGGGGAGCCGGCAACTCTTCGCCGCCGAATCCGTACGCTCTCTCCAGGGCCAGCAGACTCGCTACGACAAAGAAGCCCGCCGTCAAGACACCGATCAACTCGCCGGTCTGCTGGCGTCTCGGCGTCGCTCCCAAAAGGAATCCCGTTTTCAGGTCCTGAGAGGTGTCACCGGCGATGGAGGCCGCGATCGCCACAACGGCACCGATGGAAAGGGCTGCGACCCGGCCGACGTCATCGGTCCAGCCGAGCCCAACGAACACGAGACTGGTTCCCAACAAGGTCGCGATCGTCATCCCCGACGTGGGATTGGAAGTAACGCCGACCAAGCCAACGATCCTGCTGGAGACGGTCACGAAGAAGAAGGCGAAAATCGCCACCAACACCGCGCCGATTATCCGGGCAGCGAACGAATCGAACACTCCGAAGACTTGCGGCATCACAGCCAAGAAGAGAACGAGAACTGCAACGCCAAGCATCACGAAATTCAGGGGCAAGTCGTCATCGGTTCGCTTGATTACAGCCGCCTCGACCGTGGCTCCTCCTACCCTGCTTCGCAGGCCTCGCATCCCTTCTTTGAACGAAGTCACCATCCCTTCTTTGAACGAAGTCACGATCATCGGAGCCGATCGCACCAGTGTGGCGATGCCCGCCGTCGCTACGGCGCCGGCGCCCAGGTAGCGGATGTAGCGATGCCAAAGCTCACCACGACTCATTTCCGAGACGAGCCGCTCGGTCTCCGGATAGATCGGCGTGGTCGCATCCCCGAACAGAATCACGATCCCTGGAATGAGGATCAGCGAGGCAATCGCTGCACCCGCGACCATGATGGTCCCGACTCGGGCGCCGAGGATATATCCGACGCCGAGAAGGGCCGGACTCGCTCTTAGCCC
The DNA here is from genome assembly GCA_039589995.1 of Gemmatimonadota bacterium. Classification (GTDB taxonomy): domain Bacteria; phylum Gemmatimonadota; class Gemmatimonadetes; order Palauibacterales; family KS3-K002; genus JBDHGH01. Next base: position 5,420 of record JBDHGH010000001.1, on the reverse strand, counting down.
AATCTCGCCCCTCGGTAGGAACGGCACCCTCTGCCAGAAGTCCTGCGGCCACAGCACCAGACCACGCATCAGCCACTGGTACACCGCCCCGATGCCTAATCCCCAAAACACGTTCTGCGCATGCGAGCCGCCCGCATCCGCCGCCACAAGTACTTCGGCGCACGCGGTGCCTTCCGGGTACGGCAGCTTGCCGTGCTCCTTCTTGATCAGGAACCGGCGCAGCGGAATCATGAACAGAACGCCCAGAAGTCCACCCGCCAAAGCGATGACCAACAACTTCAAGACCCCGGGGCTGAACCCCCAGAGAAACAGCGCCGGGATGGTGAAGATCAAGCCCGACGCCTGACTGGACGACGCAGAACCCACCGTCTGGGACATGTTGTGTTCGAGGATGGTCGAGTGGCCCCAGACACCCTGAAGTGCTCGGAAGACGGCCACCGTCATGACGGCGATGGGTATCGACGTGGAAACAGTGAGGCCCACACGCAGGCCCAGGTAGGCGTTGGCAGCGCCGAACATGATCCCGAACAGCACGCCCAGGAACACGGCGCGCAAGGTGAATTCCTTGAGGCGCTCTTCCGCCGTTATGTACGGCGGGTACTGATCGCCCGGGATTTCTTCGTACGCCTTCGGTGACAGCCGGCGTCGCTCAGTCGCTTCAGCCATGGTGTGGCCTCTGTTTAGCGTTTGCCCTCGATCTCATCGGCCAAGGCGTTCGCATCATAGATCTTTCGCAGCGCCTCGATGATCGCCTCCGAATGCACCGACACCGTGCGCGAGACATCGTCGGTGTAAAGGAAACGGTTCGGCAGCATCTCCATGTTGCCGTCGAACACCAGGCCGACGACCTCGGCATTCTGATTGATGACCGGACTGCCCGAATTACCGCCAATGATGTCCGCCGTGCAAACGAAGTTCAGTGGTGTGGACATGGCCAGCTGATCCTTCGCCGCCTTCCACTTCGGCGCTACGATCCAGGGGTCCTTGTGATTGAACGAGGCCGCCCGATCGAACAGACCGTAGAACGTGGTCTTATAGGGTGCGTACGTGCCGTTCAACGGATAGCGCGCGACCACGCCGTCGGACAGCCTCAGAGTGAACGTCGCGTCCGGCGGCAGAGCCGTCCCGTAAATGTGGAAGAGCGCCTCCGCAACCTTTTCTTCGTTCACCGACTCTATCGCGCCCAGCTCCTGTGCTCGCTGGGACAACTCCTGGGTCCGAGCGTCGACCGTGCGAGCCAGCACGATAGCCGGGTCCTGCGAGGCGGCGACCGCCGACGCACCTCCTTCCACCAATGCGGTCCGCGCCTCGACGCTCGTGAGCGTCGTGCCGTTGTACATCGCCTTCGCAGTAGCGGAGGGATCACGTCCCTGCAGGGCTGCCTTGATGAAGGGGTCGTCAGGACCCAGCGCATCTAGCGCTGAGGCGAGACGCAACGCCAGCAGTCGCTTCTCGTATTCGACGTCGATGGGCCGGGTGGAGTCGATCCTGCGTTGCATGGCAGCGATCTGCTGCTCGCTGTACTGCCGCTCAGCTGCCGGTTTCGACAAATCTCCCGTCAGTCGAACGATATCGCGCGCTGTCGTAAGCAAGCGGAAGTTCGAGAACGACGTGAAACGCCGCTCCGCATCCATCGCGATGAGCTCCTTGTTGACCTTGGCAATTTCATCCCAAGCATCGCCGTACTGTTGTTGAAGCTGGGGATCGGCAGCCACAGCGGATCGGAAACTCTTCTCCCAAGTCTTCTTGCGCTTCATCAGCTCCAGATCCTCGAGTCCGCCCAGATACCCTGTCACGGCCTTGGTCGAGTTCTCTATCCCGAAGATCAAGTTACGGTAGCGCATCTCCAGCTCGGGGCTCGTTTCTGCCAGCGCCCGAGCGATGACAACACGTTCGTCGTACTGCTGAAGCATCGTCGGGTAGGCCGCTTCTCTCAGGTACTCGAGCTGAGCCAAAGTCAGCAGTCGGCCCGTTGAGCCCGGATTGCCCGTAACGAAGACCAACTCACCCTCGTCGGCGCCCGACTCGCTCCACTTGAAGTAGTGCTCGGGTTGGACAGGTTGGCCGTTCTCGTACGCCCGGACCAACGTGATGTCCAGGTCGTGACGCGGGTAGGTGAAATTGTCGGGATCACCACCAAAGAACGCGGCCTGGCCTTCTGGCGCGAACACCAAACGCACATCGGTATAGCGCTTGTACTTGTACAGCGAATAAATCCCGCCGTTGTACAGCGAGACGACCTGACATCTCAACCCGCTACCCGCCTCGCACGCCTCATCGATGCGGGTCGATTCCTGTTGCTTAGCCTGCGTGGCCTCTTCATCCGTGGCACCTGCGGGTACAGCACCGTCCACCCGTGCCGTCACTTCCTCGATGCCAACTAGCTGGTCAAGGAACAGGCCCGGGCACGTCAATTCACCATCCTTCGAGCCAGAATAGAATCCCTCGGTGTCATAGTCGTGCTCTTCGGACGACACCGCAGCGATACATCCCCTGGCGCAATGATGATTGGTCATCACCAGGCCACTCGGCGAGATGAACGAGGCCGAGCACCCGCCGCCGTAGCGCAACGAGGCGAGCCGCACATGCTCGAACCACTCTTCGCTGGGAGTGAAGTTGTAACGTTCTTCCAAGTAATCGAGGGGAACCTTGTCGAAGGTCCACATCTTCCCGAGCCCGGCGGCCTCCACCGCCTCAACCCCTGAGAGGATGACCACCGGCTCCTGGGACGCCACTGGCACCTCGATCGGGGCCGCTTCCGGTGCGGCCTCCGCCGCCGATTCCGTCGACTTGCTGGACGAACAGCTCGCCGCCGCGAACAGCGTGGCAAGCAGGGTGAGCGTGATCCAACCGCGCGCTGACCGCCTCATACAAAACCTCCAAAATGGGTACAGGTAGCTGCGACTGGTCGGGGTGTGGGGCAAACTTGGGAACTCTGTCGCCTTGGGCAAGGGATGACACAACTCGCCCGACTTGACTCACCATATGTCACCGGCCCCATATTGATAATCGTTGGCAGGTTCGGCCGCGGTCGGACCACCGGCCTGCCGGCCCTCGAGGGGGAGTCCCTTCCATGACCGATGTGCCCGAGCGCCTGGCTTCTGCCTTGGCCGACCGCTACCGCATCGAGCGCGAGCTCGGCGCGGGCGGCATGGCGACCGTCTACCTCGCCCATGACCCCAAGCACGACCGCAAGGTAGCGGTCAAGGTGCTGCGACCCGAGCTGGCCGCAGTGCTCGGCGCCGAGCGCTTCCTTAACGAGATCAAGGTCACCGCCAACCTGCACCACCCGCACATCCTGCCGTTGCACGACTCGGGCGAGGCCGAGGGGTTCCTCTACTACGTGATGCCTTTCGTCGAGGGCGAGTCGCTCCGCGATAGAATCGCCCGCGAGAAGCAGCTACCCGTGAACGAGGCCGTCGAAATCGGAACGCAGGTGGCGGCGGCGTTGGCGCACGCGCACCACGGCGCACGCGCACCACCGCGATGTCATTCACCGCGATATCAAGCCGGGCAACATTCTCCTACAGGACGGGCAGGCGGTCGTGGCGGATTTCGGGATCGCGCTGGCTGTTACCTCGGCCGGGGGTGATCGAGTCACCGAGACCGGGCTGTCGCTGGGCACACCGGAATATATGAGTCCCGAACAGGCAACGGCGGATCGACAGGTCGACGCCCGCAGCGACGTCTACTCGTTGGGCGCGGTGATGTACGAAATGCTGGTCGGAGAACCCCCGCACACCGGGCCCACGGTCCAAGCAGTGGTGACCAAGGTCGTGACCGAGGAGACCGTCCCCGTTGCGGCCCGAAGGCCGATGGTGCCGGCTAACGTTGACGCCGCGCTCACGCGGGCGTTGGCGAAGCTGCCAGCAGATCGATTCGCGTCGGCAGAGCAGTTCGCTGACGCGCTCGCCAACCGTGCGTTCTTGTTGCCGGGGCCGGCGACGCAACCTGCCACGCGTGGTGATGTGTGGCGCTCGCCACGGGCAATCATCCTGGTGGGAACCCTTGTCCTCGTGTCTTGGGTGATCGGGTGGCTGGTCGGACGATCACAACCCGGTATGCGAACGCAAGGCAGTGCCCCCTCGTTGCTTCGTTTCGAGATCGATCTGCCGGAGGGGTACACGCTGGCAGAGCCGGGACCCTCTGTTGCCTTCTCCGCGGATGGGCGCACGCTGATCTGCGCCGCCGAGCAGAGCGATACGGTCCGTCTGTTGCGGCACGAGCTGGCAAGCCTCGAGTTCGAGGCGATTCCGGGAACGGAAGGAGCGCAAGCTCCCTTCCTCTCTCCGGACGGTGAGTGGGTCGGGTTCTTCGCTGACGGCCAGGTTAAGAAGGTGGCTATCACGGGTGGCGCGCCGGTCCCGTTGGCTGAGCTGTCTGGCTATGGTGCGGGCAGTTGGGGGCCCGATGGCCAGATCGTGGTCGGCCCGCGGTCCGCCTCCGCCGGCCTGCCGAGGGGTCTCTCGGTGGTTCCCGCCGCGGGAGGCTCCTCGCGGCAGGTGACGCGTCCCCGCGGATACGTGTCGGGTCAGGAGTACCCGGAGCAGGCGCACCTTTGGCCCGCGTATCTTCCGGGCGGTGACGACCTCCTCTACACGGGCTACTTCCGCACCTCCAATATGCGTGTGACGTTGTACAGCGGACCCTCCGATTCGAGTCGCGTCCTGGTCGAACAGAGTAGTCAAGGCCGGTACGTCCCCACGGGCCATCTCGTGTACGCCTCGAACGGCAACCTGATGGCTACACCCTTCGACCTCGAGGCACGAGCGGTTGACGGATCGGCGCTACCGTTGGTGCAGGGGGTGTGGACGGACCGTAGGGGGGCCGCGCACTTCGACGTTTCCCGCACCGGCCGTCTGGTCTACGCTCCCGGATCGGTGGTTCCGCCCCCACGACTGGTCTGGGTGGATCGCGATGGGACGAAGACGCCGCTCCCGGTGGAGGAAGGGCCATATGCGGGGCCGCGCGTTTCCCCCGACGGGAAGACCGTCGTGCTCAACATCCTTGAAGGTCAAGCGGAACTCTGGGTCTTTGATGTGGAGAGACCTGTGCTCCGGCGCCTCACCGAGGGGGACGCCGTCGAGTATTGGCCCGTGTGGGATCCGACCAGCCGGCTCATCGGCCATAACTCGAACATTCACGCTGCTCCGCTAGCTCTGCACGTGACGCAGGCAGACGGGAGCTCACCGACCCGCCAGGTGAGCGAGCACGATGCCGCGCAAACCGCGTACTCGTGGCGACACGACGGCCGCGCACTGGCCTTCCAGACCTACAGCGACCCTTTGGGTGGAGGGGGGGACCTCTGGGTCCTAGGTAAAGCCGTGAAGATGATGAATGATCTTGGTATCGATTCAGACGAGGGGTTCGATCTTGTTCGGGATGAGGATGTACTGGATACGTGGTTCTCATCCGGTATA